>DASUCO010000066.1:0-4300 GCA_036275955.1 Acidimicrobiales bacterium
CGTCGCATCGGCATCGGTGCGGACAGCGCCGGCGAGCTGGCCCGCGCGCACGCGCTCGATGCACGCCTTGCGCAGCTCGTTGACGGCCGGGATCTCGAGCACCCGCGAGGTGATCTCGGGCTCGAGACCGCCGAGCAACCGACGGGCGAGGGGGTGGTGCTCGACGGACGCGAAGAGGTCGAGGATCAGCTGCAACGGCCAGTCGCCGGATCCGGACTCGTCGTCGAGGCTCGGCAGCCCCGCACCGATGACGGCGGCAGCGTCGTCGTCGACGGCGGCGATGAACAGCGCTTCCTTGTTCGGGAAGTAGGTGTACGCGACCGTCCCGCCGACCGACGCGTCGCGGGCGATGTCGGCCACCGACGTCGCCCGATAGCCGTCTCGGGCGAAGCGGGCGACGGCTGCATCGAGGATGGCCCGCCGGGTCTGCTCGCCCCGGCGCGATCGGCTGCCCTGCACCACGTGCGCCACGTGCGCCACTGTAGCGATAACTGAGGAGTTGAGAGAATCACTCAGGTTCTCTACACTCGTGACACCCCCCGGTGACAGGAGCCTCCATGTCCGGCAGCACCTCGCACGAACGTACGGTCCCGACCCGTCGAATCTCCTTCGAGGAGTCGATGTCCGAGGTGCCGAGGCACTTCGGGGCCGACGGCGACCTCGTCCTCAGCCACGTCGCGGCGTCGCTGTCCTCGGTCTTCCCCGACGGCGAGGACTTCTTCGTGCGATCGGTCCGCCACTTCCGCGACCAGATCGACGACCCCGTGCTCAAGCGCAACGTTGCCGGGTTCATCGGCCAGGAGGCGATGCATGGGCGTGAGCACCGCGACTTCAACGACCACCTCGCCGAGCTCGGCTACCCGACGAAGCACTTCGAGCGCATGACCAAGCGCGGGGTGGAGCTCGGTGAGCGGGTGCTGTCGCCGAAGGTGTGCCTCGCTGCCACGGCCGCACTCGAGCACTTCACCGCCGCCCTGGCGGAGCTCATCCTCAGCGATCCCGAGGCTCGGGACGTGTTCGGCCACGACGAGGTGAAGAACCTGTTCCTCTGGCACGCGCTCGAGGAGTCCGAGCACAAGGCGGTGGCGTTCGATGTGTACCGCGCGGTCGGCGGTAGTGAGCGCATGCGGCGGCGCACGATGAACGCGATCACCGTCGCGTTCATCGGGGGGATGACGTTCGCCGTCCTCGTCTCGCTGCTCGGCGATCGGGCGACGTACCGGCCGCGCACGCTGCTGCGGGGCCTGCGGCGGTTCGCGCGATCGCCGATGGTCAGCCGAGCGCTGTGGCGCCAGCTGCGCGACTACAACCGCCCCGGCTTCCATCCGGACGATCGGGACACGCACGAGCTCATCGAGCGCTGGCGCGAGGAGCTCTTCGGCACGGCGGGGTCCCTGACCGACAAGCTCGCGACGTCGGTCGCGTGATGTCGTCGACGACGGTGGTCGAGCACCTCGACGTGCTCGTGGTCGGCGCCGGCCTGTCCGGCATCTGCGCCGGGCACTACGTGCAGGCCGACTGCCCCTGGGCTTCGTACGCCATCTTCGAGGCGCGCGACTCGATCGGCGGCACCTGGGACCTCTTTCGCTACCCCGGTGTCCGTTCCGACTCTGACATGTTCACCCTCGGCTACCCGTTCCGACCGTGGGCCAGTGATCGCATGATCGTCGACGGCGAGTCCATCCTGCAGTACATCAAGGACACCGCGGCCGACGAGGGCATCGACGAGCACATCCGCTTTCGCCACCGCATCGTCCGTGCCGAGTGGTCGACCCCGGACGCGCGCTGGCACGTCACCGCCCAGCGGACCGACACCGGCGAGGCGGTCGAGGTCACGTGCGGGTTCCTGCTCTCCTGCAGCGGCTACTACCGGTACGACCACGGCTACCTGCCGGACTTCGCGGGCATGGATCGCTACGCCGGCACGATCGTCCACCCGCAGGCGTGGCCCGACGATCTCGACCATGCTGGCGCGCGCGTCGTCGTGATCGGCAGCGGGGCCACCGCGGTGACGCTCGTGCCCGCGCTTGCGGAGACGGCGGCGCAGGTGACGATGCTGCAGCGCTCGCCGACCTACGTCGCGTCGCTCCCGGGCCGCAACCCCGTGGTCGGGCTCGTCCAGCGCGTCCTGCCCGATCGCGTTGGCGGACCGATCGTGCGCTGGCTCCACGCCATCGGCACCCAGGCCGCCTACCAGCTCAGCCGGCGCCGGCCGAACCTGGTCAAGCGGATCCTGCGCTTCGCCGTGCGGCGCGAGCTGCCCGCTGGCTACGACATCGACACCCACTTCACCCCGCGATACGACCCGTGGGACCAGCGGATGTGCCTCGTGCCCGACGGCGACCTGTTCAAGGCGATCCGCTCCGGTGCCGTCGAGGTCGTCACCGACCACATCGACACGTTCACCGAGACCGGTGTGCGGCTGCAGTCGGGTGCCGAGCTCGACGCCGACATCATCGTCACCGCGACCGGGCTCGAGCTCCTCTTCGTCGGCGGCATCGAGCTCGTCGTCGACGGCGCGGTCGTCGAGCTGCCGGACACGCTGACCTACAAGGGGATGATGCTCGACGGCGTGCCGAACTTCGCGTTCGCCGTCGGCTACACGAACGCGTCGTGGACCCTCAAGTGCGACCTGACGTGCCGCTACGTCGTCCGCCTGCTCAACCACCTGCGTCGGACCGGGGATCGCCAGGCCCGGCCGGTCAACGAGGATCCGACGGTCACGGCCGCGCCGCTGCTCGACCTGTCGTCGGGCTACATCCAGCGGGGCGCGGCCCGCATGCCTCGGCAGGGTTCGAGGTTTCCGTGGCAGGTGCACCAGAGCTACCTGCGCGACTACCGCGTCATGAAGCTCGGCGCCATCGAGGACGGCGTGCTCGAGCTCTCCAGCCCAGCCGTCGAGCCGGCCGTGGTCGGCGCCCGGCCCGCGACCGTGACGACCGAACAGGAGCGTGCATCGTGAAGACCTTCGACGGTCGGGTGGCCGCCATCACCGGCGCCGGCTCCGGCATCGGACGCGCACTCGCGCAGGAGCTGGCGCGCCGGGGCGCGCACCTCGCGCTGTGCGATGTCGACGACGTCGGCTTGGCCGAGACCGTCTCGATCTGCGAGGGGTCGGGCGTGAAGGTGTCGGGCGCGCGCGTCGACGTCGCAGAGCGTGACGCCGTGTACGCGTGGGCCGACCAGGTCGTCGCCGATCACGGGACGGTGAACCTGGTGTTCAACAACGCCGGCGTGGCCTTGGGATCGACGATCGAGGCGATGTCCTATGCCGACTTCGAGTGGCTCATGAGCATCAACTTCTGGGGCGTCGTGCACGGCACCAAGGCGTTCCTACCCCACCTGAAGTCGTCGGGCGATGGTCACATCGTGAACACCTCCAGCGTGTTCGGTCTGATCAGCGTGCCGTCGCAGTCGGCCTACAACGCGTCGAAGTTCGCGGTGCGGGGGTTCACCGACGCGTTGCGCATGGAGCTCGAGATCGAGCGGGCGCCGGTGTCGTGCACCACCATCCACCCTGGCGGCATCAAGACGAACATCGCGAGGAACGCCCGCTTCGACGGCAGCGTCACCGCTCTGGCTGGCGACGTCGACCGGATGGTTGGATCGTTCGAGAAGATCGCGCTGACCACCGCCGACAAGGCGGCCCGCCAGATCCTCGCTGCCGTCGAGCGCGACCGGCGCCGGGCGCTCATCGGCGCGGACGCCAAGATCATCGACGCGCTGTCCCGCCTGCCCGTCGGGCTCTACCAGCGCGCCGTCGTGCTCGGCGCCCGCCTGTCGTCAGCGCGGCAGCGAGTCAGCGCGCGGTGGGCCCGCTCCCGCCGAGCGTGAATCCGGCGTGGCGTCGTCGGCGACCAGTTCAGCATCTGGCGGGGGTTGCCCGAGATGTTGGCACCCTGGACCAGGAGTCGGCAGGGAAGAGCGTCAGCTGAGGCCAGTGTCGGTGGCGCGAGCGTTGAGGCGTCGATCTCGGTCGAGGAGCTGCCCCGCAGCGGCGGGCCGGCCGTGGGCCCTAGCCTGCTCGCGCACGTCGGCCTGGTCGAGCTGTTCCGCCGGCGCCTTGCCCGCTGAATCGACGAGCCGCCGGACGCTGCGTCACTCGTGCGAGAGCGAGTCGAGACAAGCGGTCGCTGGGAGGTCCGCGTGCGACGTTCTTCGGTCTCGAGCCCCTCAGACGCCGAAGCGGGCGGACCGCACGGCATCGACGGCCTCCGGCGGGCCATCCAGCTCGACCTCGGCGACCGATGTCCGACCGTTGAGGTAGAGGACCAGCTCGCCGGGCGGCCCGGTGAGCGTC
>DASUCO010000067.1:0-3002 GCA_036275955.1 Acidimicrobiales bacterium
CGCCATCGGCACCGACGCCTTCCAGGAGTGCGACACGGTCGGCATCACCCGCAGCGTCACCAAGCACAACGAGCTGGTGATGAGCGCCCAGGACATCCCGCGCATCGTCAAGGAGGCGTTCCACATCGCCACCACCGGCCGGCCGGGCCCCGTCCTGATCGACGTCCCCAAGGACTGCCTCACCGACACGATGGACTGGGAGTGGCCGGACTCGGTCGACCTGCCGGGCTACAAGCCCAACACCAAGGGGCACCCCCGCATGATCCGGGAGGCGGCCAAGCTCATCCTCGCCTCGACCCGACCCGTCATCTACGCCGGCGGCGGCATCCTCAAGGCCCGTGCGGCCGAGGCCCTGCGCGAGCTGGCCGAGCTGTGCGACATCCACGTCGTCACCACGCTCATGGCCCGCGGCGCCTTCCCCGACGACCACAAGCTGGCCCTCGGCATGCCGGGCATGCACGGCAACTACACCGCCGTCACGGCCATGCAGAAGAGCGACCTGCTCATCGCCCTCGGCTCCCGCTTCGACGACCGCGTCACCGGCAAGGTCGACGCGTTCGCCCCCGACGCCAAGATCATCCACGTCGACGTCGACCCCGCCGAGCTGGGGAAGGTCCGCAAGCCCGACGTGCCGATCGTCGGCGACTGCCGTCTCGTCATCGAGGAGCTCGTCATCGCCGTGCGCGACCTGCTCAACGGCGGCGAGGCGTTCCCGGATCGCAGCGCGTGGACGCAGACGATCAGCGGCTGGCAGGAGCGCTACCCGCTGGCGTACGAGGCGCACGTCGACGGCGACCTGCTCAAGCCGCAGTACGTCCTCGAGTGCCTGCGCGACTCGGCGCCGGAGGACTGCATCGTCGCCAGCGGCGTCGGCCAGCACCAGATGTGGACGTCGCAGTACTGGAAGTTCCGCCACCCGTACACGTGGGTGAACTCCGGCGGTCTCGGGACGATGGGCTTCAGCGTCCCCGCCGCCATCGGGGCCAAGGTCGGCGCGCCGGACAAGATGGTCTGGGCCATCGACGGCGACGGCTGCTTCCAGATGACGGCCCAGGAGCTCGTCACCGCCAGCGTCGAGAAGATCCCGGTGAAGATCGCCATCCTCAACAACGCCTACCTCGGCATGGTCCGCCAGTGGCAGGAGATGTTCTACGACGAGCGGTACAGCGAGGTGTACCTGTCGCACGACGTCCCCGACTACGTGAAGTGGGCCGAGGCCATGGGTTGCGTCGCCTTCCGGGCCGAGTCGCCCGAGGAGGTCCAGCCGGTCATCGACAAGGCCAACGAGATCGACGACCGCCCGGTCGTCGTCGAGTTCCGCACCGACTCGCGCGAGAAGGTGTTCCCGATGGTCGCGGCCGGCAAGAGCAACGACGACATCGTCGTCCCCGCGTTCCAGGCCGGCCTGCACGGCGACGGGGGTCGATGATGGCCAAGACGTTCCACACCCTGTCGGTCCTCGTCGAGAACCGCGCCGGCGTGCTCGCCCGCGTGTCCGGCCTCTTCGCCCGCCGCGGCTACAACATCGAGTCGCTGGCGGTGGCGCCGACCGACGACGAGCGGTTCAGCCGCATCACGATCGTGGTCGACGCCGAGTCGTCACCCATCGAACAGATCACCAAGCAGCTGTTCAAGCTCATCAACGTCGTCAAGATCAGCGAGCTGCACCCGAACGACTCGATCGAGCGCGAGCTGCTCCTCGTCACCGTCAAGGCGACGCCCGACACCCGCGGCCAGGTCATGGAGCTGGTGCAGGTGTTCGAGGGCCGGATCCTCGGCGTCGGGCACGACGAGCTGACGATCAGCCTCGACGGCCACCCGACGAAGATCGACGACTTCGAGGAGCTCCTCCGCCCGTACGGGATCGTGGAGCTCCAGCGCACCGGGCGTGTCGCCCTTCCCAAGCTCGAGCGCACGCCGGCCCGGCTGCGCCCCGTCCGATCCAACAAGGCAGGATGAATCCCATGGCAACCGTTCTCTACGACAAGGATGCGGACTCGAGCCTCATCGCCGGCCGCAAGGTGGCCGTGATCGGCTACGGCTCCCAGGGTCACGCCCACGCGCTGAACCTCAAGGAGTCGGGCGTCGACGTGCGCGTCGGCCTCCGGGAGGGGTCGAGCTCGAAGAAGAAGGCAGAGGAGGCGGGCCTGCGGGTGCTGTCCATCGCCGACGCCGCCCGCGAGGCCGACCTCGTGATGATCCTTCTGCCCGACACCGAGCAGCGCGACGTGTACGAGCAGGACATCGCCCCCAACCTGTCGAGCGGCGACGCCGTGTTCTTCGCGCACGGGTTCAACATCCGCTTCGACCAGATCAAGCCGGCCGACGGCATCGACGTCGCCATGGTCGCCCCCAAGGGCCCCGGCCACCTGGTGCGTCGCACGTACACCGAGGGCGGCGGCGTGCCGTGCCTCATCGCCGTGGCGCAGGACGCCAGTGGCAAGGCGCGCGAGCTGGCGCTGTCGTACGCGGCCGCCATCGGCGGCGCCCGCGCCGGCGTGCTGGAGACCACGTTCGAGGAGGAGACCGAGACCGACCTCTTCGGTGAGCAGGTCGTGCTGTGCGGCGGTCTGACCGCGCTCGTGCAGGCCGGCTTCGAGACGCTCGTCGAGGCCGGCTACCAGCCGGAGTCGGCGTACTTCGAGTGCCTGCACGAGGTGAAGCTCATCGTCGACCTCATGTACGAGCAGGGCATCGCCGGCATGCGGTACTCGATCTCCGACACCGCCGAGTACGGCGACGTCACCCGTGGCCCCCGCATCGTCAACGAGACGGTCAAGGCCGAGATGAAGACGATCCTCACCGAGATCCAGACCGGGAAGTTCGCCGAGGAGTGGATCGCCGAGTCGCGCGGCGGCCGCAAGCGCTTCAACGAGCTGCGCGAGGCCGGCAAGAAGCACCAGATCGAGGTGGTGGGCAAGGAGCTGCGCGGGATGATGCCGTGGATCAGCCAGGGCAAGCAGTCCGTGCAGGAGGCCTCGGGCGGCGACCTCGATTCCTAG
>DASUCO010000068.1:0-4818 GCA_036275955.1 Acidimicrobiales bacterium
CGTGCTTGTAGCCGAAGGACATGACAGTCGTCTGCATGCCGCTCTGGGGCGCGTCGTGCCCGAAGAGGTCGGTGATCCGGTCCCGCAGCTGGTGCACGTTCAGGTCGCTGGTGTCGATGACGACGTCGGCTTCCGCCTTGAGCGGCTCGAGTGACTTGCGCTCGCTCTTGATCGAGTCGACGACGCCGGTGCCCTCGCCGCGCGGGTGCCGGCGGCGGGTGTCCTCGTAGCGGCGCACGAGCACGTCATCGGACGCGTCGAGGAAGAGCACGCGGACGTCATCGATGGTGGCCCGCATCGTCTGCAGCGCCACCGCCAGGTCCTCGGCCACACCCTGGGTGCGCACGACGAGCGCGACCTTCTCGATGGGCGAGCGCAGCGCGCCGCCATCCGAGGCGCTCGGGCTCTTCGCTTGCACGAGGTCGATGACCTTGTCGAGCAGCTCGGTCGGCAGGTTGTCGATGACGAACCAGCCCATGTCCTCGAACACGTTGGCGGCCTGGCTGCCGCCCGCTCCCGAGAGCCCGGTGACGAGGACGACGGACGACATCGTCAGCGCTGCTGCGCCGGCTTGCGGGGCTTCTTCTTGGTGCCCCGCCGGGCCTTGAGGTCCTCGGCGATGCCCATGCTCAGCTGCCGGGCCGAGGTGGCCAACGAGCGCAGCCGCGCCGTGAGGGGATCCTCAGGCTCCGACGCGGCGACGGTGCGCTCGGCGATGGCCTCGATGCGAGCGCCGAGGTCGGCGATGCCGTCGGTCACCGTCCGCTCGAGCTCCTCGACCTCCCTGGCGATGTCCGGTCCCGGAGCCGCCTGCTGGAGGTCGATGGCGCTGGCCTGGAGACGACCGACCTGCTGATCGACCGACAGCACCTGGCTGCGCGCCGTCTCGATCTCGGCCAGCACGGTCGACAGGTCGTGAGCCAGCTCGCCCATCTGGCTGGAGGTGGCGCTGCGCGCCGCCAGCTGCCGCACGGCGTCGACGCCCGACGCCAGTGCCTCGAGCCCGTCCCGCAGGCCGCGCACCAGGCGCAGGTCGTCCCCGAAGCCGGTCAGCCGGCTGTCGATGGCGCGGACCTCGCCCTTGATCGACTCCTCGGTGGTGCTGATCTCGTGCAGCACGCGGTCGAAGCTGCGACGAACGTCGGCGCGCAGACCGCTCGTGTCCTGCGCCATGTCGCGCATGCTCGCCTCGAGCCGATCGATTGCGAGCTCGTCGCGCAGCGACGCGATGACGTTCTCGATGGCCGCGAGCCGGCCGTCGTCCACTGAAGGCGCGAGCGGTTGGACGGGCGGGACGATCGTGTCGCGCAGCGCGGCGACGTCGGCGGCGATGTCCGTGCGCAGCTGACCGCTCGCCGCCGCAACCTCGCCGTGCACGCTGCGCACCTCGGCCAGCACCTCGTCGAGCACGCGCTGCAGGTCATCGAGCCGAGGCACGGTCGGCGACTCGCGTGCCGCGCTCAGGGCGTCGTGCAGCCGTGACAGGCGGCTGCTCTGCTCGTTGACGATGCGTTCCACCGATGCCGCCGTCTCGACCCGCAGATCCCCGATCGCCACCGTCAGGTCGTCGCGCAGGCCGCGCACCGCCTCGATGAGGTGATCCATCGGACCCGAGAGGTCGACGACGCCCGCGGGCGCCACGGGCCTGGCGGCGACGGCCTCGATCGACGAGCCGATGGCGCGCAGCAGGTCGAAGGCGCGCTGCTGCTCGGCCTCCAGCTTCTCGATGCGCTCGCCGATGGCGGCCACCTCGGCCCTGGCACGGACCCGGTACTCGTCGGTGCGATCCGACAGCGCCTGCAGGCCCTCGGCGTCGGCGACACCGCTGAGCCGCTGCTCGAGCGAGCCGAACGCATCAGCCATGCGCTGGACGCCCCGGGCCACCAGGCCGAGCCGCTGCTCGACGCTGTCCTGCGGCCTCGGGGTGT
The DNA here is from genome assembly GCA_036275955.1 of Acidimicrobiales bacterium. Lineage (GTDB taxonomy): Bacteria > Actinomycetota > Acidimicrobiia > Acidimicrobiales > CADCSY01 > DATLFP01. The sequence goes on from DASUCO010000068.1 coordinate 1,929, forward strand.
CGCTCATCCCCCTCGATGGTACGGGCGGATCAGGCCGGTTTCGGGGATCTCTCGGCCCGCAGGAACAGCAGCCGCGGGATGGTCGCGGCGGCCTCGTACTCCTCGGCGCGCTCCAGGAAGCCGGCGGGCGGTGCCGGCTCCTCCATGCGACGAACGAAGAGCCCGTTGGCCGCCATCGCGTTCACGTAGCGCGACAGCGGACGGTGGATGAAGGGGATGAAGACGTCCTTCTCCACCTCCTCGAGGCTCTCGTCCTCCACCAGGTACGGACCGATGCGCCAGTACTGCTCGGGTGGGTCGAGGATCTGGTCGTCGATCCACCCGCTGCTCGGCGTCTGCAGCAGCGGGTGGTTGAGGAAGAACAGGAACCGACCCCCGGGCGCGAGCACGCGCGCCACCTCGGCGATGGCGTCGTCGACGTCACGGATGTGCTCGAACACGAGGCAGGCGACCACGGCGTCGAACCGAGCGTCAGGGAACGGCAGCGCCGCCGCACCCGAGCGCGCGTACGCGGGTCCGCCGCCGCGCTGGCGGGCGACGACCACCTGGTTGGCGGTGGGGTCGACGCCCACCACGAGCTCAGCGCCCACCTGGGTCGCCAGCCGCGCCACCTGCCCCTCGCCGGTGCCGACGTCGAGCACCCGACGCGCGCCGGCGAGGTGCTCGGCGGCCATCGGCAGGATCTGCTCGGTGTACTCGGCGTCGACGCCGTCGGTGAAGCCCTCCTGCCACCACCCGGCGTTCTGCTCCCACAGGTCGTCAGCCACCGCCGGAAGCATCGCGCCTACCGTCGACGGCGGTGACCAGGCGCCGCGCACTTGCTCTCGTCCTGCTGCTGGCCGCGTCGTGCTCGGACGGCGGCACCGAGGTGGCGACCGACGACGAACCGACCGACGACCGTGCGTCGTCGACCACGACGACGACCGAGCAGGAGCCCGGCACGGCGCCGATCATCGTCGCCGACGGCACGACGATCGGCCGCATCGTCGATGGTGTGATCGAGCCGGTCGGCGTCCTCGACGGCACGGTGACGGTCGCCTACGGCGACGGGCACGGCACGTACGCGGCGGAGGTCGAGGGAGAGCTCGTCGTGCTCTACGGCGGCGAGCAGCGCATCGTCGACCCCGAGCGGCCCGGCCGGGTCGTCCTCTACGACCTGCTGTGGCACGAGGGCGCGCCGCACGCCCTGTATGGCGTGCGCGAGGACGATGGCGAGCCCTCGGGCGCGATCGTCCTCCACGACCTCGACACCGGCCAGCAGCAGGATCTCGGTCAGGGCTACGCAGTGGAGCACCACACGTCGACCGTGTCGCTCCGGAACGGTCTGCTCGCGACGTCCAGCACCGCGGATCTCACCGAGGTGGTCGAGATCCGGCCCCTCGACGGCAAGGTCGACGAGGACGCGTGGACGCCCACGAAGGACCTCGAGTACAACGCGCCGCCGTTCGTGTCCAGCGCCGTCCTCGCGCCCGACGGAGAGACGATCGCCTGGCTGTCCGGCCCGGACCACGACGGCATGACCAACCAGCCCGACGTCGGCTCGTGGGAGGTCGTCGTCGCCGACCTCGCCGGCAACGAGCGCCACCGCATCGCCGTCGACGTGGACGACGAGGTCCCGGCGCAGCTCGACTACGACGGCACGCGCGTGCTCGTCTCGCGCCGCACCGGTGACGCGCCGGCCAGCCCGCTGCTCATCGATCTCCCCAACGGGACGCAGGGCCGGCTTCCGATCAATGGCACCGCCACGTTCGAGGGGTGACCGTGCGCCACTACAAGTCCTTCATCCAGGACAGCGCCCGGTGGGAGCGCATCGAGCTGCGCGACGGCGACATCATCATCGACACGCCGGCCAAGTCGGGGACGACGTGGATGCAGATGTGCGTCGCCCTCGTCCTGTTCCAGACGCCGGACCTGCCGAGGCCGATGGCCGAGCTGTCGCCCTGGCTCGACATGCTCACGCGGTCGATCGATGAGGTGACGGCCCTGCTCGACGCGCAGCAGCACCGGCGCTTCATCAAGTCCCACACGCCGCTCGACGGCCTGCCCGACGACCCTCGCGTCACGTACATCTGCGTCGGTCGCGACCCGCGCGACGTGATGCGCTCGTGGGAGAACCACCTCGCGAACGCCGACATCGAGCGGATCATCGAGGTGCGCGAGCGCGCCGTCGGCCTCGACGACCTCGATCCGGCCGACATGCCCGCTCCACCACCCAAGGACCCGGTGGAGCGGTTCTGGGCGTGGGTCGACCTGACCAGCCCGCCCGACACGGTGCAAGGCGGACTCGCCGGGGTGCTCCACCACCTGCAGACGTTCTGGGATCGTCGAGACCGGCCCAACGTCCACCTGTTCCACTACGGCGACCTGCAGGCCGATCTGCCGGGTCAGCTGCGCCGTCTGGCCGAGGTGCTCCACGTCGACGTCCCCGAGGATCGGTGGGACGAGCTCGTGCCGGCAGCGTCGTTCACGGCCATGAAGGAGCGAGCCGACGTGCTGGCCCCGGACACCGTGCACGACCTCTGGAAGAGCAACAGCCAGTTCTTCGACCAGGGGCGCAGCGGCCGCTGGCGCGAGTGGCTCAGCGACGACGACATGCCGCGCTACGACGCTCGCGTCGCCGAGCTGGTCGAGCCCGACCTGGCGCACTGGGCCCATCACGGCTGGCTGGGCGCGTGACGAGGCGCCACTACCAGGAGCTCATGTCCGACAGTGCTCGGTGGGACGGCTTCGAGCTGCGCGAGGGCGACATCATTATCGACACGCCCGTGAAGTCGGGGACGACGTGGATGCAGATGTGCGTTGCGCTGCTCATCTTCCAGACGCCCGACCTCCCGAAGCCGATGGCCGAGCTCTCACCGTGGCTCGACATGCTCACGGCCACGCGCGAGGA
>DASUCO010000069.1:0-6366 GCA_036275955.1 Acidimicrobiales bacterium
GGTGGCGCACGAGGTGCGCGACGACCTCGAGGTGCGGGCGGTGTTCGTCGGCGACGACCACCACGGCGCGTGCCTGCTCGTGTGCGACCTGCTCGGCATGTCGCACCACTTCGCCGATCCCGTGCGTGACGCCGTCGGCGCCGCGCTCGGTCTCGGGCGCGCCGCGGTGCTGACGTCGTGCGTGCACACCCACGCCGGCCCCAGCGCCATGGCCGGCACCGAGGCGCTCGGCTGGCCGACGCCCGACGGCTACCGCGCGCTGCTCGTCGAGCGGTGCGTCGCCGCCGCGTCGGAGGCGAAGGCGGTCGCGGCCGACGCCGCGTTGCGCTTCGGTCGCTGGGCGCTGCCGTCGGGGCTCTCGATCAACCGCCGCGGCCACCCGTACGACCCGTGGTTCACCGCGCTCGACGTCCTCGGCGCCGACGGTCGCATCGCCATCATCGCCAACATCTCCATCCACCCTGTCGCGCTCGGTCCCGAGTGCCTGGCCGTGTCGAGCGACTGGGTGGGTGCGTTCCGCATCGCGCTGGAGCGCCGCGTCGGCGGGCGCGCCGTGCTGCTGCAGGGCGCCTCGGGCGACGTGAACCCGCACCACGTCCACCGCCAGGGCAACGACTGCCGCGGAGATCTGTTCGCCGAGGCCGACGAGCTGGGCGCCGAGCTGGCCGAGGCGGTCGACGGCGCGCTGTCCTCGGCGGAGGACGTCCCGAGCGGCGGGCCGGCGATCGAGCGCCACCACACCTTCGAGGCGCCGACGGAGGCGACGGCGCTGGCCCGTGCTCGCCAGGAGCGGCCGCTGCCGGTGGAGCTGGTCGAGTGGTCGCTCGGTCCGGTGCGGGTGGTGTCGGTGCCAGGGGAGGGCTTTCACGCCCTCGGGCGGTCGATCGAGGCGCGCGCCGGCGGCAAGGTCCTGCTCGCCGGGTTGAGCCCGATCTGGCAGGGCTACCTGCCCGACCCGTTCACCGAGGGCTACGAGGAGGAGACCAGCTACGGCCTCGGCTTCGTCGCCGCCGTCGCCCGGGCCTTGACCGTCGAGGCCTAGGCCGCCTCGGACTCCTGCTGCATCCGCTCGGTCGCCTGCCGCAGCGCCTCACGGGCCGCGGCGACGCCCTTGCGACCGGTCTCGATCGTCTTGCGATCGAGCTTCCACGCCTTGCTCGGCGGGTCGATGAGCGCCAGCTGCTGCTTCATAGGTCCTCACTATGAACAGGGGGTGTGACAGTGAACTTCCCGCCAGACGCCAGACTCATTCGATGCAGCCCCCCTCCTTCCTGGGTCTGGAGCCTGGACGTGACGGATTGCACTGGCGGTTGCCCGTTTCGCCCCGTTTGACCACCGGCGGCGACTTCCTGTTCGGCGGCGCCGGCCTCGGGGCCGGCGTGGCCGCCCTCGAGGGCTCGACCGGTCGGCCCCTGGTGTGGGCGACCGCCCAGTACCTGTCCTTCGCCCGCCCGGGCGCCGTCGTGGACTACGACGTGACCGTCGCCTCCGCCGGGCACCAGACGACCCAGGCCCGGGTCGTGGCCAGCGTCGACGGCAGCGAGATCCTCACCGTCAACGCCGCCCTCGGCGCCCGGGAGTGGGAGGGCGCGCCGCAGTGGGCCGAGCGCCCCGAGGTCCCGTCACCGGAGGACTGCCCACCCCAGGAGCACCGCGACGGCCACGAGGGGCGCATCCACACCACGATCGAGACCCGCCTCGCCATGGGCCGCCAGCGCTCGCAGATGGACGGCACCCCGGGAACCGGCCGGTCGGCACTGTGGGCACGGGTGCCCGGCATGGACTGCAGCAGCGCGCTGCTCGGTCTCGTCGGGGACTACGTCCCGTTCGGCGTGGGCCAGGCCCTCGGGCAGCGCGCCGGCGGGCGCAGCCTGGACAACACCATCCGCGTCGCTCGCATCGTCCCCACCGAGTGGGTGCTGCTGGACGTGCGGGTGCACGCGGTGGCCAACGGCTATGGCCACGGCCTCGTGCACCTGTGGGCCCAGGACGGCACCCTGCTCGGCACCGCGTCGCAGACGTGCGCGGTGCGCCACCACCGCGACTGAGGGGTTCTCGGTACCGCAACCGGCCGGATCTGGTCGGTTCAGGTACCGAGAACGTGCCAGTCGTCCGGGAGCGACGGGATCGGCCACGACGGGTCGGGTCGCCAGTCGGGCCACGGCTCGTCGAACGGGGGACGACGGGCCTCGAGGTCGGCGATGACCGCCTCGCCCTCGCGTCGAACGGCCGCGCCCTGCTCTCGCGTCAGGTAGCCGAGCTCGATCCGCTCGAGGAACTTCTCCTCGTCCTTCCAGAACCACTCGGACAGGTCGGGCCACGCCACCACGTCGAGCTCGTGGTCGTAGGTGTCGAAGCCGAGCGGCGTCCGACGCAGGGGCTCCTGCAGGTTCACGTACCAGCACGCCTGGTTCCCGGTGGCGGCCTCCCACATGAAGTAGACGGCGTGGGCCCGACCCTTGGGCACGATCTGCACGAGGTCGGTGTCGTCCCACTCCTTGGCGACGGTGCGAAACCCGCCGTCCACCCACGCCGGCATCCCGCCGTACGGCTCGAGCCACCGGATCGGCGTGCCCTGCCGCAGAAAGAGCACGACGCGCTCGTCGGTGTCCGCCACGACCGTCATCGGGATCGCCGACGCGATGTGCCCGCGCCACACGTTGCGCACGAGCGCGGGATCGCCGGGGTCCACCTCGCTAGCGTGCCCGACCATGCGTCGCTACGGCATGACCGTCCCCTTCGGAGCCCCGCTCGCCGACCACAAGGAGCTGTACGAGGAGCTCGTCGACCTCGGCTACACCGACGCGTGGTCGAGCGAGGCGGACGGGACCGACGCGTTCACGCCACTGGCGCTCGCCGCCGCCTGGGCGCCGACGCTGCGCCTCGGCTGCGCCATCGTCCCCGCGTACACCCGCGGTCCGGCGCTCATGGCCCAGAGCGTGGCGTCGATGGCCGAAGCGGCGCCGGGCCGGTTCGCGTTCGGCATCGGTACGTCGAGCGACGTCATCGTCGAGCGCTGGAACGGCATCCCCTTCGAGGAGCCCTACAAGCGCACCCGGGACATGGTGCGCTTCCTCAAGCTGGCGCTCAGCGGCGAGAAGGTGAAGGAGGAGTACACCGGCTTCAAGGTCGGCGGCTTCAAGCTCAGCCGGGTGCCCAAGGTGCAGCCCCAGATCCTCGTCGCCGCCTTGCGCGAGGGGATGCTGAAGCTGGCCGGCCGGGAGGCGGACGGCGCCATCATCAACTGGCTCTCGGCCGACGACGTGAAGACCGTCGCCCCCATCGTCCAGGCCGCCGGCGACGGCGCCGAGAAGGAGATCGTCGCTCGCATCTTCGTGTGCCCGTCCACCGACGCCGAGCAGGTGCGGGGCATGGCCAAGTTCGCCATCGCCGCCTACCTCAACGTCCCCGTCTACGCCGCGTTCCACGACTGGATGGGTCGTGGCGAGCAGCTCGCACCCATGTGGGAGGCGTGGAAGGGCGGCGACCGCAAGGCGGCGCTGGCGGCCATCCCCGACTCGCTGGTGGACGAGCTGATCGTCCATGGCTCGCCCGAGGCGTGCAAGGAGCACATCGGGCGCTACTTCGACAACGGCGTCACCACCGCGGCGCTCGCGGTCATGCCCTTCGGCATCGACCAGCGCCAGGCCGTGCGCGACCTCGCACCGTCCTAAGCCGCGAGGAGCCAGCCCTCGAGTGGGGCGTCGTCACCGACGCAGCCGCACCCGAGCTCGTCGCAGGCGACCCACAGCTCGTGCTGCGCCTCGTCGGCATCGCAGCTGGCCTGGTCATCGCACTCGACGGAGCCGTCGGCGTGGAGCACCAGCGTCCCGTGGCAGTGGGCGAGGTCAGCGGCGCAGCACGCCGCCGCGGTCCGGGCCTTCTTGAACAGCGTCGTGATCCTCATGGCTGCATCATGCAGACGGGGTGTGACAGTGACGATTCGTCCAGCACTTCGGGGGAATGGTTGAACACGGTGCGGCGAGCGCAGAGGATTCCCGTGATGATGGACCTGCCCTCCGACCACCCGGGCGCCACCGACCCGGACTACCGGCGTCGCCGGGCGGCGATCGCCGAGGTCGGGGCGGCCCACCAGGCCGGCGACCCCATCCCGGACGTCACCTACACGGCCGAGGAGGACGCGGTCTGGGCGCTGGTGTCCGCGGAGCTGGCCGTCAAGCACGAGCGGTACGCGTGCGCCGAGTACCGACGCGGGGCATCGTGCCTCACGCTGCCGAACGAGCGGGTCCCGCAGCTGCGCGAGGTGGACGAGCGCGTCCACGCGTGCACCGGCTTCCGCATCCTGCCGGTACCGGGTCTCGTGCCCAGTCGCACCTTCTACGCGGCGCTGGCCGCCAGGACGTTCCTGTCGACGCAGTACATCCGCCACCACTCGGTGCCCTTCTACACACCGGAGCCCGACATCATCCACGAGATCATCGGGCACGCGAACATGCTCGCCTCCCCGGTGTTCGCCGACCTCTACGCGCTGGCGGGCGAGGCGTCGCTGCGGGCGACGACGGACGAGGCGCTGGCGTTCTTCTCCAAGGTGTTCTGGTTCACGCTCGAGTTCGGCGTGGTGTGGGAGCACGGCGAGCTGCGCACGTACGGCGCCGGCCTGCTGTCGTCCTACGGCGAGATCGAAGCGTTCCGCGAGGCCGAGATCCGGCCCTGGGACCTGCGAGCCATGGGCACGCTCGACTACGACATCACCCAGTACCAGCCGGTGCTGTTCGCAGCGCCGTCGTTCGAGTTCGTCGTCAACGAGCTGGGCGACTTCTTCCGCAGCTTCGGCGACAGCTCACTCGCGGCCTAGCACCGCCGAGGTCCAGTCCCACTGCTCCTCGTCGAGCACGAACACGGTCTGGCTCGACTTCACGAACTTCAGCCCGTGCAGCTGCACGAGCACGACGTCGCGCAGGGCAGCGACGTCCTTCATGCGCACGAGCATGACCATGTCGAAGCTGCCGCTGGTGAACGCCGACCACTCGACTCCGGGGATGGCGCCCAGTGCGTCGTGCACCGACGGCCAGTTCTTCTGGTCGAGGTTGATGAGGATCAGCGCGGTGACCGGCAGGCCGACCGCGACCGGGTCGACGGTGGCTCGGAAGCCGGCGATGACGCCGGTGGCGCGCAGTCGCTCGAGCCGGGCGTAGGCGGTGGCCCGCGAGATGTGGGCCTGGTTGGCCACCTCGTTCACCGACATCCGCCCATCGGCGCGCAGCAGCCCCACGATCGTCCGATCGACCTCGTCCAGGTCGGACGACTTCTCCTTCGGAGGCATCGCTCGTGATGCTACGTCTGGACAACCTGCCCTGTCATTGTACGAAACGCCAGTGGCGGGCACGATCCCGGGGATGACGGTCACCGAGCGCACCGACGCGGACGTCCCCGCCGCCCACCTGCTGGGCTGGGACTGCATCGAGTGGTGGGTCGGCAACGCCCGCACCTTCAGCGGCTTCCTCATGGCCGCCTTCGGCTTCGAGTGCACCGCGTACGCCGGACCCGAGACCGGTGTGCGCGACAAGGCGTCGTACGTCCTCGAGCAGGGCGACATCCGCTTCGTCGTGTCCGGCGCGCTGACGGCTGAGTCGCCCATCGCCGCCCACGTCCGGGCGCACGGCGACGGCGTGCACGACCTCGCCTGGCTGGTCGACGACGCCGACCGCGCGTACGCGCTGGCCGTCGAGCGCGGTGGGCGCCCCGTGCGCGAGCCGTGGAGCGAGGATGACGACACGGGCACCCTGCGCCTGGCGCAGATCGGCACGTACGGCGAGACCGTGCACACCTTCGTCGATCGACGGCGGTACACGGCCGGTCGACTGGAGCCCGGCTACCACGCCGACGGGCTTCCCCCTGCGCCGGTGGGTCCTCCCGTCGGGCTCCGGTCGATCGACCACGTCGTCGGCAACGTCGAGCTCGGCAAGCTCGAGCACTGGGTCCGCTTCTACAGCGAGGTGCTCGGCTTCCGGCAGCTCGTGCACTTCGACGACGCGCAGATCTCCACCGAGTACTCGGCGCTCATGTCGACCGTCGTGTGGGACGGCACCAAGATCGTGATGCCGCTCAACGAGCCCGCCGAGGGGCGCAAGAAGAGCCAGATCCAGGAGTACATCGAGACCTACGTCGGCCCCGGCGTGCAGCACCTGGCGCTGCAGACGGACGACATCGTCGCCAGCGTCGACGCCCTGCGAGCGCGCGGCGTGCGGTTCATGACCGTGCCCGAGGCGTACTACGTCGAGACCAAGGAGCGGCTGGCCGGGGTCGACCTGCCCTGGGACGACCTGCAGCGGCTGAACATCCTGGCCGACAAGGACCAGGACGGGTACCGGCTGCAGATCTTCACCGAGACGGTGACCGACCGGC
>DASUCO010000070.1:0-43004 GCA_036275955.1 Acidimicrobiales bacterium
CCGCCAGGTCGTCCTGGTCGACGTGGCCATCGGCGACGATGCTCTCGAACGAGGCGAGCCCGGAGTCGAGCAGCGCGAGCAGCGAGACGTTGCCGCCGACCACCACGCCGGCCGCCGCGAGGTCGGCGGCGTTCACCGTCCCCGCCGTGGTGAGGGCGGATGCGGAGATGGAAACGTTGTTGAAGTCCTGCATGCGGAGCAGGCCGTCCTCGGCCAGCTCCACCAGGTCGCCGAGGTTGTTGACGATCAGGTCGTCGGCGGCGACCAGGCCGGCATTGATCAGCTCGACGAGGTTGACCTTCTGCACCAGGTCGCGCAGGTGCACCTCGTGCACGCTGATGAAGTTCCTGAGATCGCGGTCGGCATAGAGCACCGAGTTCTCGAGGTCGCGGATGTCGAGGCCGATCGCCGGATCGGCGAGGTCGGTGGCGCGGACGAAGCCTTCCTTGATCAGCGCCGCGAGATCGACGCCCTCGAGGCCGAGTCCGGCCAGGGCGCGCAGCCGGATGAAGGCCACGGGCTCGCCGTCGACATCCTGCTCGAAGGTCTTCGCGTCCGGGATGCTGACCGCGAAGCGCGCCTCGACGGCGGTCGCGTCGATGGCGATGTCGTTGAAGTCGAAGACGTCGATGAACTCGGTCTCGGCGTAGCGCTCGAGCTTGATGTTGCGGAAGAGCGGCGAGCCGAGGAGCGACGCCGTATTGCTCGCCGGGCCGAGCGGCACCGTGCCCCAGCGCACGATGTCGTTGAACTGGCCGCGCGTGAAGAGCGGGTTCGCCTCGAGCGTCGCCTGCTCGAACACCTTGTCGACGAAGTCGTCGGCGGTGATCACGCCGGAGGCCACCAGGCGCGCGAGCGTCAGGTGGCTGTCGGCGAGCAGGTTCGCGAGGGTGATGCGCTCGCTCGGATCGGCGGCCAGGTTGCCGTTCGCATCGGTGAACGGCAGATGTCCCTGGGCGAGGTAATGGTTGCCGATCACGTCGGACGCCAGCACGGCATCGAGCGAAACGACGAGGCCCGCCTTGAGCGCGCTTTCCGGAACCAGGCCCGCGGCGGCGAGCGCACGCAGCGTGACGACGCTGCCGTCGTAGAACCGGTCCGGGGTGATGAGGCCCTTCTCCACCACCGCGCTGAGGGTCGTAAGCCCGCTCGCGACCAGTGCCTCGACGTCCACCGGCCCCGTGCCGCCGAGGCCGGCGCCGGCGAGCGCCTTTTCGGCGATGGCGTTGGACGCCTTGAGCGCCGCGACGTCGACCGATTGGGCCGAAAGCAGCTGCGCGCTGCCAACCAGTCCCGCGCGCACGAGCTCGTGCAGCGTGACGAGCTGCAGCGCGAGCAGGTCGCGGATCGGAACGGTGTAGTCGGGCGTGCCCGCGATCAGGAGGCCGTTGTCGTCCAGCTTCTGCGCAGAGACGAGGCCGGACTTCAGAATGTCGTTCTCGGTGAGGTTGCCCGAGAGGTTGAAGTTCGCTTCCGTCAGCACGCCTTTGCCGACGAGGTCGGCGAGGGTCGTATGGCCGCCGGCGAGCAACGCCGACACCGGCACCCGGCCGGTCGCGGAGTCCGTGAGCGACGTGATGACCTGGGCTTCGAGCAGATCCGAGGCGAGGAGCGCCTCGCGCTCGACCGTGCCGAGCACGAAGAGATCGTCGAAGCGCAGCGTGCCGAGGTCGTCGACGAGGTCGTCCAGGTCGAGCAACCCGACTTCCACCAGGCGCTGGAACGTGACGCCGGTGTGCTCGAAGAGCTTGTCGAGGGCGACGCGGTCGCCCTGCTGCACCAGGCCCCGCGATACGAGCTCGGCCCTGGTGGCGGCATCGAACTCGAACGTGTCGATGTCCTGCCGCGCGATGTCCTTGAGGTTGTCGTGCTTGAGGATGCCGAGCTCGGCGAGGTCCTTCAGCGACAGGTAGCCCGCGGCGATGAGCGCGGTCAGCTCGTGGCGCTCCGTCAGGCTGCGGTCGATGATCTTCGCGTCGAGCAGCTCCTGCATCGGCTTCGTGCCGAGCGGCGGCAGGTGCTCGTGCTTGACGATGTCGAAGTAGACGAGGTGGCGCAGCTTGATCGGGCTGTTTGCCACCAGCTGGTCGAGGTCGATCACGCTGCCCGGGCCGATCAGGCCGCCGTGCGCCTGGATCTGCGTGAGCAGGCTGCTCGCGTTCGCCAGCAGGTCGGAGGACTGGATCTTGTCGAGCGCGAGGCTCGCGGGGCCGAGCACCTCGCTCGAGAAGAGCTCGGCCAGGTCGGCGATGCCGCTGTCGATCACGTCGAAGATCGGCACGTCGCGCAGCGTCAGGTCGCCGTCGGCGAGCAGGCCGCCGGTGGCGAGCGCGGCGAGGTCCGTAAGGCCGGAGTCGAGCAGCTCCTGGAGGTCGATGCCGTCCGTGGCGAGGTCTTCCACCGCGAGGAGCCCGTCCGCGACGAGGTCGGCGAGGCTCACCAGCTCCTCGCCGAGCAGGGTGGCCAGGCTGAGGTTCGATATCTGCAGCGCCGAATTCGGGATGAGCGAGTGCTCGATCAACTCGCCGAGGCTCATCAGCCCCGAGTTGACCAGCTCATGCAGGGAGACGTTGCCGGCTTCGTCGACCAGGTCGCGATGGCGCAGCGCGAACTCGGTGACCCGTTGCGTGCCCGTCAGCTGCGCGACGGTGAAGGCGAGATCCTCGAAATCGGCGAGCGCGGCGACGCCCTCTTCCACCAGCCGGTCGAGCGTGACCCTCGCGTTGCCGAGCAGCGTGTCGAGCGGAACCAGGGTCGAGGGGTCGAAGTCCGCGGCGCCCAGGAGGTGCTCATCGAGGAGCTGGCCCAGCGTGATGCCGGCGCCGTTGACCAGCTGCTCGATGAACACCAGCGTGTGCGCGGCGAAGTCGCTGGCGTCGACCAGGCCCGCGTCGATCAGCTGCTGCAGCGTGGCGACGCCGTTCTCCAGGAGATCGCCCAGCCCGATCGCGTCGACGGCGAGATCCGCGGCGTCGAGCACGTTCGTGCTGAACAGCTCGTCCAGCGTCGTCAGGCCCGAGTCGAGGAGCTGCTGGACCGGGACGAGGTCCACTTCCTGAATGAAGGTGGTGAGGTCGACGCCGAAGTCGGCGAAGCTCTCCGCGATGCGGTTGATCTCCTGCACGATCGGCAGGCCGCTGGCGATCGAGTTGAGCGTGACGTACTCGGCCTCGACGAGGTCGGCCAGCCGGGCGAGGCCGGCGCGCAGCAGGGCGTCGAGGTCGACCTCCTCCTCGTCGAGCTCCTCCTTCTCCAGCGCCTTGCGGCCGATGATGCCGGAGCTGACGAGCGGCGCGAGGTCGATCTTGTCCCAGTCGATCACCGAGTCCAGGGTGATGAGCCCCATGTCGATGAGCCGCGCGATGCTGAGGAAGCCCTCGTCGATCAGCCTGTCCGGGTCGACCACGTCGCCCACCACCACCAGGCCTTCGCGCACCATCGCCTCGAGGTCGATGCGGCCGAGCGCGTCGAGGTCGTCGAGGCTGAAGCGGTCGAGGTCCACGGTGAAGGCGAGCGGGACCTTGATTTCCTGGGTGGCCGGGTTGTAGGTGACGCGCTGCCCGTCGGCCAGCAGGCCCTTGCGCGAGAGCTCCGCCACCAGGTCCTGCAGCGAGCGCAGGCGCTCGAAGTCGATCTTCGACAGCACCGCGGCGTCGAACGCCGGGCCGAAGTCCAGGGTGCGGGCGAGGTCGCTGTCGACGAACGGGATGGCGAGGTTGAAGCCGCCGGTGGCGGTGTAGTTCTCGAGCCAGTCGTTGCGCAGCCGCAGCAGCTTCTGGTGGAAGTCCTCGACCGTAAGGCTGGTGAAGCCGGCGAGGTTGGACAGGTTCGTCGGGACGAAGCTCGGCGTCACCGTGCCGCGGCCGCGGCCGACGAAGAAGTCGCCCGTGATGCTGATGCTCGCCGCCGCACCCTGGTTCACGTCCTCGCCCGCGAGCCAGGCATAGAGCGGCAGCGTCATGTTGAGGTTGCTCACCGAGTTGGCGAGCGGGTCGTACACCAGGCTGTACGCCGAGCCGAAGCCGACATCGACGTGCATGTCCATCGTGATCGAGCCCTTGAGCCCGCGCGGATGGCCCGCCGTCGCCTCGAGGTCGCCGATCATCACCGGGATGACGAGGTTGCTGGCGCTCGCCACGACGTCGAACTCGAGCTGGTCGAGGTCCCACTCGGCTTTCTGGTGGCCGGCGGCCCAGTCGACCTCGAAGGCGAAGTCGAACTCGGTGTCGAAATCGGCGTTGATCCTGACGAACGCCGGGCCGACGCCCTGCACCGGCTCGGACAGCCCGACCGGCACCTGCTTCACGTAGTCGGCGTCGCCCTCGAAGTCGAGGCCGAAGCCGGTGATCCTGCCGCCGCGCTTGATGAACGTGAGGTCGACGCGGTCGCCGACGCCCTCGCCGGCGAGCACGGTCGGGAACCAGTTCGCCTCCAGGTAGTCGAGGAAGCCGGCGATGCTCGCGCTGCCCTCGCCGTCGAGGTAGGCGGTGATGTGCGTGCCGAGGTCGAGGTACGCCGAGATGCCGAACAGCTCGTCGAGCGTGACGTCGGTCGCCGCGATCTTGTCGGCGGTGACCGCCGGGTTGGCGGCGAGGAAGTCCGCTTTGAGTCCGTCGATCTCGGCGGCGAGCGCGGCGAGCTGCTGCTCGAGCGGCTCGGCCTCGACGCCGGAGACCTGCTCGAGGTCGAGTACGCCGAGGCGCGTCATCACCTTGCGCACATCGGCGCGGCCGGCCGAGACGCTGCTGCCGCCCTGCGTCTTGAACTCGGCGCGCCCGGTGGCGCTCATGCTGCCGGTGAGGCTGGTGGTGACGCCCGAGAAGTCGAGGGTCGAGCCGCCGCCGGCGTCGGTGATGCGGTCCTGTCCCCAGGCGCTGCCGAAGGCGTAGAAGTCGCCGCCGGTGCCGCCGTCGAGCCGGTCGTTGCCGCCGCCGCCGGAGAGCACGTCGTTGCCCGCGCCGGCGATCAGCGAGTCGCCGCCCGCGCCGCCGCTGAGCTGGTCGTTGCCCGCGCCGGTGGTAAGGCGGTCGTTGCCGGCGCCGCCCACCGCGACGATGCGCTGGGTCGAGCGGCTGCCGTCCAGCGTATCGACGCCGTCGCCGCCGTCGAACTGGGTCTCGCCCGAAGAGCCGCCGGTGCCGGTGATGAGCGTGTCGTCGCCCGCCTCGCCGAGGAACTCTATGGTGATGCCGCTCGTCGCCGAGGCGTCGATCTTGTCGTTGCCGATGCCGCCGTGCGCGACCACCTTGGTCACGCCGGAATAGGTGTGGCTCCAGCCGCCCTTCGCCGGGTCGCCGAAGGTGACCGTGAGCGCGCCGCTACCGCCGGAAAGGACGAAGGTCTCGGGTCCGTCCTCCACGGTGAACGTCATGCCGGCGGTGACGCCGCCGCCGAAGAGCGGATTGCGCTGCTCGGCGCGGTCGCCCATGTTGAGGGTCAACGTGCCGCCGGCCTGCTCGCCGAGCTTCAGCAGGTCGGCCTGCGGCGCGTTGTACTCCCAGTCGAAGAGGTTGAACCTGAGCAGGTTCATGTACCAGGCGTGGCCGTGGTCGTCCTCGTCGAAGCCGACCGCGTCGGCGAATACGAAGATCTCGGCGTCTAGCGAGGCGTCGATGTTGACGAGATTGAGCAGGCCGCCGAGCGAGCCGAGGTCGAAGAACGGTTCGTCGTCGGGCAGCGTGGCCTCGTCATCCTGCTCGGGCGGCGGCGCGGTGACGTCCTCGGTCTCGTGCTGCGCCATCAGCAGCAGCTCCGAGACGCGGATCTTGCCGTCGTGGACCAGGTCCATGAGGTCGAAGTCCGCGTTGAAGACGAGCTGCCCGCCCACGCCCACTTCGGCGGCCAGGGCGTCGAACGACGCCTCGATGCCGAGCGACATCTCGACGCCGAACTCCGGCGCGTCGACGCCGGAGTTCTGCACGCCGTTGTCGCTCACGTAGAAGCCGTCGAGCGCGTCCCAGTAGTTGTCCGACGCCATGGCCTTGCGGATGCCGAAGGTGTCGTAGCCGAACGTGAGATCGGCGAAGGCCTTGAAATTGCCGACGGCCGTCACGTCGAAGCTGAGGAACGAGATGACCGGCACCGGAATGCTGAAGAGCAGCTGGCTCAGCCGGACATCCACCTCGAAGAGCGGCATCTCGTAGGTGAAGAGGTCCGCCTCGCCGCCCGAGAGCAGCTGCGCCCAGTTCTGCAAGTCGAAGAGGTGCAGCTCGAAGCCATCGCGCGGCGTGGCGCTGGCGCGCAGCTCGCGGCCGCTGCGCTCGCCGCGCCCTTTGTCGCGCAGCTCCTCGAGGTGCGAGGCGAGCTGCGTCGGCGCGCCGCCGCTCGCGCCGCTCGCCGTGGCGCGCCCCGTCTGGGCATTGAACGACAGGTTGCCGAGCGGAATGTACGTCTCGCCCGGCTCGTCGACGCTCGCCTGGATGGCGAGCACCGTGTCGACCAGCTCGAGCATGTTCTGCGCGGCGTAGACGAAGTTCCAGTTGTTGTCGCGCCCGCTGGCGAGGTCGATGATGTCCATCAGGTCGACCGTGCCGTTGTCGTTCACGTCGAACGCGTCGTGCACCAGCTGCATGACGTCGTCGTCGGGGCCCGGGACCGGGATGATCTCGAAGGTGAGCGCATCGATCACCGGCTCGATCGGGCGCAGCGTGTCGCGGATCTGGGCGGCTATCGGCAGCAGGAAGTCCGCCACCGCGGAGCCGAGCTCGATGCGCAGGTTGTTGAGGCCGATCGACGGCGCGGTCACCGCTTCGCCGAGCTCCCAGTGCCAGTCGAGGTCGAGGTCGCCCTTGAGCTTCGGCAGCAGGCTCGCCTGCCTCTCGCCAGCCGCGGTGTCGATCTCGAGGCCCTTGTTGACCTCGAGCGTGAGGCCGAGGGTCACGTCGGCGTCCACTGTCAGGTCCAGGTCGAAGGCGCTGCCCGGCCGCGACAGCGCCTCGTCGAGCGTCAGGCGGCGGTCGGCGCCGCCATCGAGGTCGAGCGTAAGCGCGCCTTCCAGCGTGCTGGGTGTGCCGCCATCGTCGGCGGTGACGTCGAAGAAGAGGAAACTGCCGCTCGCGCTGAACGGGTCGGGCACGTCGGGCGTGGAGGTGTCACCGTCGAGGAAGGCGCTGATCTCGACGCCGATCTCCGCCTCGTCTTTGGTGGCGACGTAGAAGCCGTCGCTCAGGCTGATGCCGAAGCCGAGGTCGAAGTACCACTCCATGACCGCCGACAGGCCGCCGTCCACGTCCAGGCCGAAGCCGGGCAGGTCGAGGTCGAGCGGGATGTCGAAGCCTTCGCTGAAGATATTGCCGCCGAGCTTGAGATCGAACTGCAGCGAGTCGGCGTCGACCGGCACGGTCTGCCCCGGCTCCCAGGCCTGGATGACGGTGCCGTTTTCGCGCCGCCACTTGATGCCGATGTCGCTGATGTCGACCGCGCCGTCGCCGTTCGAATCGCGCAGGATGCCCAGCCCGCCCGACCCGCTGCGCAGCACGCCCCACAGCACGTCGCGGATCGCCTCGATCGGCGTGGTCTCGTCGAAGTACTGCTGCAGGTCCTCGAGCAGGCCGGTGCGGATGCCGCTGACGAAGTCGCCCATCGCGGCGAGGTCGTCGCCCACGAGCGGCAGGTCGGCCGCCCAGCCGGAATCGAGCACGTCGCTCACCGTGCCGAGCAGGAAGTCGATGCCTTCCAGCATGAAGGACGGATCGTTCAGCATGGCGAGCAGCGAGAACTCGCCGAACAAACGCTCGAAGGTGCCGACGACGTCCGGGAAGTCGATCACCACCGGATCGGCGCCGCTCGACGTCGCGCCGTTCACGAAGAAGTTGTAGAGCTCCTCGAGCCCGTTGGCGCCGAACGCCGGGTTGGTCGAGACGCTGAAGCTGCCGAGTGGCAGCGTGGCGTCGCCGTTGACGATGGAGAGCGGCAGGTCGACGCTCATGCGACCCTGCAGGTCGAACTCGAGCGCGTCGCCGATCGGGTCGCCGACCTCGTAATCCTCGGTGAAGGCGACCGTGAAGGTCGCCATGTCGGAGGTGGTGGCGGCGTTGCCGTCGCCGTCGAAGGCGACGCGGCCGCCGGTCACGCCGGCCGAGATCGGGCCGATGTCGAAGGCGAGCGAGAGGTCGGTGCCGAGCACCTGCGCGCCGACCTGCAGGCGCGTGCCCTTGCCCGTGGTCTCGTCGTAGCGGCGCAGCTTCGCCACCGGCGCGCCGCCGGTGGCGAGCGGCAGGAGGCTCAGCTCGACCGCGGCGTCGAGGGTGACCTGGGCGCCGAGGTGCAGGTTGCCCTGCGTGTCGAGCGCGAGGCGGTCGCCGAGGATGTCGAGGTCGCCGAGCGCCGAGAGGTCCAGGCCGTCCATGCCGGCGAGCGAGGCGAGGTCGAAGCTGAACTGCACGTCCTCGGAGAACGAGCGAGTCCACTCGAAATCGACCACCAGCGCCATCGTCTCGAGGTCGAAGTCGATCTCGAGGGCCGAGGCCGGCAGGCCGAGCGCCTCCTCGATCGCGAGCTCGACCGCGCCGAGCGCATCGGGCGCCACCTGCCCCGCCCGCTCGACGCGCGCGGCGAAGTCGTCGATGAAGTCGACCGCGTCGGCGAGCGAGCGGTTGATGACCGGGATCGGCTGGTTGAAGTACTCGTTGCCCTCGAGCGAGTCGGTGACGAACTCGACGATGCCCTGCAGGCCCGACACCACCAGGGAGTAGCCGACCATCACCTCGTAGTCGACGGCAGCGCCGGCCTCGAACATCCGCACGGTGATGAGCGGGTCGGTCCCCTCCAGCGTGAAGTCGCCGGCGCTGAGGCTCATCAACTCCAGGGTCGCCTCGGACTCTTCCAGCGTGGCGACGAAGCTGCCGTCGATGACGAACTCGTCGCCGATCTGCAGCCCGCCGGAGATCATGAGCTTCAGGTACTCGCCGGCCGCGATCACTTTCGCCGGATCGGCGTCGAGCGGCGTCACGGTCACCGCCTCGCCGGTGGAATTCAGCTCGAAGTCGACGGTGGCGCTCGTCAGGGAGAGCGGCAGGCTGCCGAAGTCGATGCCGTCCGGCACGGTGAGCGTGCCGAAGCCGGCGATGCCCTCGTCGGCGATGCGCAGCGTGCCGCCGCCCTGCAGCGTCATCAGCGTCGAGCCGCCGACCGCGATGGGCACGGAGATCGAGTCGGCGTCCAGCGTGATGACCGAGTGGCCGCTTTCGTCGACCACGCGCAGCCCGACATCCTGGCCGGTCACCGTCTGGCCGAGCACCTCGAGCCCAAGCTGGCCCGCGGTGACCTGGAAATACGGGTTCGGACCGGCGAGCGTGACCGACTCCTGCGTGCCGTCGCCGTCGCTGTCGATGCTGAGCACGACGTCCGGCCCGGACATCGTGCGCACCTCGATGGCGAGGTCCGTTGCCGAGACGCTCACCTGCGGCAGGCCGGTCAGCGCGACGCTGTCGAAGCTTGCCTTGCCGGCGACGCCGTCTTCGTTGATCACCAGCGTCCCGGCGCCGCCGCTCGCCGTCAGCCGCGTGCCGCCGGCGCTCAACGTCGTGGACAGCCCGGAACCGGTGAGGCGCAGCTCGGCCGCCGTCGCCTCGAGGGCGAGGTTGCCGCCGAGCGACTGGCCGAGCACATTGATCGCCACGTCCTCGCCCGAAAGGCGCAGGTACGGGCCCGCCTGGACGTCGACGCTGATCGTGCCGGTGCCGACCGTGGCCTCGAGATCGACCGCCGCGCTCGTGCTGTTCAGCTCGACGCCGAAGCGCCCTTCGAGGGAGAAATCGGCGCCCGCGGCGGCCGCGACCGTCGCGGAAAGGCTGCCGGCGATGCCGTCGGTGGTGATGAGGAAGGCCCCGGAAGCATTCGTCACTTCGACCAGCGCCTCGCCGCCCGCCGAGAGGGTCATGCCGGCGTCGTACGCGCTGACCACCACGACGGGGCTGCCGCCCGCCGTCGAAGCCTCGAGCGAGAAGTTGCCGGAGAGCGCCTGCGCCGAGCCGCCGGCAGGCGTATAGGTGAGGGTCGCCTCCTCCGCCGCAACGCGCACGTACGGCCCGGCCGCGAGATCCAGGGTCTGCGGCCCGCTGCCGAGGTCGATGGTCTCGTGCTGGTGCGTGCCGGTGGTGTTCACCGCCACGGTGAAGTCGCCGGTGAAGCTCACCGAGCTGTGCGTCACCGCGATGTCGGCGCTCGCCTGTCCGAAGAAGCCGCTGCTGGTAAAGACGAAGGTGCCATCGCCGTTTTCCACCGAAACGGTCGGCACGCCGAAGTCGATCGCGACGCCGTCGGCCTGCAGCGTGACGATCGGGTCTTCGTCCTCGCGCACGTCGGCGCGCAACGCGAAGGCGCCGCGCAGAGTGCGGCCGCTCGCGAACGTGAGGCCGCTGCTTCCGGTGCTGACGTTCACCTGGGCGAAGCGCGTCCCGGCGCGCGTGTCGAAGGCGAGCGCGGCATTCGCCACAACGAGCGCCATGTCGGCGATCTCGGGCCCCTGGGCCAGCGTGACGTCGAACCCGCCCCACAGCCCTTCCGCGGCGATGTTGAGCTCGCCGGCGCCCGTGAACTCGGCCACCCGCGCGGCGCCGGCGCGCAGGGTGTAGACGAGATCGGCCACCGAGAGGTGCACCGTCGTGGCGTCGCCGGAATTCACCTGCAGGGTAAAGACGCCGTCGAGCTCCTGCTCGAGGGCAGTGAGCTGGCCGTCGACGATCAGGCGGTAGAAGTCCTGCCCGCCGGTCCTGACCAGGTTCACCGGCGTGCCGTTGATCAACGTGACGTCCTCGTCCATGGTGTTGAACTCGACCGTCACCGTCGTGCCGTCGAGCTCGACCCCATCGAGGTCGGGGCCGTCCTCCAGCGTCATGGACATGCTGGCGGCGACGCCCGTGGACTTGATCTGCAGTGCCCCGCTGCCGGAAAGTCGCGCGAAGCGCCAGCCGTCGGAGGTGAGGTCGAGGCGCGTGATGCCGGCGTTGACCGAGATGACGGTGTCGTCGCCGTCGACCACCAGCAGGTCGAACGTGCCCTCGAGCTCCTGGTCGAACGCGGTCAGGCTGCCCGCGATCGTTACGCCGAACACGTTCGCCACGCCGGTGGTATCGACGTGCAGCGTGGCCGTGCCCTCGATGTCGAGCCCCTCGATGTCCGGGCCGGCGAGGAGATCGATGCTGAACGAGCCGGCGATGCCGTCCGCCGTGTAGACGAAGTCGCCCGTGCCGTTGCCGAAATGGGCCACCCGGGTGCCGCCGGCGGTGAGCTCGAGCGTGTCGACTTCGACGTGGATCAGCGTCTGCGCGCTCTGGGCCGAGCCGCTGCGCTGGAGCACGAACCCGCCCTCGAGCGTCTGCCCCATCGCCACGAGAGTGCCGTCCACCGCGACGGTGATGTCGGGCGCGTCGCCGCTGAACACGTCTTCCGTGCTGACGGCGACGTGTCCGTCGCCGTGGAGCTCGAAGTCGGCGAAGCCGGTGATGTCGGCGGCGAGATCCAGCGAAGCGCTGAATGTGCCTTCCGAGGTGGCGGTGAAGACGCCGCTCACCGGCGTGGTGCGATCGACGACCGCGGTCAGAACGCTTTCGGTGATCTGCCCGGTGGAGGACAGGCCGACCTTTGCATTCAGGGCCATGGTGCCGTTCTGCAGCGCGACGTTGGCGCCGATCTCGTCGAACGAGATATCGAAGCCGAGGCCCGACACGCCGACGTCGACCCCGGCGTCGAAATCGTGCACCTGCAGGAAGAATTGCCCGCCGCCATCGAGGCCGAACGACAGGTCGAGCGCGACGGTGGCACGGAAGTCGACCTCCGCGCCGGTGAAGTTGATGCCGAGGAGGGGCGCGCTGCCCGGATCGAGCTCGACGCTGTCCTCGCGCGTGGCGGTGAGCGCGACGCGATAGTTGGGCGAGACCAGGTCGTACGTGCCGATCACGCTCAGGACGTCGATCGTGAAGCCGCCGACCTCCGTGCCGTCGAGGCCCTCGAGGAACTTGGTGATGCGCGTCTGCACTTCCAGCACCGCCGCGTTCGGATCGGGAATCGTGGCGTCGATGGAGTCGGTCAGCGTCGACTGGATGGCGCCGTCGATGTCGGCCAGCTGACCGATGCTCGCCTGCTCGGTCGTCGTGGTGCTTGCGGTGGTGAGGAGCTCGGCGCTGCCGCCCTCGTCTGCGGCGAAGAAGGAATCGAGCTCGGCGGCAGCGAAGGCCATCAGGCCCATCGCTTCCGGATCCTCCTCGGGCAGCTCGTCGCCCGCCGGCGCCTTCACGAAGGGCAGCTTGATCGCGTATTGGACTGCCTCGCCGACGGCCTCGAACACGGCCTTCACCAGGCCGCCGCCGCCCTTCAGCTCCGTGGCGGTGCTGGTCGTGAGCTGGGAGGCCTGCACCACGTCGAGGTAGTAGCCATCCGCCGCCACGCGCGGGACGAAGGCCAGGTTGGTGCCGATCGCGGTGCCGAGGAAGTACTGGAAATTCCCGCTGATGGAAGTCGAGTCGATGATCTTGAAGCTGTCGCCGACGGTCGGCACGAAGCCGTTCCACGACACGATCTGCAGCCGCCCGCCGAGCTGGACCGGGCCGCTGACCACGAACTGGTCGTGCGATCCGCTGGTGTTGCCCGGGCTCGTGCCGCCGATCTCGATCACCACCGTCTGCTCGGGCGCGACGGTGAGCGAGGTCAGGTTCTCGATGTGCGGGCTGCGGCCGCCCGGGTTGAGGGCCAGCGCGTTGGTGATGTCGACCGGGCCGGCATAGGCGAGCGCCTCGATCTGCGTCTCGACCGCGTCGGGCAGCGCCTCGAAGAGGTCGAAGCCGGCGAAGCCGTTCGCCTGCAGCCGCGCTTCGAGCGTATCGGCGGAGATGATGAAGTCGTCCCACGAGCCGCCGCCGGTCGGCGTGTTCGGGAAGTCGACGACGATGAGGCTCGACTGCAGCCCGGCCGCGTCGAGCGCCGCCACGTCGGTCGGGCCGTCGCCAGGCTCCGGCAGGATGAGGATCGCCTTCCAGGTGTGCGCCGGCGCGGTGACGATGATGCCGTCGCCGCGGTCGAAGGTGACCGCGGTGCCGCTGTCGTCGAGGAGCGTGCCGTAGCCGCCGGCGTAGATGTAGAGCTCGTTATTACGCTCCAGGACCAGTTCGCGCGAGAAGTCCTCCAGCACCTTCCACGCCCCGCGGTTCAGGTTCGAGTGCTGCGGGACGATGTTGGTCATGTACGAGACCGCGATCGAATCGTCCTCGGTGGCGCGCCGGTCGTCGGCCGGCGCCAGGTGGCCGCGGTCGTAGGTGCTGCCGTACGAATCGCCCGGGTTGGCGTCCAGCCCGGCGCCCGTGAGGATCGGGTCGGCGCGGAAGCTCTTGCGGGCGAAGTTGCCGCCGAGCCAGCTGCTGTTCAGCTGCCAGGCGGCCCAGTTCGGGTTCTTGGTCGAGTCGTTGTACGAGATGTCGTACTGGTCGCGCTCGATGAGGAAGTTGTTCGGGCTGAGGCCCGCGTCGGTCGGATTGCCGAACAGCAGGTGATCGGCGCCGGCGACGGCGGCGAGCGCGGTGAAGCCGAAGTCGAGGATTTCTTCGTCACCGGCGGGATCGCCGGCGAGCGGCGCGTAGGCGTCGAGCTCGACGAACCCCGTGTCCGACGGCGTGGCGGCCGAGCTTTCTGCGTGGCTGCGCAGGACATCGGCGATGACTGCGGTACTGGCGCTCGGCTCGTCGACGAGCGCGGCGACCGGTGTCTCGGTGAGGTCGTCGGAGGCGGGCGCCAGGTCGGCCGACAGCAGCAGCCGCGGCTCGAGGCTTTCGAAGCGCATCTTGCGCTTGAAAACGTGGCGCGCGGCGCGCCCCGGGCGGGCGAAGAGCCGCCGGAAATAGCTTTCGGTTGGGGCGTTCACGGCCTCGGCGCCGCGCGCGCGAGCGCACGCGATCCGACGTGGACCGCCGACGTGTTCTGCAAGCAGCTGCGCAGGTGCACCTGCGTCATCCTCCCAATTTCGATCGAGGATGAAGAAGCGCTGCCGAAGGATGCCTAGGCCGAGGGCAAGCAGGCGCACGCGCGCCGCGCGTGGCCCGGTTTCCTCGGAGTTTGCGGTCCTCCCCGCTCCCCACCAAGATTCCGCGGAAAGGATAGTCCTCTGACATTTCTTTTGAAAGTCACGCGTTCGCCTAGCCGACCGGCGGCAACGCGATACGGGCTATCCAATCCACTCACCATCTAATCAAGCACTTGCCGCCGGGACGGCGGCGGGGCGATGCTTGACTTTTTCGAATCGCCGGAGTCCCGGCGCTACTTCTTCCCCGCGCCGCCGCTGGTCTGCAGCTCGACGTTGAGCGCGCCGAAGCGGTTCTCGTACTCCTTCACCACGCCGTTCAGCAGCAGGCTCAGCCGCTTCGCCGCGAACGGGCTGATGATGATGCGGTCGGTGAGCTGGATCGTCACTTCCTTCTGGCCGCGGTTCCACGCCTGGTTGACGCCGAACAGCAGGACCACCTCCTCACGCGTGCTGCTGACGTTGCACACGTTCGCGTAGGCGCTCTTCATGTTGGAGTCGTCCCACTTGATCTTGGTCCCCTCGATGGAGGTTTCTGCCGGCGCTTCAGCCTTGGTAGCCATGCTCTCTCCCGTTGATTGTCTGGTACTCGAGGCGCCGCGCTCCCTACGCGCGGCGCGCGGCACGCACTTTAACCCAAGGCGCCCGCCACAAGGTCGTCATTCGTCGGTTTCCAGGAAGTCGACGAGCGGCCCGGAGCTTTTCTGGCGGGCCGCCCCCTGGAGGGCTTGACCCAATGGACCAAAGTCCTTAAAGGACTGCATCCACTCGATCACCCGCGCCGGCCCGGCGGCCGCGGGCTTCGCGGCATCGCGCGGCTTTTCGGACAACCGGTCTTTGTAGGCGTCGTGCCAGTCGACCAGGCCGGAGAGCCGTTCGCGCAGCTCGAACAGCGCGCTCGGCACGCCGCAGTTCCATTCGAGCGTCGACGATTCGACCAGCACGTCGGCGCCGCCGCCGCCGCGCAGCTGGTCGCGACCGTCGCCGCCGACGAGGAGGTCGTCCGCCGCCCCGCCGCGCAGGTCGTCGTTGCCGGCGCCGCCGAAGAGCTGGAGGTGCGCCACCACCACGCCCGAGCCGTCGATCTTGTCGTTGCCCGCGCCGGCGTCGACCAGCGTGGACATGGTGAGGCCGTCCAGCTCCACGTGATCGTTGCCGCCCAGCGCGGCGACGTCCAGCGACGTGATGCCGGAGTAGTAGCGGGTCTCGCCGTTCACCGTGACGCGCACGATGCCGCCCTCGTCCTCGACGATCTCGATCTTGTCGTTGCGCTCGGTGCCGCGCACTTCCAGCGTGCGCTCCGATTGCGCCACTTCAAGCTGCCAGGTCTGCTCGGCTGCCCCGCCGTTGCCGTCCGACACCCGCAGCGCAAAGCTGTAAATCCCCGGCGCCGAAGGCACCCAGTGCAGCTCGCCCGTGCCCGCGTCGATCACCGCGCCCGCCGGCCCTTGCAGCAGGCTATAGGTGAGCGTGTCGCCATCGACATCGACTGCGTCCGCGTCGTACCGGTAGGGCGCCGCGGCCGGCGCAGCGAGGCCGCCGATGCGCACGCGCAGCTCGTCGTGCTTGTGCTTGCCGTCGTCCCACGCAAGCATCAGCGCGCCGCTCGCGTCGAATTGCGCGCGCACGCGATCGGCGCCGTCGGCATTCGCCTCCGCGATGGAGAACGTAGCCGCGTCCTTCTTCTTGTCGCCCTTCGCATAGAACGCGTACAGCGCGCCCGCCTCCAGCGTGAGGGTGCGGCTGGTGCCGTCGCGGTCCGCCTTGCCGAACGCCACCTGCGAGCGCGCGAGCGCCGCCGCGGCGTACGCCGGGTCGCCGGCGTCGATGCCGCTCACCGTGCCCCAGGTGTCGTCTACGCGATAGACACCGAATTCCGCCGGCGCGTCCTTCTCGCGCCCGAGGAGCGCGAAGCTCACCGTGCCGCCCGCCGCGCGGAACACGCTGTCCAGGTTGGCGCTCGAGCGCGGCGGATCGATGACGAGCGACGTGAGCGGCAGGGAGGTGAACTGCGGCCCGTCGTTCACACCAGTGATGGTGACCGTCACCGTGGCGCTCGACGTGGCGCCCGCCGAGTCCCGCATCGTGTACGTGAACGTGTCGAACGCGGTCTCGCCCACGGCGAGATGCTGGAAGTCGTCGCCGACTTCGTAGCGCACGCCGCCGCCGTCCGCGTCGATCGTCACCGTTCCGACAGTTCCGGCGAGATCGAGCGCCACCACGCTACGCGTGTCGCCGTCGTCTGCGTCGGTGTCGTTCGCCAGCACGTCGATGTGCACGCCGTGGTCTTCGTCCGTGCCGGCGACGTCGGCCTGGGCCTCGGGTGCATCGTTCACCGCACTCACGTCAATCGCCACCACATCGGTGTCGCTCAGCGCCGTCCCCGAACCGAATCCGCCCAGGTCGTCGGTCGTGATCGTCAGGCTTGCCGCGCCGTTGAAGTTCAGGCCCGGCATGTACGTAAGACCATTGAGCGCGGCGTTGATCCCGGCGAGCGTGCCGCTGAAGGTCATCGCCGCGTCACCGCTGCCGTCGCCGCTCGTGAACGTCAGGCCGGCTATGGATCCAAGCGTGAGCTGTCCGTTGCCCGCCGCCAGCGTCACCTGGACAACCTCATCGCCCAGGACAGCGTTGTCGGCGTCGTCCACGTCCGCCACCGCGATCGCGTTGCCGTTGGCCGCAGAGAACACAAGCGCCGAGTCTTCGTTGGTGAACTGGGCGCCCGGCACGGTGTTCACCGGCGCGTCGTTAACAGGACCCACGGTGACCATCACCACGTCGGTATCCGTGAGCGGCGTGCCGAGGCCGAAGTTGCCCAGGTCGTTGGTCGTGATCGTCAGGCCCGCCGCGCCGTTGAAGTTCAGGCCCGGCGTGTAGGTCAGGCCGTTCAACGCGGCGTTCACCCCGGCTAGCGTGCCGGTGAAGGTCATCGCGGCGTCGTCGCTGCCGTCGCCGCTCGTGAACGTCAGGCCGGCTATGGATCCAAGCGTGAGCTGTCCATCGCCGGCCGCGAGCGCCACCTGCACGACCTCGTCGCCCAGGACAGCGTTGTCGGCGTCGTCCACGTCCGCCACCGCGATCGCGTTGCCGTTGGCCGCAGAGAACACAAGCGCCGAGTCTTCGTTGGTGAACTGGGCGCCCGGCATGGTGTTCACCGGCGCGTCGTTCACCGGGAGCACGGTGATGGACACGCTTGCGTTGGCGCTCAGCGTGCCATCGCTGACCCGGTACTCGAAGCTGTCGATGCCGTTGAAGTTTGCGTGCGGCGCGTAGACGAACGAGCCGTCCGCATGGAGCGCGAGCGTGCCGTTCGCAGGCCCGCTGACGAGAATCGCGCTGAGCGTGTTGGCCGGCAGGTCCGGGTCGCTGTCGTTGCCGAGCACGCCGCTTACCGGCACGCTCAGCGTGCCGTCCTCGTCGAGGCTGTAGCTGTCGTTCTCCGCCAGCGGCGCCAGGTTGACCTCGTTGACCGTGACGGTGAGGGTCTCCTCGTCCCAGAGGTTGGGCGCACCGTCGTCCGTCACACGCACGGTGAAGGCATAGGCGCCGGGCCCTTGCGCCTCGGTCGGCGTCCAGGCGAACGCACCGGCTGCGGTAATCGTGGCGCCCTCGGGGGCACCCACCAGGCTGAACGTGAGACCGTTGGCGGGGACGTCCGGGTCGGTCGCCGCCGCGGTGAACGTCAGGGTTTCGAGCTCGTTCACCGTCTGGTCGCCGATCGCCGCCAGCACCGGCGCGGCGTTCACCTCGTTCACCGTGACGGTGATCGTCTCCTCGTCGAACAGGCTCGGGCTGCCGTGGTCGGTGATGCGCACGCGGAAGCTGTATTCGCCGGCCCCCTGCACCTCGGTCGGCGTCCAGGTGAAGACCCCGCTCGCGGCATCGATCTGCGCGCCTTCCGGCGAGCCGAACAGGCTGAAGGTGCGGCCGGTGTCCGGCAGGTCGGCGTCGGTGGCGAGCGCGGTAAAGGTGAGGGTCTCGAGCTCGTCGATCGTGAAATCGCCGATGGCGGCGAGCACGGGAGCCACGTTCACTTCGTTGACCGTTACGGTAATCGTCTCTTCGTCGAACAGGCTCGGCGTGGCGTCGTCGCTCACCCGGATCGTGAACGTGTAGTCGGCGGGACCCTGGGCTTCGGCCGGCGTCCAGGCGAACCAGCCGGTCTCCGGGTCGATGGATGCGCCCGCCGGCGCGTCGATCAGGCTGAAGATGAAACCATCGGCCGGCGCGTCGAGGTCACCAGCGCTCACCTCGATCTCGAGCGTGTCGAGCTCGTTGATGGTGCGGTTGCCGACGAAGCTCATCTGCGGCGCGTCGTTGGTCCCATGGACGGTGACGCTGACGGTGGCGCTGCTCGTCTCCCCGGACGGATCGGCGATCGTGTAGCTGAACCAGTCGGTGAGGGTCGCGCCGGCGGCCAGGTCCTGGAAGAGGCCGCGCACGTCGTACTCGATCCTGCCGTCCACCACCCTTAAGAAGGCGCCGGCCGACGAGGATTCCCCGACGCTGACGACGAGCGCATCGTCGTCCGGGTCGCTGTCGTTGGCGAGCACGTCGATCAGCACCGCGCCGCCGTCCTCGAGCGCGCTCGCCGCGTCGTCGGCCGCCAGCGGCGCGCTGTTGATGGCGTCGTCGAAGCGCACGTTGTCGATGGAGACGAACGAGCCGTGCCCGCCGAAGCCGAGCAGGTCGAAGTACAGCGTCGCCGCGCGCCCGGCCAGGCCGTCGAGGTCGATCGAGACGCTGATCGGCTCGGCAAGCGTCGCCGGCAGGACGTCGCCAGCCAGGCCGTGCAGCTTGACGCCGGCGCCGCGGCGGATCGTGCCGTCGGCCTGCACGTTGAAATAGCTGTCGGTCTGCGAAAGCGCCACGGTGCCCGTGAGCGGCGCGAGCGTCGCCGTGTCGAGCAGCGCGACCTCGAAGGCATCGCCGGGTCCGGCTCCGGGCGCGTCGAAATTTGCGCCGACGATGTCGAAGAGCAGATAACGGTGCCCGGGCAGGGTGAAGTCCTGCGTGATGCCGGAGTTGAGGCGCTCGTCTTCCGCGAGCGTGGCTGCGCCGCCGGCGAAGGAGACGCTGCCGCGCGCGTTCCAGCCGCTGCCGCTGTCGAATCCGCCGTCGAGGATGTGCTCGGCGTGCAGGTACGCAGTGCCAGTCCCGCCCGTGCCGGCGACGAAGTCCGCGGCCGTGGGCAGACGGCGCACGCCGGTGGCGAGGCTCTCGTGCATGACGCTGCCAGTGTCGTTCGCGTGCCGGGCGCCAAGCACATGGCCGTACTCGTGCAGGAGCACGGTCAGCACGTCCATGCCATCGAAGGCTTCGCTCGTCGCCGGCGTGGCGTCGGCATACCAGCCGTGCCCGGCGCCATCGTCGTCGAGCGTGATGATGGCCGAGCCGCCCGCCATCGACGTGTAGGCGAGCAGATCCCCGCCGAGGTCCGCCACCCGGACCTCTGCCGTCGCCATGCGCGAAGCGTCACCACCCAGAGCGGTCCAGGCGTCACGGGCGTGGGCGGCAAGAGTCGCAAGAGCGCCGAGCGAGCCATCGCCCGTTGACGTCCCCGTACCCGCGGCGAGCGGCGTGATCGATGCGGTACCCGTGCCGCCATCGTCATCGGTGATCGTGACCGTCACGCCGGTGGCGCCCTCGTGTACCACCACGGAGCCGGCATCGCTCAGAACGATGCCGTCGCTGAATGTCCAATCATAGCGGTGCGTGTCGAGCACGCCGGGATCGACGACGCTCGCGCTGAAGGTGCTGCCCTGCACGGCCACGCTCGCCGACGGCGCCACGTTGAGCACCGTGAAGGTCGCCTCCTGCGCCGGGCCGACCTGCGACGGCTGCGGCGCGAGCACATACAGCAGGCGAACCTTGGCGGTGTACACGTCCGGCTGCGGCGTCGGACGGTCGTCGCGATAGACATGGCTCAGGGTCGTGCCGGCGTTGATCGGCAGCAGCTCGATCGGGATGCCGCTCTCGACCGTGCCGTCGCCCCAGTCGACCTCGAGCGCGTAGGCGTCGACCAGCAGCCCGACGCCGCGCACCGTGACCTCGATGCTCGCCGTGTCGCCTTCGTTCAGCGCGGCGCCGGAGAAGGCGAGCTCGATCGGATCGATGATGATGGTTTCGCTCACCTCGATGCGCGCGCTGTCGCTTGCCGTGCCGCCGTCGTCGTCCGTCGCCTCGAACGTCGCCGTGTAGCTTCCCGCCGCCAGGCTGAAGCCGGCGGCCGCAGTCGAGCGGCTCGCCACGATCGCGCCGGCCTCGTTGGTGATGGTCCACTGCACGTCGTGGGTGTCGAACGCCCCGGGGTCGTCGAACTGGCCGGTAAGGGTGAACACCTGGCCCGCCCGCACCGCGCGGTCGGGGCCCGCGTCCACGTCGGGCGCGACGTTGTTCACCGTGACCGTATCGCTCGCGTCGACGAAGTCCTCGTCGTCATCGGTGACGCGGACGCTGACCCCGTACGGATCGGCCGGCGTGCCGCTCGGATCGTCGTCCGCGTAGACATGCGAGAGCGGCACGGTCTGCGCCGCGCCGCCGGTGAGGAATACCGTCTCGACCGTGCCGTCGCCCCAGTCGACCTCGAGCGTCAGCTCGTCGGACTCGCCGGCGTCGGACACCTCGGCGAACAGCTCGACGAGCTCGCCTTCGTCGACGCTCGTGCTGGCGAAGTCGAGGAAGAGCTCGGGCGCGGCGTTCGCCACGGCCACGGTGAGCGCTTCCTCGACTTCGCCGGTGTCGTCGTCGACCAGCGTGACGGTAACGTCGTAGACGTCGTCCTCGCCCGGCGCTTCGTCGTCGGCATAGACGTGCTCGAGGACGAAGCTCATGTCCTCATGCGTGAGGAACACGGTCTCGGGCCCGCTGCCGTCGCCCCAGTCGACCAGCAGCTCGAAGGTGTCGGTGCCCGGATCGGCGAAGAAGCCCGCCAGCACCACCGTGTCGCCCTCGATCGCATCCGGCGTGAGCACCAGGCCGGAGAATTCCGGGGCGACGTTGCGCACGGTCAGCGTGGCCTCGCCCTGGGCGGCCCCGGTGTCGTCGTCGGTGAGCTTCACTGCTATGGTGAAGCTGTCCTCCGGCGTGCCGGTGTCGGGGTCGTCGTCGGCGTACGTGTGCGAGACGGAGAAGCTGCCGTTGCCGTCGGCAAACGGCCCGAGGTCGATGAGCTCGGTTTCGCCGTTGCCCCAGTCGACCTCGAGCTCGAAGGTGTCCTCGAACCCCTTGTCGGTGAACGTGCCGCTCAGCGTCACCGTGCCGCCTTCGTCGATCTCCGTGGCGCTGAGCTGCAGCTCGCCGAGCTCGGGCGCCTCGTTGTGCACGACCGGGTGGAGGATGACCTCGTCGACGCCGAGATCGTCGTCCTGCACGGTGATGCGCAGGTCCATGATGTCGGCCGGCGTGCCGGTCTGCGGATCGTCGTCGACGTACTTGTGGCGCAGCTCGAAGGTGCCTTCCTGCGAGCCGAGCGGACCCTGGTTCTCCAGCGTATCGAGGGTGCCGTCGCCCCAGTCGATCGTGATGGTGAAGGTGTCGTCGGGGCTGACGTCTCTGTATCGCCCGGTGAGCACCACCTCCTCGCCCTCGATGAGGTCGCTCGGATCGACGAGCACCTCGAGGATCTCCGGCGCGACGTTGCGCACATCGAACCGGGCTTCGCCGGCGCCGGCGTTGGCGCCGCTCACCTTCACCGTCTTGGTGTCGGACTCGGTGTTGCTCGGGCTGTCGTCGGTGAAGCGCCGCGTGAGCGAGGCGTGCGTGCCGCCGGCGGCGACGGTCACCTTCTGCACCACGCCGTCGCCCCAGTCGACGTCGAGCACGGTCTCGACCGAGGAGTCGAAGGGCTTGAAGTCGATCAGCAGCGTGGCCAGCTCGCGCTCGTCGACGTCGTCGATGTCGAGCTGGATGCGCGGCGCGAAGCGGATGTCGTCGAGGAAGTAGACCTGGCTCAGCGTCGAGGCCGGATCGTCGAGCCCGGGCAGCAGGTCCTCGGGGCTGAACGAGACCGCGATGGTGTCCTCGAGGTGCACGTGCTTGAACTCGAGCATCGCCACCTGGCCGCGGTATTCCTCCGGCACCTCGACGAAGTAGCGGTTCTTCTCCCAGAAGCCGGGCGTGAGCTGGACGAGCACCGGGTCGGTGGCCGCGGCCGGCGCGCCTTCGCCGATCGTGGTGGGCAGGAAGCGCACCTCGATCGCGGCGTCCTTCGTCAGCATCACCGGCGAGAAGATCTCGAACGAGAGCACCTCGGCGTCCGCCGGCACGTAGAGCCGGTTGTGGCGGATGGTGTCGAGGTCGACGACCTGGTCGAGCAGGTCCTCGAAGAACCCTTCCATGCCTTCGGGGATGCTGGCGCCCATCACGTCCTTCAGCACCTGGCCGGCGCCCATGAGGAGCGCCATGTCGCCCGGCTCGCCGAAGACCTTCTCCAGCAGCTTCTCGATGCCGCTGCCGATGCTCTCCTTGACGCCCTCGATGCCTTCGTCGGTCTTCAGCGCCTCCTCGAGCGGCGTCCCCTGGATGCCCATCTCGACCAGCTTGCCGACGAGCTCCTCGAGCTTCTCGTACGCCTTGTTCGACTGCTCTACGCGCTCCTTGTTGGGCGAGTCCTCGCCCCAGTTCTCCTCGTACCAGCGCTTGTAGCCGTCGGAGCTCGAGTCGTCCGGCGGGCGCGGCAGGCCGAAGGCGTCGTGCTTCAGCTTGTTCGAGGCGAACTTGACCGCCTTCTCGCCGACGAAGTCCCAGATCTTCTCGGCGAACGGCTTGAGGAACAGGTTGCGCCAGTCGGTCTCGATGCTGAACAGCCCGGCGATGTCGAAGTGCTCGCCGAACGCGTTGATATGGAAGCCCTCGCCGCCGTGGAACGACCAGCCGGGCAGCTCGTACGACGCCGGGAAGCGGCCCTTCTCCTCGTCGTCGCCGAAGAGGTGCGTGAGCAGCGACTGCCGTCCGCCGTGCTCGAAGCCGCCGTTGAACACGCTCGCCACCACCTCGGCGCCCTTGGTGACCTCGGTGTTGTCCTCGGCCGCCGGGTCGACGCCCTCGAACGCCTCGTCCGGGCGGTCCTCGTCGCCGCCGCCGGTCGCGCTGTAGTACCAGCCGGCGGTGATGCCCTCCCAGATGGCGCCTTCGAGCTTCCAGGCGTCTTCCATGTCCGCCAGCTCGGGAGACAGCGGCAGGCTCGTATACCAGGGCTCGGCGTTGAAGCGGTAGGTCGGCAGCCCGACCGCCCGCGCCATGAGCCCTTCGTCGGTGATGCGGCGGAAGATCGGGTTGTCGTCGAACTCGAGGATGTCGAGGTCTACGGTGCCGGCGTACCACTGCCAGACGCGGCTGTGCGGGCCGCCGAGGCCGAAGTCCTTCACGGTCTCGAGGCCGAGCGCGTCGGCGAGGAAGTCGAGCCCCGAGGGCAGGGTGAAGCCCAGCCGGTAGTCGTCGCGCTCGAAGCCGGCCGAGCCGTCGAGCTTGAGGTTGATGTCCGCGCCCTCGATCGCCACGCCGTTGGGCGTCAGGGTGGTCGAATCCATCGGCGCGAGCGTCTGGTAGTAGTTGTCGGCGAAGCCGATGTTCGACCAGACCTTGACGTCGGGATCCTTGAAGTCCGCGTACGGGATCGGGTCGATGGCGAGGCCCATGCGCTCGGCGTACTCGAGTCCCTTGTTGACCACGCGCATGACGGGCGCGAGCCCGGGCACGAGCGACAGCCCCGCGCTGATCACCTGCACGATCGTCTTCAGCGGGACGTTCAGGCTCTCCTGCTCGAAGTCGTGCGGATCGAGCGTGGTCATGTGGATGTCCTGCACGTCCGGGAAGTGCACGCCCATGCGCTGCAGGATCTCGCTGTTCACCACCGTGCCGCGGCTGTGGCCGATGAAGTGCAGCGGCGAGCCGAAGATCTGCCCGCCGCTCTCGGCGTCGAGCGCCACCAGCGAGGCGAAGAGCGAGTCGGCCGCCGCTTCCGAGAACCCGCTGTCGCTGACGTCGGACTCCTTGTTCCAGTCCGACACCAGCACCACGGCCTTGCCCGCCTCCAGCGCGTCCTTGCCGGTCTTGTTGTTCAGCCGGTCGACCCATTCGCCGGTGAGCTTGTTGTAGGACAGCACCACCCCGCCGCCGCTCGCGTCCGCGATCAGCTCGCCGAGCGCCATGAACGCCGCCGGCTGCTCGTACGCCTGCTCGCCGAACGACATGCCGAACTGGAAGCCGTGCGTGAGCACGGTGACGCCGTTGTACGGCGCCCCGGTGTCGATCGGCTGCGCGACGAAGCTCGCCGACTCGCGGTACACGTCCTCGCCGACGATCAGCTCGATGCCCCAGTAGTAGCGGTTGCCGGCGGTGAGCGCATGGCGCACCGCCTCCGGCAGCAGCATGCTCTCGGTGCCCGCCTCGATGTCCTCCGAGGTCCAGATGCGGTGCGGGTTGCGGTCGGCGCCCTTCCAGCCCGGCGCGGCGTCCCAGAACTCGTCGCGCGAGCGCGGCTCGTCCCACGGGAACAGGCCGTCGCCCGACGGCTGCGAGCTCACGTACACGCGCACCGTGTAGTCCTCGGTGCCGAGCAGGCTCGTGTCGATATGCCACTGGAACTCGAGGTCGCCGTTCTCCTGGTGCACGCGCTTCATGCCGGTGGGCGCGATCAGGTCGATCGGGTCGGTGACCTGCATGCCGATGCCCTTGGTCAGCTCGCCGATCGGGATGGCGTCGAAGTGGATGTCGGCGTGCCGGTCGATCGGCTGGTGCTTGAGCACGTCGTCGCCGAGCGATTTCGACGCGCGGATGAACTCCTCGACATCGAACACCACGACTTCGCCGGGGCCGCGGTAGTTGGCGTAGAGCTTGAGCCCGTCGGAAGAAAGCTCGAGCTCGTTGACGAACGTCAGGCTGATCGGCGAGGTCGCGGCGATGAACTCGGCGTCGCCGAAGGGATCGCGCACCAGGCCCACCTTGCCGCCGGTCTCGTGCGTGTCGTCGTATTCGATGAAGGCGTTGGGGTTGCCGGTGCCGAGGAACCACGGGAAGCCGTAGTCGGCGACGAAGGCGTAGCTCAGATCCGGCAGCACGGCGACCTCCGCCGCGTTGCGGATGCCGAGCTGGAACCGCTCCTCGATGCGCTGCTTCATCGACAGGTCGATGAACTTGACGTCCGCGGCGAAGGCGAGCGGGCTCGCGTTCGTGACCTCGATGGTGCCCAGGCCGCGCTCGATCTTCAGCCGCGACGTGAACATCATCTTGTCGGGGTCCGCGGTCGCGCGGA
The DNA here is from genome assembly GCA_036275955.1 of Acidimicrobiales bacterium. Lineage (GTDB taxonomy): Bacteria > Actinomycetota > Acidimicrobiia > Acidimicrobiales > CADCSY01 > DATLFP01. Next base: position 25,263 of record DASUCO010000070.1, read on the forward strand.
TCGAGAACGGCTCGAGATCGCCGTCGAGGCGCCCGATCACCTCGTGCCAGCGCTGCGTGTTGGGCTCCTCCGGCCCTGGCGCGTCGGCGATGTCGATGTTGACGACCAGGATCTCGCCCTTGTCGCGGCCGCCGGTCACCCAGGAATTGGCGCCGCCGACGAGCACGCTGTCCGGGGCCGCGACGTAGAGCTTGGTGTCGTCGGCGTTGACGGCAAGGGCGCTGATGTAGCCGCGCGCCGTCTGCAGCCCGGCGATGACGTCCACCACCTGGTGCAGGGTGTCCGCGCCGGCGCGGATGTCGATGACGAAGATCTCGTCGCGGCCGGCGACGTAGAGGTAGCGGTCGAACGGATCGATGGCGATCGCCGTCGGCACGACGTCGTTCGGCAGGGCGATCCGGTCGATCTCCGGCGTCTCGCCGTCGGCGTCGACCCGCTGCAGCGCCACCGTGTCGATGATGGCGATGCCCTCGCGCGTCGCCACGTAGGCGCGCGTGCGGTCCTTGGTCGCCACGGTGTCGACCTGCATGCGCGCGCCGAGGTCGATTTCCTTGACCACGACGTCCTCGGCGTCCTCGTCGTCGGCGCGCGCCACGTCGATGACGCGCAGCTTGTTGTCGAGGTGGCTGCCGATGAAGCCGTAGCCGCCCGGGTCGTCGAGGATCGCCGCCGGGCTCGCGATCCAGCGCGTCTCTTCCTCGCCGCCCAGGCCGAGCTGGCTGAAGGGCCGCTCGACGATGATCTTCGACAGGCCGAGCAGCACCTGCTGCGGCACCTGGACGACCAGCCGCTCGGGGCTCGCCTCGATGAAGTCCTCGCCCTCGACGATGACGTCGGTCGCGCCCATGCTGAACACCACGCGCAGGTCGCGCGGGTCGCTGCCCGGGCTCTCGCCGCCCACCTCGGGCGCGTCCGGGTTGATGAACCGCTGCCCCGTGATCTCGAGCCGGCCGTTGCCCTGCGCGTCGACCGAGTAGGCGACGTCGTCGATGATCGGCGGCCGGCCCGGCGTGTCGGGCGACACCTGCGGCAGCGTGACCCGCACGCGGTCGGTGTGCTGCGTGATGTCGACGACCGTGACCTCGCGCGTGACCGACTTGTTCGACCAGGTGCTGTACGCCTGGATCTCGGCCACGCCCTCGGCGAAGGGCAGGATGACCTGGTCGAGATAGATGATGAGCCCGATGATCCCGGTCGAGGCGACCAGCAGGTAACCGGGATTGAGGATGTTGCCGAGGTGGACGCTGACGTCGCGCAGCGGCTGGTTGGCGCGCGCCATCAGGATGTTGCCGCGCTCGGAGAGCCCGGGCCACGGCGGCGAGCTGGTGCGCGCGTAGCCGTCGTCTCCCACCACGCCGGTCTCCATCGCCGCCCAGCGCGTGTGCATCACGCCGTGCTCGTCCGGCACGTCGACTTCCTGGAAGAAGTAGACCTTGTCGCCGGCGGCGAACGACGCGTCCACCGGCACGGCCACCTGCACCGGCTGCTCGAGCCGCCCGGCGCCGATGTCCAGGCGGAAAGCGCCGGCGAAATCGAAGATGTCGGGCACCGGGATGGCGAGATCGGCCTGGTCGATCTTTTCGATCGTCACGGGGGTGTCGGCGGACAGCTGGCCGGGGCCGATGGAGACGCGGTGGCCGTCCGCGCCCTGCACCACGCCGCCCTCGGCGCCGACGATGGCCGGCCCGCTGACCGGCGCCGCCACGCGCACCGGCACGACCTGCTCGCCGGACTTGTGGATCACGGTGACGGTGGTCTCGCCCGCGCCGACGGCATGGATCAGCCCGTCGGCCGATACGCTGATCACCGAGCTGTCGCCCGTGAAGTAGCGCGTGCCCTGCGCCGCGCCGGTGACGAAGGTGGAGGTGCCCCACATGACGCTCATCTGCTTGTCCGCATCGGGCGCAAGCGTCAGCGTGTCGGGATACGCGTCGATGCCGAAGAAGTACACCGACACGTCGCTCGGGCGCACCGGCGCGCCCACGGCTACCGCGGTGGCCGCGGCGAGCGAGCCGCGCTCGGCGAGGAGGACGGTGGTGCCGTCGGCGAGGCCGGTCAGCATGCCGTCGGCCGACAGCCCGGCGACGCCCGCGTCGAGGGTGCGTGCGTTCACGTACCAGAGCGGCAGCGCGACGTCCGCCTGGTCGGCGAAGTCGCCGAGCAGCCGGATGGCGGCGCTCGCCCCGGCGCCGAGACGGACACTGCGCTGGGCGAAGTCCAGGCCGATGAGCTCGGCGTTGCTGACCTCGATCTCGAGCTCGGCGAGCGCCGAGACGTTGAAGCCGTCGTCGGCGATGATCTCCAGCTGCGCCGCGCCGGAGAAGCCGGCTTCGGGCGTGAAGACCACCGACTGTCCGTCCGCCGTCAGCGCGGCGCTGCCATGCGTCACGCCGGCGACGCGGTAGTACACGGCGTCGCCGTCCGGGTCGCTCGCCACGCTGCCGAGGTCGATGGTGACCGGCAGGCCTTCGTGCGTGAGGACGTCGGGCAGCACGGCGTTCACGGCCGGCGCCTGGTTGGCGAAGAAACCGTAGTTCGCGAACAGCACCTGGCGCGCACCGGTATCTCCCGGCGGCAGCAGCGCCGAGTCCTGTCCGTCGACCGCGCCATCGAGGTTGAGGTCGCCGCCGGCGGCGAGGGCGAGGGTATAGGCGCCGCTGCCCTCGACGCGCAGCTCGTACAGGCCCTCCTCGCTGATCGCGAATATCGTGGCGGAGAGCTGAGTCAGGCCCGGCGCGACCAGGGTGGCATCGCCTTCCACGGCGGCGCGCAGCAGGAGCACCTGGCCGGCGGCCGCGGCGATCTCGCTCGCGCGCGCGCTGAACGCGTAGCTGTCGCTGCCGCCGGCGCCGAGGTCGCCGCTGAACGTGCGCCCGGTGAACTGGGCGAAGCCGCCGAGGTCGGCGTCGTCGCCGATGTCGAGCGCGAGCGACAGCTTGCCGTCGGTGTAGGCGTAGCGCTGGCCGGCGCCGTCCGCAAGATCGCGCGCCGCCACGAGGCGGCCGTCGGCGTCGTAGCGATAGACCAGCGCCCCGCCGTCGGGCGCGGTGACGCGGACGATGCGGCCGTCCTCGTCCAGCACGAAGCGCAGCGCCGCGCCGTCGGCGCCGGTGATGCCGCTGTCGCTCACGAACACTCGCGCACCGGAAGCGGCGCGGATCTCGGTGACGCCGCGCTCGGCGTCGACGGTGTAGCGCGTGCTGTCGGGCGCGGTGAGCGTGTAGACCCGCGGCTCGTACGCCTGGCCGGTGGACGCGTCGTAGTACTTGCCGCCGGCGCGCGTGAGGAGGCCGCCCTCGGATTGCAGCGTCCAGCCGTGCGCGCCATCGGCACGCCATGCGGCCCGGTAGAACGTCGCCGGCCCGACCCGCTCCGCGACCGGCTGGAAGCGGAAGCCTTCGCGCGCGCCGTCGGGCAGCGTCACCACCGCGCGCGTCGCGTCCGTGAATCGCTCCATGTTCAGGTCGACGGCCACGTCGCGCAGCGCCAGGCGCCAGCCGTCGCCGAACGATCCCTGCGTGTCCGAGGCCAGGCTGTCATAGCGGCGTTCAAGCGTGAGCTGGAACCCGTCCAGATCCACCGCGAGGTCGGTCTCGGTACGCAGCACCTGTTCCGTCTTCTGCGCGCTGCGGATCTCGATCTGCGCTTCGGTGGTGGAGAGGCGCCCGCCGATGTCGCGAGCGGTGAGCTCGAGCGAATAGAAGCCGTTGACGAGCGTGCGCGGGTCGATGGTGGCGAGCGCGCCGCTCGCGGCCGCCTCGCCCGAGGCGAGGACTTTCACCGTGCCATCCGCCGCGCGCAGCTCGAGGCGCCAGAAGTCCAGGTTCGCGTCCTGCACCGAGGCCGAGACGGCGGTCGGCGCGGCGACGATGGCGCCGTCGATCGCGGCGAGGGAGACGACCGGCGCCAGCTTGTCGGCGGCGTCGCGCACCTTGAGCTCGGCCTCGGCGCGGCCCTCGATGCCGTCCGCGTCGACGGCGATGGCGGTAAGGTCGAGCTTGCCCGGCGCGCCGGCGACGAGCGTGCCGCGGCCGTTCGCGTCGAGCGCGATCTCCTCGCCGCCCGCGAAGAGGCGCAGCGACGCGATGTCGGCCAGGCTGTCGGCGATCGCGTGCACCAGCACGCGCTGGCCGGGCAGCGCGGGGAAGCGCGGCGTGAGCTCGATGCGCACGGCCGGCGCCACCGGCTCGAGGCTCGCGCGCATGACGATGGTCTGCCGCGCCGCCGCGACGCCGTCGCTCGCGACGAAGGTGACGACGTGGTCGCCGGCCTGGCCCGGTCCCGGCGTCCAGGTAACGAGGCCGGTATCCGCGTCAAGCGTCGCGCCTTCGGGCAGGTCCAGCGCAGTGAACGTGAGGACGTCGTCGGCGTCCGGATCGCTCGCCGTCAGGGTAAAGCTGCGCTCCTCGCCGAGGAGGAAAGCATGGCTCGACTCGTCGAGCGACGGATCGCGGTTCACGTCGGCGACGCGCAGCGTCACCGCCATCGTGCCGGTGCCGCCCGAGGTGTCCTGCGCGGCGAAGGTGACGACGTGCACGCCGGCCTGCTCGAAGGACGGCGTCCACACCAACTCGCCACGCGTCGGCACGAAGAGCGCGCCTTCGGGCAGCCCGAATGCCGAGAGCACGAGCGGCTCGGCGTCGGCGTCGGCGGCGACGACCGTGAAGCGGATCTCGGCGTTCTCGCGCGCGAGCTGCGTGAACATCGGCACGAACGCCGGCGCCTGGTTGGCGTTGGTCACGGTGATCGCAACCGTGTCCGAGCTCGCGCCGGCGCCGTCGCTCGCGACGAAGGTGATGGCGTAGGTGCCGGCGCGGTTCAGCGCCGGGCGCCAGCTGAACACGCCGGTCTCGGCATCGAGCGTGGCGCCGGCCGGCAGGCTCTCGGCGCTGAACGTCGGCGCGTCGCCGTCGGCGTCGATCGCCTGCAGCTGGAAGGTGAGGAGCTCGCCCTCCGCGACCGTGCGCTCGCCGACCGGCAGCAGCAGCGGTGCGCTGTTGGCCGCGCGCACGACGAGGTCGAATGTCGCGCTGGTGGCTTCGGTGCCGTCGCTGGCCGTAACGGTGACCGTGTGGCTGCCGGGCGCGGTCGGCACCCAATGGACGACCGCCCGGCCATAGACCCCGGTGGAGATCACCGTCGCGCCCGGCAGGCCGGCGACCGAATAGGCGAGCGGGTCCTGGTCCGCGTCGCTGACGCGCACGGGAAGAAGGAACGGCTGGCCGAGCACGGCGACCGCGTCGCCCAGGTGCTCGAGCACCGGCGGCTCGTTCTCGCTCTCGACCGAGACGACGAAGACGAAGCTCGACTCGAGGGCGGGACCGGTGCCGTCGCCGTTATCGCGCGCGACCAGCTTCACGGCGTGGTCGCCCCGGTCACCGGCATGGGGCGCCAGCGTGAAGACGCCCGTGCCGTCGCCGTAGTCGGTGAACTGCATGAAGGCGGGCAGCGGGAAGCCCGGCTGCTCGCTCGTCGCAGAGAGGACGACCGGGTTGCCTTCCGGATCGGTGGCGCGCACCGTGAACTGCATGGTGGCGTCGCGCTGGACGGTCGCGTTCTGCACCGCCTCGATCACCGGCCGGCGGTTGAGGTTCAGCACCTCGACCGGCACGACGATCTCGTCGCTCAGGCCGCCGTCGTCGGTCGCGATGAAGCGCAGCTCGTAGGTGCCGGCCTGCGCGTGCGTCGGCGTCCAGGTGAAATCCCAGGTCTCGGTGTCGAAGCTCGCGCCCGCGGGCAGGAGGTCCGCGGCGACGCTCACCGTGGCAGCCGTGTCCGAGAACCGGATGAGGCTGCCGTCGGCGGCGCGGAACGGCCGGCCGTAGAACGGGTTGTCCGGGTCGAAAGCGAAGAGGTTGATGACGAGCGGCTGGCCCTCGTACGTCTCCCAGCCGTCCTGCGGATCGAACACCGGCGCGCCGTTGGCGGCGCCGACCGTGAGCCGCATGACCGCGCTCGCGCTCTGCGCGCCGTCGCTGACGCGCAGCGGAATGTCGTAGACGCCCGCCTGCGTGAAGTCGGGCGTCCAGTCGAAGACGCCGGTCTCGGGATGCAGCGTGGCGCCGAACGGCAGGCGCGTCGACGAGAAGCGCAGCTCCGCCGCGCCGTCGCCGCGCGCGTCGAGCCGCAGGCGGATGGGGTCGCCTTCCTGCGCAAAGCGATCGGCGGGCTTGACCAGCACCGGCGGCTGGCGGCCCTCGGCGACGAGCAGCGTGACGCTGGCCACCGTCTGCGACAGGTCGTCCGCCGCGAAGAGCCGCAGCTGGTAGGTGCCGGCGGCGTCGAAGCCCGGCGTCCAGGAGAAGAGGCGCGTGGCCGGATCGAAGCTCGCCCCGGCCGGAAGGCCGTCGGCCCAGAAGGTGAGCGCGTCGAGGTCGGCGTCCGCGGCGACGACGGCGAAGTCCATCGCCTCGCCCTCGCGCCCGAGCGCCTCGTCGGGGAGTCCGTGGAAGCGCGGCGCCTCGTTGCCGCCCTCGATGTCGAGCACGAAGCGCTGCAGCGTCACCGCGCCGCGGCTGTCGAAGGCCTGCAGCACCACCGTGGCCTGCGCCGGCACCAGGGCCGGCACCTCCCAGGTCACGACGCCGGTCTCTGCGTGCACCGTCATGCCGTCCGGCGCGCTCAGCAGGTGGTACACCACCGCCTGGCCGTCCGGGTCGGCCGCATTCGCGTCATATGCGAACGGATTGCCGGCGACGGCTTCCAGAGGGGGCGTGCTGTCGAAGAGCGGCGCGCGGTTCGGCGCCGCGCCGGCCGAAACGCCGGCGGAGAATTCGACCCGGCGGCGGTCCGGGCTCTCGACCGACACCGTGCGCGCGGCGCTCGACTGGCCGGGCAGCAGGCGCCCGTCGGGCGGCAGCGAGCCGGAGAGGTCGATCAGCCAGCGGCCGTCATGGCTCTGGCCGGCCGCGTCGAGCGGCACGCCGGGATAGCCGTCGAGCGGATCGAGCGTCAGCAGCACCGGCAGCACGAGCGCGCCGTCGCTCGTGTTGGTGATGCTGACGTCGAAGGAGACGGTGCCGAGCGAGCGGTCGGAGCGGGTGCTGCCGAAGCTCACGTCGATCAGCCCGGTGAGGTCGCCGAGCGCGGTGAAGCCGGTGGTGTAGTCGGCGGCGAGGCGCAGGCCGAAGCCGCTCGACACGGTGTCCTCCACCGTCAGCGTGTAGTCGTCGGCGAGCAGGCTGTGGAAGGTCACCAGCGACGTGCGCGTCGCCGCGTCGTAGATCACGCCCTGCGCCGCCTGCAGGCCGGTCGTCTCGCCGACCAGCCGGTAGCTCGCGGCATCGAGCACGCTCGCCGACATGTCCTGGTCGAAGCGCACCGAGATGAACGGCAGCGGCAGCAGCACCGTCGAGTCCGCCGGCACGCTGGTCGACAGCACCTTCGGCGCGACCGCCGGGCTCACCACGTCGACCTGGCCGGACTGGCTCACCAGCACGCGGCCGTCGCGCGTGGTGGCGACCACGTCGCCGCGCGAGCCGCCGCGCGCGAGCGCCACTTCGCGCAGCGTCGCCGTGTCGACCATCGTCAGCTCGCCGGAGTTGTGCGAGACGAAGAGCAGCGAGTCGAGCGGCGAGCCCTCCCGGCCGAAGGCGAGCGAGTCGACGCCTTCCTCGAACTCGAGCATCACCTCGGCGCGCGCGCGGTCGGTGAAGCGCACGACGTGCGTGCGATCGGGCCAGGTGGTGGCCCAGAGATCGCCCTGCGCGTCGAAGGCGAGGCTGCCGACGCGCAGGTTGCCGTCGCGGCTGTACTGCGTGAACAGGCCGCTCGCCGGATCGAAGGTCTGCACGCCGCTGTTCGTGGAAACGAACAACAGCCCGGTCTCCGGCTGCACGGCAAGCGCCATCGTCACGCCGTCGCCGAAGCGGTTGACGATCGTGCCGCTCGCCGGATCGAGCTGCACGAGCGCGCCGCCGCCGGTGGTGGCCCACAGGCGGCCCTCGGCGTCGAACGCCATGTTGAACACCGGCACGTCGAGGCTCGCCCACGGCGCGCCCGCCGTCCCGCCGTCGCGCCCGAAGCGCCAGATTTCGCTGCGGCTCGCGCCGCCCGACACCAGCACGTCACCGCTCGGCGTCTCGACGATCGCCATCGGGCCGATGCCGGACTGGCTCGCGTCGATACCGGTGGCGAATGCCTGGGCGACGAACGGCCGCAGCACGCTGTCGAATTCGGAAAGCCGCGTCGCGGGCGCGGCCGCCGGGATGCCGGCTTCTGCCGCGGCGAACAGAGGATTCTGCGAAGGTTGGGGCAACGGCGCCGGCGCCTGCCCGAAGTCCGGCGGCGTCGTCCGTTCGACGCTCGGCAGCGCGCCGAGGTTGATGCCCGAATCGTCGGCGGTGGCGTTGACGCCCGGCGCCGGTGCTTCGCGGTTGCCGGCGGAATCGGTGGCGAGCGCGAGGAATTCGTAGGTGTGGCCGGCCTCGCCCTGGAACACCGCGCTGCCGGACGCATCGGGCACCTGGCGCTGCCAGATCTTGAAGTCGCCGCCGTCGGTGGCGACGTAGAGCGTGACGTGCTTGAAGCCCGAGCCGCCGGCATCGTCGGTCGACTGCCAGCTCACCTGGAAATCGCTCGTGGCGCCGATGCGCTGCACCGCGACGTGGCTGGTCGGCGCCGCGCCGTCGACCATCTGGGTGAGCACCAGCGTGTCTTCAGCCGCCTGCCCCTCGAACAGCACGCGCGCCGATGCGCTGATCTCCGCGCCGGTGGCGATCTCGGCCTTCGGCTTGACGCTGTACGAGACGAAGCCGGCGCCGGCGCCGAGGCCGTCGTTCGGCGCGAGCAGGCCGCGCGTCGCGTCCTGGAGCACCTCGCCGGTCAGCGGGTCGATCGCCTGGATGAGCCATGTCGCCTGGTTCGGCGTCTGGAAGCGGTCGATGCCGGCGCTGACGCGCAGCACGAAGCCGCGCGTCTGCACGAAGTCGATCTCCGTCTGGAACAGCGCCCTGCCGTCGGGCACATCGATCGAGATGTCGCCGAGCTTGATGTCGCCGAGCTCGAAGCTGTGGCCGTCCAGATCCGTGTCGAGCTGCGTCACGACGCGGATCTCGTTCACGTAACGCGAGGCGCCTTCGGCGTTCTGGAAGCCGATGCTGTAGGGCAGCGCGGCGTCGGCCGGCAGCCAGCCCTGCGTGTCGAACGTCTGCGGCCCCGTGATGCTGGCGGCGCGCCCGGCCGCGCCTTCCTCGGTGAAATAGCGGCTGAAGTCGAGCTCGGCGAACTCGTCGCCGTCGACCGGCGCCGGCCCGCCGACCTGGAAGTCGGTCGGCAGCCCCGCGCCGCGGTTGGGGAAGCCCATCCACGGCACGTACACGCGGAACGCCTCGAAGTGCGTCGGGTTCGACAGTCCGAGGTCGTAGTCCTCGAACTCGGGCAGCAGCGGCACGGGCACCCAGCCCTCGAAGCACTCGCTCTCGCGGAAGTCCATGTACTCGATCGGCGCCGGTCGCGCCTGGTCGTGCCCGTAGAGCTCGCGCAGGCGCTCGAAGAAGCCGAGGAGGTCGGCGTCGCTGCGGATCTCGCTCCCGGCCGGGCCGAACAGGATCCCCGAGGCGAGCGTCGCCATGAGGCTCACGATGTGCTGCTTCTCGCGGATCGGCGGCGCGTCGCCGTCGTCGCGCAGCAGCCCCGCGTCCTCCAGCGCCGCGAGGTACAGGTCGACCCAGGCAGCCTCGTCGCCGGCGAGCGCGACCAGCGGCGCGGGCGCCTCGGCGTCGTCCAGGATCGCGTCGCGCAGCGCGCGCGCCTCGGCGCTCTGGTGCGCCACGTACTCCTCGCGCGTCATCGTCGTCGCGGTGGCGAAGACGTGGAAGCGGAACGGGATGAAGGGGATGCGGCACTCGTCGGGCACCGCCTCGTTCTGGTTGTAGAGGCCGACGAAATCGATCTCGGAAAGCGCGTTGCCGACGCCCGCGTCGATCTCCTTCACCGTGTCGATCACCGCGTCCCACCAGTCCTCCAGGCCCTCGGCGCCGTCCTCGAGCAGGTGGTCGTGCTCGGGAAACGCGGCCGCCATGCGCGCGCGGAACGCGTCGAACGCGCGCTCGTGCAGCGCGCGCAGCCCGGGATAGGTGATGACGTTGAACGAGAAGCCCGAGAAGCCGTCGGCCGGCTGGTCGAGGAGGTAGCCCGAGGTGGTGAGGTGGCCGTCGGTATTGACGATCGACTCGAGCTCGAGCCACGGCACTGCCTCGTTGGCGCCGCCTTCGGCGCCCTCCGGCGTGCCGCGCACGTTGGTGAAGAACTCGAGGTACGGCAGGCCGTACAGGATCGGGTTGAAGTTCAGCTGCGGCACGCCGACCTGGAAGAAGGTGTACGGCGCGTCCAGGTTGCCGAGGTTCTGCAGCGCCACCGAGTAGGTCGCCTGGTCGCCGGCCAGGATGACGCGCGGGCCGCCGATGCCGATCGTGACGTCGGGCTCGATGGCTCGCTCGACGAGGAAGCGGTAGGGCACCGCCGCCGTATCGCCCGAGGGGTTGATCACCTCGAGGTCGTACAGCCCGTGCGGCGCGCCGCTGAAGTCGAAGGCGGCGATGATCTTGCTCGAGTCCACCACCCTCCAGCTGACCGGCTCGTACTCGGCGATGCCCGGGCGCGAGAGCTTGACGATCGCGTCCTCGTGGAACTGCGCGCCGCGGATCGTGAGCGTCACATAGCTCGAGTCGCCGCCGCGGTCGGTCTGCACGTCCGTAATGGCGAGCGGCAGCAGCTCGGCGAAGAGCCGGATGCCGCTGCCCTCCTGCGGCCCGCTGAAGCCGCGCACCAGCACGTAATAGGTACCGGGCTTGGTGGAAGGAACGAGCGCCGTCAGGTCGCTCGACAGCGGACCCGTGTACGTCGCGTCGAATGCCGACGCCGTCGGCACCCCGTCGTGGCGTACGTAGATCTCGTTGGCCACCTGGTCGGAGTCCGAGCGCAGCGTCACGCGCATCGTGCGATCGGCCGGCACGGTGATGCGGTAGAGCCGCTCCTCACCCGGATCGAGGTGCGTGTTCAGCGGCACGCCGAGCCGGAGCTCGTCGACCGTGGCCTCCAGCGTATCGGCGGAGGCGGTGCGGTTGTTCGCCTCGTTGACGTCCTCGTGCACCTGGTTGAAGACGTCCGTGCGCGCGATCACGCGGTAGTGGCCGGGGGTGGCCGGCGGCAGGCCCGCGTCCAGGCTCAACGTATAGGAGGCGCCCGGCGCGAGCGTGCCGGTGAACGTCGCACGGCCGAGCGCACGGTCGCCGATGTCCCAGGCCGCGTCCTGCGAGAGATACAGCGCGTCGGTCCAGCTCCCGCTCGCCGCAACCGTCTCGCTCTGGTTGGTGACGGTCCACTCGAGGTGCACCGTCTCGCCCGAGCGCGCGCTGGCCGGCACGGCTACCGCGGTGACCACGAGGTCGGTCGGCGGCGGCAGCTCGACGATCAGCGGCGCCGCGCTGGCGCGGTCGTTGTTGCGCTCGTCGGCCCCCTCGAACACCTCGCCGCTCGCGTTCGTGCGCGCCGGGTCGGTGACCACGAAGACGTAATAGGCCTCCGTGGCAAGGTCGGTCGGCACGACATAGCTGCGCTCGACGGAATAGCTCGCGTTGGCGCCGAGCCCGCCGGTATGGCGGATGGAGCCGAGGAAGCGGTCGGCGCGCGTGTCGAGGAACTCGTCGCGCGAGAGGTACACGAGATCGTCCCACGCCGCCTGCGCGGTCGGCGTCGCCGCGCCGAAATTGGTGACCGTGTAGGACAGGTCGAACTTCTGCCCGCGCACCGCGCGCTCGTCGATCTCGAGCGTGCTCACCCGAAGGTCGGGCGCCGGCGCGGCGGTGATCTCGAATTCGGCGCTCGTCGCGTTGTTGCCTTCGCCCTGGAACTCGCGCACGCGGCCGTTGGCGTCACCGCGCACGCCCGGCAGGCGCGGCGACAGGTCGCTCGTGGCCCAGCCGGACTGGCCGATGCCCGAATCGGCCATCGCGATCAGGTGGAACTCGCCGCTCGGCAGGTCGAACGGCAGCGTGGCATGCACGGTAGCGACGTACGAGCCGCCCACGTCGAGGGCCGAGCGGCGCACGAAATCGCCGAGCAGATAGTCGGCGTCGTCGAGCGAGCCGTCGCGCGAGAGGTAGACGCGATCGGTCCAGCTCGTCTCGCGCGTGGCGCGATTGCCGACGTTCGTCACGGTGAAGCTGATGGCGACGCTTTCCGTCGCCGCGGCGCTCTCGGGCGCATTCAGCGCGGTGACGCGCAGGTCGGGCTCGCGGTACTCGACCGGCAGCGGCGCCTGCGCCATGTTGTTGAGCGGGTACTCGTAGGCGTGCACGCCGTAGTAGCCGGGACCGCCGCCCGACAGGATCGGCCAGCCATGCGCGCGCGGGTCCTTCACGTTCTCGACGTTGGTGAAGACGTAGACGTAGTAGTCGCCGCCGACGCCCGGCGGCAGCGAGATCTCGACCTCGCGCGTGTAGCTCGCGCCGGCGGCGAGCGGCCCCGGCTGCTGGATCGATGCGGCTTTCGTCGCCCGCTCGAGGATGAAGCTCGGGTCGCGCGAGTACCAGACCTCGTCGGTCCAGTAGCTGGTGTGCGACCAGATCGGGTGCGCCGAGGCGTTGGTGACCGTGTAGCTGACGGTGGTCTTCTCGCCGGAGAAGGCCGGCGTGGTGTCGATGTCGGTCACCTGCAGGTCGGGCACGCGGTCGGTGACCGAGGTCGCCACGGAGGCGGTGTCGTTCGCCGGGTCCAGGTCGCTCAGGCCGGAGCGCACGATGACGTACGCGCCCTTCGCCGCGGGGCTCAGCAGGATGGTCTGCGTATTCGTGTACGACTGCCCCGGCGAGAGCGACTTCGGCGCCGAGAAGGAGCCGATCTCGAAGACATGGTTGCCCGGCGCGTTGAGCGTCGGCTGCTCGGAGAGGTATACGGTGTCGCGCCAGCCGCTCGGCGCGTTCCCCGGCCCGTTGTTCTCGACAGTCCACGACACAGTGAACGCCTGGCCGCCGACGCCCTCGGTATCCGCGCTGACGGCGGTAACGGCGACATCGGGTTGCTGGGCGATCACCAGCTCGGGCGGCGGCGCCGGCGTGCCGATGAGATCGATGGCGCGCGCCTTGTAGTTGTTGTTGTTGATCTCGTTCGGGTCGTCGGGATTGACGTTGACCGCGAGCGTGTCTTCCAGCACCTGCGCGAAGGGATCGACCCACGGCATCAGGTAGTAGGTGCCGGAGACGACGTGCTCGGGCAGCGTCACCGTCACCGTGCGGTCATAGCCCGCGTTCTTCGCCAGCGCGCCGCCGGCGTAGGCGACGCTCGAGAGCAGGACATCGCCCGCCGCCGGGTGCGGGCGGTTCTTGTCGCGGGTGAGCCAGAGCTGCTCGGTCCAGTCGCCGCGGTCCGTGGGGCCGCTGCCGAGGTTGGTCACCGTGTAGCGCACCTCGACCTCGTTGCCCTCGAACGCCTGTACCGGCGCCACCACCCCGCCCATGACGAGGTCGGCGAACGGCCACGGGTTCACGTAAAGGACGTGGCGGCCGATGTTGTTGCCCTCGTTCGGCCACTCGTCGACCTGCCCGTTGTGGTCCGGCGAGACGAGGACGTAGACGTCGCCGCGGAAGCGCTTCGGAATCTGGAACACCGTCGAGCTCGACGAGTACTGGTCGCCGGCGTCGAGCGCCGAGCCGTTGACCAGCGAGCTCACCAGGATGTCGTCGGCGGTGATCTTGTCGTCGAGCGAGAGGTACACGCGGTCGGTCCAGATCGGCGCGCTGGTCGCCGCGCCGCCCTGGTTGATGACCACGAAGTCGATCGACGCGGTGCCGCCGGCGTCGACCGTGTCCGGCCCGGTGATCGAGAACACCTGCAGGTCCGGCCGCGGCAGCACGCTGAGCGCGATCTGCGCGTCGTCGACCGACTGGTTGTTGCCCTCGTCGTCGTGCTCGTAGACCTCGTCGGCGACGTCGGTGAAGACCAGGATCTCGAAGCGGTCGCTGACCTTCTCCGGCAGCCGGATCTGCTCGCGCCGCGTGTAGCTCATGCCGGCGTCGAGCGGGCCCTGGTAGGTATAGCTGCCCACCGGCGTGCCGGCGCCGGTCTCGCCGAAGCGGCGCAGGAACACGCGGTCGGTCCACGAGCCCTCGGCGCGGCCAAGGCCGTCGTTCGTGACCGTCCAGGTCACGTCGATCGCCGCGCCTTCGGTCGCGTTCTGCGGCGCGACGATGTCGCTGACGACGAGGTCGGGCGCCGGCGCGAGGTCGATGCGGAACGGCCCGGAGACGCGCGTGTTGTCAGTGGTGTGGATGAACTCGTAGGGGCTGCCGCCGGGGTTCGACGTGCCCGGCACCTGCACCATCAGGTAGAAGGTGCCCGTCAGCCCGTCGGCAAGCTGCACGCTGCCGGTCCGCGTGTAGCTCGCATCGGGCGAGAGGAAGCCGAGGTGGCTGAAGCTGCCGAGGAAAGTCGCGCCGCTGCCGTCGGCATTCGGCGAGAGATACACGCGATCGAGCCATGACGAGGTGTTGGTGATGCCGATGCCCTCGTTCGTCACCTGCCAGCTGAATTCCAGCGTCTCGCCGGACAGCGCCACGGGCTGCGGCGTGACGAAGTCGACCACCAGGTCGGCGTACGGGATCGGGGTCACGTCGAGCACGCCCGCGAGCTGGGCGCGGTTGTTCGCCTCCTGGCCGCCCTCGAACACCGCGCCGTCGGCGTCGGGCGTGACGAACAGGTTGAAGCGCCCGTTCAACGCGGGCGGCAGCAGGAATGTCTCGCTGCGCGTGTACGACCCGTCGACCTCGAGGAAGCCGGTGTGGGTGTAGCGCGCCAGCAGCCGGTCGTCGCTGTTGCCGAAGATCGCGTCAGCCGACGCGACGATCGAGTCGGTCCACGTCTCGGTGCGCCCTTCGCCCGTCCCCTGGTTCGTCACCGTCCAGCTCACCGTGACGCTGGCGGGATCGCCGACCACCAGCGAGGGCGCGCTGACCGCGCTCGCCACCAGGTCGGCGTACGGCGCAAGCGCCACCTCGACGAGCGTGCTCCTCAGGTTGTTTGCTTCGCCGGCGGCGAGCTCGCGCACCGCGTTGCCACCATCGAGCAGGACGATGATGCGGTATTCGCCCGAGGCGGTCAGGGGGATGTCGACCGTCGCCTCGCCGCTGTAGGTGGCGCCCGCCTCGAGCGGGCCCGCGGCGGCGAAACTGCCGAGCAGCACGTCGTCGGCGCTCACGGCGGCATCGCGCGAGAGATAGAGCCGATCGCTCCAGTTGCCGAGCGCCGGGCCGCTGCCGTCGTTGCGCACGGTCCACTGGACGAGCGCCGGCCCGCCCGATTCAATGTTCTCGTCGCCGAGAACCGCAATCGGAACGAGGTCTGGATGCCGCAGGGATAGCCGCGTGGCCGAGACACGCGTGTTGTTCGCCTCGGAGCCGTTCTCGAATACCTTCGCCTCGCTGTCGCTGCGCACGAGCACGTAGTAATCGCCATCCGCCGCATCGGGCAGCGGCGCACGCACGAGCGCGCTGTAGCTCTCTCCCGCCGCAAGCGGCGCGCCGCGAGCGAGCGAGCCGACCTGGATCGCGCCGTTCAGCGTGCCGTCGAGCGAGAGGTAGACGCGGTCGGTCCACCCGACGCTCGCCGACGCGTCGCCGGCATTGCGCACGGTGAACGTGAAGTCGCGCGTCTCACCCGGCACGCCGCCGGCGGGCACGACGATGTCGGTCACCTCGAGGTCCGGCGCCGGCGCCGGCGTGATCGTGATCTGGGCGACCGAGACGCCGGCGTTGTTCTGCGTCAGGCCCTTCTCGTAGACCGCGCCGTTCACGTCCGACTTCACGAGGATGTGGAAGGTGCCGGTCGCCGCCGGCAGCACGAGGCTGCGCAGCACGCTGTAGCTGTCGCCGGCGGCGAGCGCCGCGCCGCGCGCGACGTCGCCCAGGAAGATGTCGTTGGCGCTGAACGTCGTGTCGGCGGAAAGCACGATGCGGTCGATCCATGCCGCGTCGGTCGGGCTGTCGCCGGCGTTGCGCACGCGCCAGGTGACGTCGATCGACTCGCCGGCGCGCGCCGCGGCGGGTCCCGCCACCGCCTCGACGGCGAGATCGGCGTAGGGCGCCGTCAGGCTGAACGCGTCGAAGCTGGCGTTGTTGCCGCGCGTGCCCGCCTCGGCCACCGCGCCGAGCGCATCGCTCAGCACGCCGATGAAGAAGCTGCCGTCCTGGCGCAGGGGCAGCAGCACGTCGAGCGTTTCGCTGTACCCCTCTCCCGGCGCGAGCCCGCCGCTGCGGGCGAAGCTGGCGAGGACGATGTCGTCCGCGTCGCCGAAGATCGTGTCGGTCGAGAGGATGATGCGGTCGGTCCACGACGACGCGGCGCTCGCCACGGAGCCATGGTTCTCGACCGTCCACGCCACCTCGATGGTCTCGCCGCCGCGCCCGCCCGCCGGCGCGCTGAACGCGGCCGCGGCGAGGTCGGCCGCCGGCACGACGAAATTGACGACGAAGTTGCCGCCGGCGGCGCCGTCGCCCGAAGGCAGCGGGAAGCCCGGCGCGCCATCGAGCGTGAGGCCGTCGAGGTCGCGGAAGGCCGCCGCCGAGCTGAACAACGTCAGGCTGTACGGCCCCGGCAGCAGCGCGGCGAAGTCGATCGCCACGCTGCGGGTGGCGTCGTCGTAGGCGAAGGCGGAGACGGCGACGTTGGTGTTGGTGAGCGTGTTGCGCAGCTGCACGTCCGCGCCGCTGAGGCCGGACGCGGCGAGCGACTCGCTGAAGGTCGCGGTGTAGTGCAGCGGCGCCGCCGGCACGCTGGCGCCGTCCGCAATCGAGCTCGCCACCACCCGCGGCGCGATGGTCGGGAACACGGTGATCGCGACCGTCGCTTCGCTCGACTCGAGCAGCGCATCCCGCAGCCGGAACGAGAACTGGTCGAACGGCGCGCCGGTACCGGCCTGCGGCGTGTAGCGCACGCGGCGCTGCGCGTCGGTGACGATGCCGGGCGAATCGAACGCCGTGCCGTCGAACTGGCGCAGCGTGCCGCGGGCCGGCAGAGCCGAGATGAAGGCGCTGAGCGCGTCGCCGTCGATGTCCGTGCCGGCCAGCGTGAGGGTGACCTCGGCGAGCTCGCCCGTGCTCACGGCGACGTTCGTCCCCACCGGCGCATCGTTCACCGGCGCCACGGTCACGCTGACCGCCGCGGTGTCGCGCCCGCCCCGGCCGTCGTCGACGACGTAGATCCAGGAATCGCTGCCGTGGAAGTCCGCGGCCGGCGTGTAGATGAAGCGATCGCCGGTCAGCTCGACCGTGCCGTGCAGCGGCGCGGTGAACGAATGCACGCGCAGCGGCTGCAGGTCCGGATCGGTGTCGTTCGCCAGCACCTCGACCATGACCGCGCCGTCTTCGAGCGTGGTCGCGGTGTCGTTGGCCGCGTCGGGCGCCTGGTTGCTGGTCACCACGTCGACGGTGACCTGCACCTCGCCGGAATCGGCCTGGCCGTCGTTCGCGACGTAGGCGAGGGTCGCGAACGGGATGCCCGCCTCGCCCGCCGGCGGCGAATAGACCACCCGGCGCTGCGCATCGGTGACCACGGTGCCCGCCGCGACGATCGGCGTGCCGTCGAACTGCGTGAGCGAGCCGGCGGCCGGCAGCGCCGTGATGCGCACGGCGAGCGCGTCGCCGTCGACGTCGGTGGCGCCGAGCGTCAGCACCACGCTCTGGTCGATGTCGGTGCTGGCGTGGTTGACGATGCGCGAGGCGGCGAGCGCCCATGCCGGCATGCGCGCCG
>DASUCO010000071.1:0-7324 GCA_036275955.1 Acidimicrobiales bacterium
GACGTGTGCCGTCGACTCGCCCTCGGCCGGCGGTGCCGGCTCGGCCTCGTCGATGACGATCGTTCGCAGGTGGACCAGGGCGCCGAGCGTGAACGCCACCGATCCGTACAACGCCCACCCCATGCCGAGGTGGTGGATCACCAGGCCGCTGAACACCGACGTGACCGCGAACGACAGGCCGCTGATCGTGCCGACCAGGCCGTTGGCCCGATCACGCCGATCCTCTGGCACGAGCAGCGTGACGCACGTCGAGAGCGCGATGCCGCGCATCTGGCCGGCCACGGAGCCCAGGAGCGCGGTCCCGATCAGCAGCCAGAACCAGGGGCGACCGAGCTCGAGCAGCGAGTCGCGGTCGACGGCGAGGAAGACGACGGTGCTGGCGCCGAGACCGACCGCCATCGCCGCCGTCGAGACGAGCATCGCCGTGTGCTTGCGGTGACGGTCGACGAAGGTGCCGAAGTACGGACCGAGCAGCGCGGACGAGATGCTGAACGCGCCGCCGATCACGCCGGTGGCCACGACGGACCGCGTCTCGAGGTACACCCAGAACGTCAGCGCGAACCACACGAACGAGCTGGTGACGCCGGTGACGAGCGTGTTGGCCAGGAGGCGGCGGAAGGTGGCGGGGAAGGCGCCGCGCTCGACGGTCGGCGCCTCGGTCTCGGTCATCATCACCATGGTGGTACGACGATGCGGTGACCGCGAACTCATCGCACGAGCCCAAGGGCTACGAGTGTCCGTTCTGTCGCATCGCGTCCGGACACCTGCCGGAGCGGGTCGTCTACCGCAACGACGCGGTGATGACGCTGGTGAACATCAAGTGGTGGCCGAACAACCCGGGCGGCTGCCTCGTCGTGCCGATCGAGCACCACGAGAACGTGTTCGAGCTGCCGGCACGTCTAGGGACACCGATCCAGGCCGCGGTGCGCGAGGTGGCGGTGGCGATGAAGTCCGCCCTCGGGTGCGACGGCATCTCGACGCGGCAGCACAACGAGCCCGCCGGCAACCAGGACGTGTGGCACCACCACACGCACGTGTTCCCGCGCTGGCACGGCGATGACCTGTACCGCAGCCGCGGCGCGACCGTGCCGATGGAAGAGGTCAACCAGATGGCCGCGCTGCTGCGGTCGCACCTGCCCGCCCCTGACCTCAATGCGATGCTGCCGGCCAAGCCGGCCGCGGCTGGCGTGGTGCTGACCGACGCTGACGGGCGGATCCTCGTCGTGCGTCCCACCTACCGCGAGACGTGGGGCATCCCCGGCGGCGGCATCGACAGACTGGAGTCGCCGCGCGAGGGCTGCATCCGCGAGATCCGCGAGGAGCTCGGGCTCGACCTGGAGCCGGGCGAGCTGCTGGCCTACGAGCACCGGGTCAACGCCGCCGGCGAGGGGGACGCCCACCGCTTCCTCTTCGACGGCCCCGTGCTCACGCGGGAGCAGATCGCCGCCATCCGGCTGCCGGCCGACGAGCTGTCCGAGCTGCGCTTCGTGACGCTGGAGGAGGCGGTCGACCTGCTGGAGCCGGCGCTGGGGCGTCGCCTACAGCGCGCCGTCCAGCACCGCGGCGAGGGCCGGGCGCTCTACCTCGAGGACGGGCAGCTCGTGCCGCCGCCCGCGTCGTAGCGCGGCGGAGAACGTGGTGATCATGCCGCTGGGGTTGAACACCGCAGTGGCGACGAGGAGCACGCCCGACGCCAGCAGGTAGTGGCGGCCGAGGTGGAACGTGCGGTCGAGCACGACGTAGCCGATGCCGAGCGGTGCGAACGTGCCGGCCAGGAGTGCCCCGCCGATCGACGTGATGCCGCCCAGGTATGCGAACGCCAAGAGCGACAGCGACACGGGCACGCCGAACGACTCCGGCGACAGCTGGCCCCGCGAGTAGCCGATGAGCGCGCCGCCCACGCCGGCCAGGAACGACGACGCCGCGAAGGCGAGGAGCTTGGCGCCGGCCACGTCGACGCCGACCGACGCCGCCGCCCGCTCGTTCGATCGCACCGCGAGCAGCGCTCGACCGAACGACGATCGGGCCAGCACGCCCACGCCGATGCACGCCAGCACGAGCACCGTCAGCACGAGCAGGCCGAACTGCCAGCGCGCCGTCGTCGTCCCCTCGCGCACGCCGAGGTCGATGCCGAAGAGGCGGGGGTCGGGGATGAGGTTGCCGGTGGACGGCGACAGCTTGGGGTTGTGGAACACGAGCTCCTCGATGGCGACGCCGGCGGCCAGCGTGACGACCGCCAGCTGCACGCCCCGGATGCGCAGCGCCGGGATGGACACCAGCAGCCCGAGGACGGTGGCCACGCCGGCCGCGACCAGCAGCGAGATCGGAAACGGGAGCCCGGTGCCGATCTTCGAGAGCGCGAAGCCGGCCGAGCCGGCGAACGCCGCCTGGGCCAGCGAGATCTGGCCGACGAGCCCGACCAGCACCACCAGCGAGAGGGCGATGATCGCGGCGATCATCGAGGTGATGACGCCGAACCGGTAGGTGCCGTCGGTCAGAACGACCGCGAGCACGCCGACGGTGGTGAGCGCGGCGATGGTGCCGGCGCGCAGCTCGGGGACGCGCACCGGGGGGAGGCGGTCGATCCGCAGCGAGCCGCGCGTCGGCAGGCGGTGACCGAGGGCGAACAGCACCACGGCGATGACGACCAGGGGCACCGATTGCGCCACCCCCACCGTCGCCCAGTCCGGCCACCACGTCTTGGACGAGAGGAACGTGATCTCGGCCTGGACCGAGCCCAGGGCGAGGCCGGCGGCGCAGGCGATGCCGACGGACTCGAGCCGACCGGCCAGCGCGCACGCCAGCGCCGGGACCACGAAGAACGTCCACGCGATCGCGTCGAGGCCGACCGTCGGCGCGACGAGCATGGCGACGAACGTCGGCACCACCGACGCCAGCACCCACGTCACCGCACCCAGCCGGTCGGGTGAGAACCCCATGAGCACCGCGCCCCGCTCGCTCTGGGACGCCGCCCGCGTGGCCAGCCCGATGCGCGTGAAGCGCCCGTAGGCCCAGAGGGCGACGGCGAGGACGATGGCGACGCCGGCCAGCCACAGGCGGTCCTGCGAGAAGCTGATCCCCCACAGCCGCACCGGTTCGTTGGGGAGCGTCGCCGGCACGGCGCGACGCGCCGTGCCGAACTGCAGGATCACCGCAGCCTGGATGGTGATGGTGACGCCCACCGAGGCCACGACCCGGCTCAGCGCCGGCGCCGTCCGCAGCGGGCGGAACACGAGCACGTGCAGAACGAGCGCGAGCACGGCGACGGCCACGAATCCCAGCGCCATGGCCACTGGCGTCGGGAGCTCGTGGACGACGCGTGCGTCCTGGAACACGTACGCACCCCACACCGCCATCGCACCCTGGGCGATGTTGATGACGCCCGTGCCCCGGTAGGTGGTCACGAGCGCCATCGCCACCGCCGCGTACGCGGCGCCGGCGCCCAGGCCGACGATGACGAACAGGAGGTGCTGGTTCACAGTGCGACACCAAGCGAGCAAGCCGGCGCTCGCCGAAGGCCTCGAACCGGCGCCGCGGTCTCTCGCAGACGCAGGCTCGTCGGAGCGGCAAGCCTCCCCGCCGAAGGCCCCCAGGCGCAGAGCGAAGAAAATGTCACAGCACGCCGACGACGAAGTCGTCGGTGAGGGCCTTGATGGAGCCGTCGGCCTGGACCTGGAAGAACAGCAGCCCGGCGTGGCACGCCGAGTTGCCCGGCATGACGGTCTTGTCGCACGTGATGTTGGGCCCGACGAAGCTGTTCGCGTCCTTCGTCCCCATGAGGGCGGCCGCGATCGAGGCGCCGTCGATCTCACCATCGATGGTCGACAGGACCGAGCGCAGCGTCATCATGTCGGCGAAGGTCATCAGGGCGTTGCCATGGACGAGGTCGTCGTGGCCCGCCGCCTCCATGACCGACATGAACTCCTCCAGCTCGGCCTGCTTGTCGGCCGGAGCGGCCTCGATGTCGGCGGTCACCCAGCGGTCGGCGTCGATGTCGACGCCGGCGGCCTTGTCGCCGATGTCCTTGGCCAGGTTGAAGCACGACGCCGCGAAGATGCGGCCCTGGTAGCCGGCGTCCTTGAGCGCCGACACCATCTCGGCGCACTGGGCGTCGGTGGCGGCCACGCTGCCGCTGGCGTCCGGGTTCTCCGACACCGCGGTGGCGGCGAGGACGGCCCAGTTCGGGTTGGCCGGGTCGTAGTACACGGTCGAGTAGTCGACGCCGAGCTGCTCGGCGGTCGGCAGCAGGAAGCCGTCGGTGAACGCGTGGCTGGTCGCCTCGTCCGGCAGGAACCACTGGATCGTCTGCGCGCCCTCGTCCTTGTAGTACGAGAGGGCGGCGACGCCGTACGCGATGGCGGCGGCGCCGAAGTAGTAGGCGTTGGGGTCGAACATGCGACCGGCGCCGAACTGGACGTGTCCGAGCATCGGGATGCCGGCATCGGTCAGGAGCGGCAGCACCGCGTCGGCGCCGAGGTCGGTGCCCTCGATGACGGCGACCACGCCCTGCTCGATGAAGCCGTTCACGCAGTCGATGGCCGACTCAGGTGTGCCGTCGGTGGCGCAGCGCTCGACGGCGATCGGGCGCCCGTTGACGCCGCCCAGCTGGTTGTTGATGTACTCCTCGGCCACCTCGTTGCCGACCCGCAGCTCGGGGACGCTGAACGCGCCGCCCTCGTTGTTGATGAAGCCGATCTTGATCGGCTCGCCGGTGGCCACGTTCGCGGCCGCCGTCGTCTCGGTCGTCTCCTCGACCGCGGCTGTGGTCTCGCTCGTCGCCGTGTCGTCGTCGTCGTCACCTGAGCAGGCGCCGGCGAGGAGTGTGAGTGCGATCCCGGCGCTGAGCAGCCGGATGGTCCTGGTGCCACGCATGGCGGTTCCCCCTTGGGTGGTGATGGGAGAAGCGTCCGACGCGGGCGTCGGCACCGGTAGTAGGTGGCGCCCTACTCCGTGCGCCCGACGGCGGGATCGAACGCCGGGGGCGCCGTCCGCAGGTGGTCGCGCAGCATGGCGAGGAACGACTCGGGCGAGAGGGACGATTCGCCCTCGTGGTTGAGGCGCGGCGTCAGACCACCCACGCCCTCCGCATGCCACCGCACGTCGTCGGCGTCGCTGAGCTGTCGGGCCAGCGGGAGGAGCGCGACCCGCTTGGGCCGAGACCGGGACTGGTACTGCACCCAGGTCTCGTACCGGTGCACGAAGGACAACGTGCGCCCGTGCACGAGTGCGATGGCGCTCATGTCGGTGGCGTTGTGCAGCGCCATCGGGTGCACGCCGTCGAAGCGCTGGCCGGTGAACCGGTGCCCCCACGTGCGCTCGACGTCGTCGTCGACCGTCACGACCGCGAGGTCGAGCTCGGGCTCGTCGACGATGCGGATCCGTCCCGCGGCGAGCGCCGCCTCGCTGGCGTTCAGCCGCTCGTCGTCGTCGATCCAGAAGTCGCGATAGGCGTCGACGTCGTCGAGGATGCGGGGGAGGTGCTCGAGGCCGACGGGGAACGGGTCGCCGGCGGTGAGCTGGCCCCACATCGAGATCGACGTGCTGATGCGCGCCGCCCGCCGGTCGCGGTAGGTGCCGAAGTCGCCGGCGGCGGCGACGTCGAGCAGCAGGTCCCGGTGGGCGAGCGCGAGCTCGGGCTGGATCAGCGCGAACACGCCGACCAGACCGTCCTGGTCGAAGTGGTTGTTCGTGACGACCTCGGCGTCGCCGTGCAGCGCCATGTCGCCGTCGAGGTAGCGGAACGCCATCTGGGCCGACAGGTCGTCGGCCAGCGCTGGGTCCGGGCACGGGATGCCGGGCCAGTGGGTCAGGCACAGCACGGTGCCGGCGTTCGGCGAGCCGTCGATGACGATGTTCGGCTCCGATGCCGACGCCTCGTACTCCACGTAGCGCACGATCCGGACGGTAGGACCTCAACGCCGGTTGAGGTCAACGAGTCACTCGGGCCAGTCCTCCACCGGCGTGCGCAGCGGCGGGACCCACTCGCCCCCCTCGTACCGGCGCACGACTCGGGCCGGGCTGCCAGCGACGACCGTGTAGTCGTCCACCTTGCCCCGCACCACGGCGCCGGCGCCGACGGTCACGTGGCCGCCGATGTCGGCGCCCGGGAGGATCGTCGCTCCGGCGGCGATCCAGGTGCCGTCGCCGATGCGCACCGGGTCGTGCGTCGGGTACTGCTCCTTGATCGGCACGCCGACGTCGGCGTACGCGTGGTTGTGGTCGGTGACGTAGACGTTCGGCGCGATCGTGACGTCGTCGCCGATCTCGATGCGGCGGCGGGCGACGATGGCCGTGCCGCGACCGATGCTGCAGCGGTCGCCGATGGTCAGCACCGGCTCGGCGCTGTGGTCGAGCGCCTCGCCCGGGAGCCCCACCGACAACGTCACCTCTGGCGCGATCAGCGTCTTCGACCCGATGGCGATCCACCACTCGCCGAACACGTCGCCGGGTGGGAACCCGAGCATGCTCTGCGCGCCCAGGCGTCGGAACCCATGTGCATCATCGGGTGAGACGGTCCCGACCGCACTGATCCAGCGCCACGCCCGGTGGATGAGCCGCGCGGCGATGCGTCGGGTGCGCGGGGACATGCGGGCCGGGTCGAGCACTCCGAAACCGTACGTGCAAGGCTGCCGCCATGAAGCTCTCGACGTCGGTGGCGTACACCGGAGACCCGAAGAAGGCAGCCCAGCGAGCCAAGGACCTGGAGGCCGCCGGCATCGACATGATCTGGGTGGCGGAGCTCTACAGCTTCGACGCCATCAGCATCCTCGGCTACCTGGCGGCGCACACCGAGCGGGCCGAGCTGGCCACCGGCATCCTCCCGCTGTACTCGCGGACGCCGACGCTGACGGCCATGACCGCGGCCGGTCTCGACGCCGTGTCGGGTGGTCGTTTCGTGCTCGGCCTCGGCTCGTCGGGTCCGCAGGTCATCGAGGGCTGGCACGGCGTGCCGTTCGACAAGCCGCTCACGCGCACGCGCGAGATCATCGACATCTGCCGCATGGTGTGGAAGCGCGAGAAGGTCGAGTACCAGGGCGAGGCGTACCAGCTACCGCTCCCCGAGGACCAGGGCAGCGGTCTGGGCAAGCCCCTCAAGCTGATCAACCGGCCGGTCCGCCAGGACATCCCGATCTGGGTGGCCAGCCTCGGGCACAAGAACGTGGCGATGACGGCCGAGCTCGCCGACGGCTGGCTCCCCGTCTTCTTCCACCCCGACAAGGCGAACGACGTGTGGGGCGCCGACCTCGAGATCGGCAACAAGCTGCGCGATCCGAACCGTGCGCCGATGGAGGTCGTCGCCGGCGGCACCGTCGCCATCTGCGAC
>DASUCO010000072.1:0-6958 GCA_036275955.1 Acidimicrobiales bacterium
TCGGCACCGAGCACGTGCGCGCGATGCGGCGGCAGCCTGATCGCTTCCAGGTGCGCGCCGTGTGCGACCCCGACGACGCGCGGAGTGGTGCGGTGGCCGAGCGCATCGGCGCCGACGTGCAGTCGCTCGACGAGATCCTGCGCCGCGACGACGTCGACGTCGTCGCCCTGTGCACGCCGCCCCACCTGCATCGTGAGCAGATCGAGCAGGTGCTGGCCGCCGGCAAGCACTGCGTGTGCGAGAAGCCACTGGTCGGCTCCATCGCCCACCTCGACGAGCTCGAGGCCATCGAGCGCGAGTCCGCCGGCTCGCTCATGCCCGTCTTCAACTACCGCTACGGCCACGGCCTGCAGAAGCTCAAGCTGCTGGTCGACCGCGGGCTCACCGGTCGCCTCTACGCGGCGTCGATGATCCTCGCGTGGCGCCGGACGGCCGCGTACTACGCGGTCCCGTGGCGCGGGAAGAAGGACACCGAGCTGGGCGGCATCCTGCTGTCGCACGCGGTGCACGGCATCGACGCCTTCCTCTACCTCCTCGGCCGCCCCGCCGACGTGGTCGCCCGCACCGCGACGCTCGTCAACGACATCGAGACCGAGGACACCGCGGCCGCCATCCTCGCGATGCCCGACGGCGGACTCATCACGATCAACGCCACGCTGGGTTCCTTCGAGGAGATGAGCCAGCACCGGTTCGCGTTCGAGCACGTCTCGGCGGCCAGCGGACTCGAGCCGTACACGTTCACCGACGAGCCCTGGTCGTTCGTGCACGAGTCGGAGGAGATCACCGAGGCGCTGGCGTCGTACGTGCCCCAGCGTGACGGCTGGACCGGCCAGTACGAGCGCTTCGCCGACGCGCTCGACGCCGGCGAGCGTCCGCCGGTCACCATCGACGATGCTCGTGCCGTGATCAGCCTCGTCCTGGAGATGTACGTCGGGGATGGTGGGAGGGTGGAGTGATGACCTACACGTACAACGCCGACCACAGGAAGCGCCCGAACTTCCACCCGGTTGCCACGCCGGCCGGCGCGGTGCTGACACGCGATGCACCCGAGGACCACCCGTGGCACCACGGCCTGTGGTTCACGATCAAGTTCGTCAACGGCGAGAACTTCTGGGAGGAGCAGCCGCCCTACGGCGTGCTGCGCCACCGCGACGCGATGAACATCGAGTGGATCCGCCCCGATCGCGAGACGGTGATCATCGACGAGGACTTCCGCCACGAGCGCGTCGATCTCGCCGACGATGCGTACGCCATCGACATCTCGGTGCGCATCACGCCCCGCGAGGACGTCGTGCTCGACACCACGCCGTTCACGACGTGGGGCGGCTACAGCGGGCTCTCGCTCCGGGGCCGGCCGGATTGGACCGACACCCGCATCCTCCTCGCCGACGGCACCGAGCACGAGCGCGTGCTCGGCGTCCCCAGTGCATGGTGCGACCTCAGCGGCAACGTCGAGGGCGGCGCCGGCGGGCTGCTGATGATCCCGCACGTGGAGACGCCGTGGTACGGCTCGACCCGCGCCGCGACGTACGGCGACGAGGGCTGGAGCAACTTCCTCAACGCCGCGTTCCTCTGGAACGGGCCGATCGAGGTGGCCAAGGGCGAGACGATCCCGTTCGACTACCGCGTCGTCGTGCACGACGGCGTCTGGTCCCGCGAGCAGTGCCAGCGGTACGCATGAAGCTCCCCGGCGGCATCGGCGTCTCACACCTGAAGGTGTACGACGACGGCGGCACGCCTCACCTCCACACCGCGTGCACCGAGGCGTACGCCGTGGTCGGCGGCGTCGGCGCCGTGCAGACGCTCACGCTCGAGGGCGGCTTCCAGGAGACACCGCTCGAGCAGGGCGCGCTGGTGTCGTTCTCCCCCGGCACCATCCACCGCCTGGTGAACGGTGGCGATCTCGAGATCTTCGTCCTCATGTCGAACGCCGGGCTGCCGGAGGCGGGCGACATGGTGATCACGTTCGAGCCGGCCGTGCTGGCCGATCCCGCTCGCTACGCCGAGGCGGCGGTGCTGCCCGAGCAGTCGCTCGACGCCGCCGTGCGCCGCCGCGAGCGGGCCATGGAGGGGTTCCTGCGACTTCGCGCCGCCGGTGAGGACGCGCTGCGCGACTTCCACGAAGCCGCCGGTCGCATCGTCGAGTCCTACGTGCCGCAGTGGCGCGCACGGCTCCCTCGTGACGACACGCCAGCCCTGCTCGACGCCCTCGAGGCTGGCGACGTGTCGCACCTCGCCGACGCGTCGGTCGAGGCGCTCGACCGCGAGGCCCGCTACGGCTGCTGCGGGACGTTGGGAGCGTTCGTTGTGGGCTGACCAGTGGTGGGACGAGGAGCGCGGCTTGCTCTGGAACCCGCCCGGATCGTTCGACGACCACGGCATGGAGGCGCTCTCCATGCACATGGTCCCGCAGTCGGCCTGGTACGCGGTCGACTGCCTCCAGCGCGGGCTCGACGCGCGAGCGCGCCGCATCGTCGACGAGCTGGTCGCCCTCCAGTACGACGAACCGGGCACCATCTGGCACGGCACGTTCGCCCGCTTCGCCGAATGGCCTCACCCGGGCTCGCACGGTCGCGACGCGGTCGAGTGGATCGACTACGACCCCAACTGGCGCCAGTTCATCGGCACCACGTTCCGCTTGATCGAGAGGACGTGGGGCTGGGACCTCCACGAGCCCATCGACCTGGCCATCGCCGGCGAGCCGCCCGACCGCGTGTCACCCAGCTACTCGAACATCGCGCTGATGAAGGCGTGGCTCGAGCAGGACGAGACCTACGCCGAGGAGGTCGTGCGCCGCTTCGAGGAGCACGGAGCGTTCGCCGAGTACAACTCCCCCACGTACTACGGCATCGACCTGTACGCGCTGGCGCTGTGGCGGGTGCACCCGCCGACGCCGCGCTTCGCCGAGTGGGGTGCTCGCGTCGAGGACGCGCTGTGGCGCGACATCGCCCGCTGGTACCACCCCGGGCTGCGCAACCTCTGTGGTCCGTACTCCCGTGCGTACGGCATGGACATGACCCAGTACGTGGCACTGCTCGGCATGTGGCTGCCCGAGCGGGTGCTGCCCGACGTCGACCAGCCGTTCGAGCACAGCCACGACCTGCTCATGCAGGCCAGCGTCGACGTCCTGGGCGGTGGACGCACGCACGTCGAGTGGGAGCGGGGCCTGGTGAGCCAGCGCATCACCGACGACCGCGTCGCCACCGGCTGGTTGGGCACCGACGTGATGCTGGGCGGCGAGGAGGGCGGTCGCTATCGCGCCCAGGGCCAGTTCCATCCGGCGACGGCCCACTGGCGCGACGGGTGGCTGCGCGTCCGCTCACCGAACCCGGTGAACGCCATGGTCTTCGAGCCCGGTGTGCTCGAGGTCGACGGCGATGACCTGACGATCGACCAGTCCGGGACGTTCCCGGGCGACATCGAGGAGACCGAGAGCGGTCTCGTCCTTCGGGTCAGCCCGTCTCGATGACGAGGTAGCCCTCGGCGCACGACCCCTCGGGCAGACCGGCCGCCTTGGCCGTCGCCGTCACCCACTGCCGCACGCGCTCCATCGTGGCGTCGGCGTCGGGCAGCTGGCTCTCGTGCCGCCGCAGCGCGGCCAGCTTCAGCTCGACCGTGTCGGTGATGTCGACGTAGCGGTTGGGGTTGGTGAACGCGCCCATCCACACCTCGCGCACGGTCCACGGCTCCCAGCCCTCGTCCAGCAGCTCGGTGAACGTGAACGGGTTGCGGGCGTCGGGATAGACGGCGCACAGCGTCGCCTCGCCAGCGGCCAGGTGGTCGGGGTGGCTGGCGAAGATGCGCTGGTAGTTGCGCTCCGGCGACTGGCAGATGACGCGGTCGGGTCGCTTCTGGCGGATGACGCGCGAGAGGTCGCGGCGCAGCTCGAGCGTCGGCTCCAGCCGTCCGTCGGGGTAGCCCAGGAACGTGAGGTCGGTGACGCCGATCTCGTTGGCCGCCGCCGTCTGCTCGGCGCGGCGGATCCCGGCGATGTCGGCACGGGGCACCGACGGGTCGAAGCCGCCGGCGTCCCCGTCGGTCACCAGGCAGTACGACACCTCGATCCCCTGCTTGACCCAGGCGGCGACGGTGCCGGCCGAGCCGAAGTCGACGTCGTCGGGGTGCGCCATCACGCAGAGGGCGCGCTGGACCTCGCTGTCATCGAGCATGGCTCGACGCTACCGACGGCGCTACGGGGCGGTGCGGAGATCGTCGGGCTGCAGACGGAACCAGCGGTAGCCGTACGCGTCGAGCTTGAGGTCGAGCCGGCCCTTCACGACGCCGGGGACGGTGTCACCCTCGAGGAGATCCGTCAGCTCACGGCGCCGGGTGTCGCCCAGCTGCACGCGGACGGTGCGGGGCTCGTCGCTCAGGTTGTGCACGGCGACGATCGACACCCCGTCCAGCTCGACGCAGTGGGCGAGCACGGCGTCGTCACCTGTCTCCAGGATGCGCAGCTCGCCCATGCCGAGCTCGGCCGTCTCCCGTCGGCGCCGGATCATGCGCTCGAACCAGTTGAGCAGCGAGTCCGGGTCGCGCCGCTGGGCGGCGACGTTGACGGCCAGCGGCCCGAACCGACCCTCGGGCAGCGGGCGCACCAGCTTCGACGGCGCCACCGGCGAGAACCCGCCGTTGCGCTGGTCGGTCCACTGCATCGGCGTGCGCACGCTCATGCGCCCGGGGATGTCGAGGTTCTCGGCCATGCCGATCTCCTCGCCGTAGAAGAGGACGGGCGTGCCGGGCAGCGTGAGCAGGAGGCTGTACACGAGCCGAAGACGACGCTCGTCGCCGTCGAGCATCGACGGCAGCCGGCGGCGCAGCCCGCGGTCGAACAGCTGCATGTCGGGGTCGGGACCGAACGCGGCGAAGACCTCCTCGCGCTGCTTGTCGGTCAGCTTGTCGAGCGTCAGCTCGTCGTGGTTGCGGACGAAGTGGGCCCACTGCCCCTCGGTGGGGACCTTCGGCAGCGAGCGCAGGGCGCGGATGACGGGCTTGGCGTCGTGGCGCGCCAGCGACAGGTACATGGCCTGCATGACCGGGAAGCAGAAGAGCATCTGCAGCTCGTCGCCCGGCTCGTGCCCGAAGTACGACCCCAGCTGCTTGGGCAGCAGGTTCACCTCGCCGAGCAGCACGGCGTCACCGCGACGACGGGTGATGAACGCCCGCAGCTCCTTGAACAGCTGGTGCGACTCGACGCCCCGATCCCCGCTCTCCACCAGGAACGGCACGGCGTCGACCCGGAAGCCGTCGACGCCCAGCTCGAGCCAGAACCCGGCGATGCGCTTGATCTCCTCGCGCACCTCGGGGTTGGCGATGTTGAGATCGGGCTGGTGCCGATAGAAGTGGTGCAGGTACCACTGCTTGGCGCGCTCGTCGTACGACCAGATCGTGTCCTCGGCGTCCGGGAACACGATGTCGGACTTCTTGGTGCGGGGCGGGGTGTCGCGCCACACGTAGAAGTCGCGAAACCTCGACGTGGGCGAGCGGCGCGCCTCCTTGAACCACGGGTGCTGGTCGGACGTGTGGTTGACGACGAGGTCGATGATCACGCGCACGCCGCGGTCGCGACAGGTCCGCAGCAGGACCACGAAGTCACCCAGCGTTCCCAGCCGCGGATCGATCGCGTAGTAGTCGGCGACGTCGTAGCCGTCGTCGCGGTTGGGTGACGGCTGGAACGGCATGAGCCAGATGCAGCTGATCCCGATGCCGGCCAGGTAGTCGATCCGCTCGACGAGGCCGTTGATGTCGCCGATGCCGTTGCCGTCCCAGTCGAGGAAGGTCTCCACGTCGAGGCAGTAGACGACGGCGTTCTTCCACCACAGGTCGCTGGCGTTCGCTCTTGTCATCCGTGCTCCTGGTACTGCTCGTCGCCGGTCACGCCGCCAGCTCCGGCAGCACCTTCGAGCCGAACGCGTCGATGAACGCGTCCTGCTCCTTGCCCACGTGGTGCAGGTAGACCTCGTCGAAGCCGACCTCCACGAGCTCCGAGATCCATGCGGCGTGCTGGGCGAGGTCGGACGAGATGCGGACGGCATCGCGCAGGTCGTCCACGCCGACGGCCGCCGTCGCCGCGTCGAAGTGGGCTGGCGTCTTGAGGTCCCACGGCAGCGGGTCCTGCAGCGCCGCAGCCGCGCACTGGTCGAGCGCGATCGCCTCGGCCTCGGACTCGTCCTCGGCCCAGGACAGGTGGACCTGCAGCAGCGTCGGCCCGCGGCCGCCCCACTCGTCGAGCACCTCGCGCAGGACGTCCATCGGCTGGACCACCGTGATGAGGCCGTCGGCCCAGGTGGCCGCCGTCGCCGCGCTCTCGGGGCTCACGGCCGCGGCGTAGAGCGGTGGCGGTGTCGGCGGCCGCGACCACACCTTCGCCTCGTCGACGGTGATGCTGCCGCGGTGGGTGACCTCCTCGCCGTCGAGCAGGCGCCGGATCACGTCGGCGCACTCGAGCAGCCGCTCGACGCGCTCGGGCTTGGGCAGCCACACGTCGCCGGTCACGTGCTCGTTCATCTGCTCGCCCGAGCCGAGTGCAGCCCAGAAGCGGCCAGGGAACAGCTCGGCGACGGTGGCGATCTGCTGGGCGTGCACGGCCGGGTGGTAGCGCTGGCCGGGCGCGGTGACGGTGCCGAAGCGCAGCGACGTCGCCTGCAGCGCGGCACCCAGCCACACCCACGTGTTGCCGGACTCGCCCTGACGCTCGCTCCAGGGGGCGAGGTGGTCGGAGCACATGGCCGCGCCGAAGCCGGCGTCCTCGGCCCGCTGCACGGCACGCAGCAGCTGGGAGGGCAGGAGCTGCTCGTGGGCGGCGTGGAAGCCGATGACCGCCATCCCGGCGGGTGTGCCCGCACACCGTGCCCGGGTAACGCCGGGATGTGTCGCAGGAGACGTTCGAGCCCCTGATCCTGGCGCTGAAGAAGGGCGCGGCCGCCCTGCGTGACGGGGACGTCCCGTTCTTCCTGGC
>DASUCO010000073.1:0-11688 GCA_036275955.1 Acidimicrobiales bacterium
CGCGATGGCGGTCGGCACGGAGTCGGCGGTGTCCTGCGTCGCGCCCGGCAGCGACCGGATGTAGAGCTTGTTGGGCTCGCCCTCGGTGCCGAAGTCCTCCTCGGCCGCCCACTGCGTCATGAACACCGAGTTGTCGAGCGAGGGGTCGAGCTGCACGCGGCCGAGCACGCCGACGACGCCGTAGTCGTGGTCGTCGAGGCGGATGGTGCGGATCTCGCCGGCCAGGTAGCCGTACTCCCGCGCCAGCCCGGAGCCGAGCACGACGGCGCGGGTCTCGTTGTCGATGTCGGCCTGCGTCAGCCACCGCCCCGACACGACCGGGACCTCGAGGACGCCGGGCAGCTCGAGATCGGATGCCTTCACCGGCACCGGGAAGGCGGCGAAGTGGTCGGCCGACCCCTCCGTCGGGAGGGCGACGACGCCGCGCAGCTCCGACGTGGCCGCCGCCGCGGTCACCGTCGGCACCGCCTCGACGCGGGCGACGGCGTCCTCGGGGAAGGTCGGGTTCTGGTTGCCGAACGCGGCACCCGGGGTGGCGATGACGAGGCTGGTGCCGAGGTCGGCCAGCTTCTGCTTGAGGTCGCCCTTGGCGCTCTCGGTCAGCCCCACGGCACCGACCATGGCGGCGACGCCGACGATCGGGCCGAGCATGATCAGGAACGTCCGCGTCCGGCGGGCCGACAGGCCGGACCAGCTGACGCTCAGCAGCTCGCGCAGCCCGTTCGTCACGAGACGGCGACCAGCCGCTCGTCGGCGACGATCTCCCCGTCGCGCATCGACACCTTGCGCGCCGCGCTGTTGGCCACGCCGAGGTCATGGGTCACGATGACGACGGCCCGCTGCGGCGACTGCAGCTCGCCGAAGATCTCCATCACCATCGCCGCGTTCTTCGAGTCGAGGGCGCCGGTGGGCTCGTCGGCCAGGACGATGAGGGGCTCGGTGACGATGGCGCGGGCGATGGCGACGCGCTGCTGCTCACCGCCGGACATCTGCACCGGTCGGTGATCCGCTCGCGCCGCCAGGCCGACGGCGTCCAGCGCGTCACGCGCCCGGTCGCGCCGCTCGCTCGCCCTCAGCCCGCGGTACAGCAGCGCCGTCTCCACGTTCCCCTGGGCGCTGAGGTGGGGGATGAGGTGGAACTGCTGGAACACGAAGCCGATGGACCGACCGCGCAGCACCGAGCGCGACGCGTCGTCGAGGGCGCCGACGTCCGTGCCGCCGATGCGGATCGTCCCTGACGTGGGCAGGTCGAGGCACCCGAGCAGCCCGAGCATCGTCGACTTGCCAGACCCCGACGGTCCGACGATCGACAGGAAGTCACCCGCCATGACCTGGAGCGACACGTCGCGCAGCGCGTAGACCGGTACGCCCTCGCCGTAGACGCGCGACACGCCCTCCAGCTCAAGCAGCACGCTCACTCGTTGGTCTCCACCTCGACGATGACGACCTCACCGCCGTCGAGCCCCTCGCGGATCTCGATGTAGGAGCCTTCGGCGATGCCGGTGACGACCTGCAGCTCGCTGACCTCGCCGGTGTCCTCGAGGTCGATGATCCGCACGACGTCGTTGCCGTCGCCGTCCTGCTTCACCGCGGCGATGGGGACGGTGATGGCGTCGACGCGCTGGTCGAGCACCACCTCGATGCTCACGGTGGCGCCGTCGGCACCGGGCAGGTCGCCGACCTCGATCTTGCCCTCGTAGAACTGCTCGCCGGTGGCCTCGTCGACGGTCGCGGTCTCGTCGAGCTCGGAGATCGTGCCCTCGACCTGCTCGCTGCTGCCGGTCAGCTTCACCGTGGCCTTCTGGCCCGGCTCCAGCTTGGTCCGATCGGATGCCGACGCCCGCAGCGTCACCGTGAGCCCGGTGTCCACGAGCGAGAGCAGCGGCGTGCCTGGCGGCACCGTCTCGCCCTCGTCGACGAGCACCTGACCGATGCGAATCGGCCAGGCACCGACGATGAGGTCGGTCGGCCGGAACACGACGTCGTCGTCGAGGGTCGTGATCGGCACCGTCAGCGTGGTCTCGCCGGCGGGCAGGATGGCGACGCCGGTGAGGGCGCCCACGTCCTGGCCGGGGGTGGCGCTGCCGACCACTGAGTACGCGACCGAGATGTCGTGGATCGGCGCCTGGTCGGCGACGAACGTGAACCCGGTGCCGCTGCCCTCGGCCAGCCGGCTGACGCCACCGAGCAGCGTGAGCTCGGGCACGTCGTCGGACTCGATCGTCACCGTCCCGCTCGCCGGGCTGCCGACCACGTAGGTGCCCAGCGACCCGATGGTCACCGTCAGCGTGCGGTCGGCCTCGACCACGTCGTCCTGCACGGTCGGCACCTGCAGTGCCAGCGACGTGAGGCCGGCGGCGACGATCACGCGGCCCGGCATCGGCGTGTAGTCGGTGCCCAACCCGGCGTCGCCGCCGTAGACGAGCGACACCACGAGGTCGTCGGTGATGGCTCGACTGAGCGCGAGCGTCATCGGTATGGGCTGGCCCTCGCCGACGTGGGTCGCCGTCGGCCGCAGCGTGAGCGTGGGGAGCGCCGCCGCGCCGGCGACCCGGTCGATCGTCGTCACCGCGGTCGCGGTGCGGCCCACCCGGTACGCGCCGGTTCCGGCTCCGATGGACACCACGATGCGCTCGGTGCCCTCGAGCGTCTCGTCGAGGAGCGTCGTCAGGGTGATCGTCTGGCGGTCCGCGCCGGCGCGCAGCACGGCCACCGGGGCGAGCGCGACGTAGTCGTCGCCGGCGACGGCGTCACCGGTGAACGCGAGCGCGACCTGCACGTCCTTGATGGGCGCCTGGTCGGCGACGATCTCGATCTCGGACACGTCGCCCTCGGCGACCGAACCGCCGCCGGTCAGGCGCAGCTCGGGCACGTCCTCCGACACGATCGTGGTCGTGGCCTCGGTGCCGTCGACGTCGAAGCCGTCGCCGTCGACCACGGAGACCTCGATCGTCTCGTCCCGCTCCACCAGGTCGTCCTGCCGGGTGACCACGGAGACGTCGACCGACCACGTGTCGGCCGGCAGGACGATCTCGCCGGTCGGCACCACGATGTCGGCGTCGTCGGCGGTGCCGCCGACGGCCAGCGCGATGTCGAGCTCGGGATGGCTGTTGCTCCCGGCCGAGACCCGGAAGCGCGCTGGCGAGCCCTCGGCCACCGTGGCGTCGAGCGCCTGGATCGTCACCGTTCCCGCGATCTTGGCGCCGGCCACCTTGGCCACCGCCGCCTTGGACCCGGGCGCGGCCTTGGACTGGCCGATGATCACCGCCGCCGAGCTCTGGTCGCCGACGGTGTACCCGCCGCCGGGACTCAGCGAGATCGTGTAGCTCTCGTCCTGCTCCGGCGTGGCGCCTGGGTAGCCGCGTGCCGCCTGCCAGCTCGCCAGCGCCGCGTGCGTCTCGTCGGTGAACGAGGTGTCGACCGCGCCCGGGCTGTAGCCGGCGTCGCGCAGGATCTGCTCGAGCTGGCGCACGTCGTTGCCCTGCGAGCCGACTTCGAGCGGGCGGTAGAACGGGAAGTCACCGGTCGCCGCGATCGCGTCGCGTCCGTCGATCGACAGGATCGGCTGGCCGGCCTCGACCGTGGCGCCGTCGTCGACGTGCACGGCGCTGATCCGCCCGGCGTCGACGGCATCGATCTGGCGCTGCTCGACGCGGCCGACGGTGCCCTGCAGCGTGACGTCGTCGGTGAGCGTGCGTCGCTCGACCTCGGCGGTGATGATCAGCGGCCGGTCGCCGCTCCCGCCGTTCGAACCGCTGTCGGCGCCGGCGAACACGGCGACGCCGCCGAGCACGGCGACGACGGCGGCGAGCGCGGCGGCGATCGTCGTCCATCGACGACTGTGGAGGCGGGTCATCCTCGGGCCTCCTCGAGGCACTCGGCGAAGTCGTCGCTGCTGAGGAGGTCCTCACCCGGCGGCGCATCGATCTGGGGGGCGGATTGGGGGTTGCCCAGGCTGAAGAGGCGGCCGCGCTCGTCGGGCTTGGGCTCGGGGATGCCCCAGCCGCGGGCGATCATGCAGTCGCGCCAGACGAGGTAGCCCTCGTTGGCCTCCTCGATGTCGGCCGGGGTCATGGCCTCCTCGGCCGCCTGCACGTCCTGCAGCGCTTGCAGGATGTTGCTCTTCGACGCGCACGTGCCGAGCACCGACAGGTAGTCAGGATCGTTCGTCGGCGAGCTCGGGTTGCTGGCGTCGGGCACGCCGATGAACTCCGTGTTGTTGTCGCTCATGCACTGCTGGAAGATCGAGACCGCCTTGAAGAACGCGGTCTGGGGGTCGTCCTGGGCCAGGGGCACGGTGTCGTCGGTGGCCACCGTCGTCGCCGGTGCGCCGGGCACCGGCGCCGCCGCCTCGGTCGCCTCCACCGGTGCGTCGCGAGCGGGACGCACCGCCGTCGCACCCTCGACGGTCCAGCCCTCGGGAAGCTTGATGTCGACCTGCCCGGCGCGCAGGACCGTCGGGTCGGGCTCGTCCTCGGCGCACGCGGGCGCGAGGACCACGAGGGCGATGGCGGCCAACAGCGATCGTCGCAACGTGCGTTCCCCCTGGCACGCGCCGGCGGCGGCGCGGTTCCCCGATGACCCCGACGGTACGGATCGCGCAGGTCCGGTCGCCATGGCCCGAGCTGACGATGACCGTCACCGTCCGCTCCTAACATCCGCCCGATGTCGGAGCCCGTCGAAGCCGCCGTGCTCGCTGCGCTCGACGCCACCGGCGTGCCGTACGAGGCCATGCCGTGCGACCCCGACTTCGCCGACACGGCCGCCTTCTGCGAGCGCTACGGGATCGCGCCGGAGGACTCGGCCAACACCATCGTCGTCGTCGGGAAGGCCGATCCTCGGGTCTACGTGGCGTGCGTGGTGCTGGCCACCAACCGTCTCGACGTCAACGGTGCGGTGAAGCGCCGCATCGGCGTTCGCAAGGTCAGCTTCGCGTCGGCGGAGGAGACGAAGGAGGTGACGGGGATGATGATCGGCGGGGTGACCGCCCTCGCGCTGCCCGACGGCATGCCGCTGTGGGTCGACGCGCGCGTCATGGCGCGACCGTCGGTCGTGCTCGGCGGCGGCAGCCGCTCGTTGAAGATCCGCGTGTCACCGGAGGTCTTCCAGCACCTGCCTGCCACCGAGGTGGTCGGCGGCCTCGCCACCTGATCCGCGACGATGACAGCGATGGACACGGCCGACGACCAGCTGGTGGCGCACCTGCGCGCCAGCCTCGGCGCGTGGCCGCCCCCGCCCGGCGGCCTCGTCGTGACCACCAGCGCGGCCAGGACCGAGCCGGGCTGGGATGGCGTCGTGCGACCGTTCCAGTGCGTGCGCGCGCCGAGCGGTGCGGTCGTCTCGCTCGAGCCATCGCTGCTCGAGCGGGCCCGTGACCTCGGGCCGACCCTGGCCGACGCCACCCCCGCGCTCGAGCAGCTGCTCGGCGGGCGGCTGGTCGACGTGATGTTCCGCTGGTCCACGGCGCCCACGCCGCTGGCACCGCTCGGGGAGTGGGTGGCGGCCGAGGACCCTCGTGTGCCGGCTTGGCTGAAGCCGTTCGGCGGCGAGGTCCTCGTGCTGTTCGAGGACGACGAGTACGTGGGCGGCGTCGGGCTGAAGCGCCACGACGACCACGCCAGCGAGATCTCCGTCGGGACCGAGGAGGCGGCGCGCGGGCGCGGCATCGCCCGTCGGCTGGTGGTCACCGCCGCCCGGCGCATCCTCGACGAGGGCAAGGTCCCCACGTACCTGCACGATCTCCGCAACACGGCGTCGGCGCGCGTGGCCGAGGCGTCGGGCTTCCCCGACCGCGGCTGGCGACTCGTGGTCGCGCTGCCGAGCGAGCGATCGGCATGAGGATCCCGCGGCTGCCGCACCGACGCGGCCTCGACGGGCTGCGGGCCTTCGCAGTGGTGGCCGTGGTGCTGTACCACGCCGACGTGGCGTGGCTGCCGGGCGGGTTCCTCGGCGTCGACGTCTTCTTCGCGATCAGCGGCTACCTCATCATGTCGCTGCTGCTGGTCGAGGTGGCCGCCTCCGAGCGCGTCGCCCTGGGGCGCTTCTGGGCCCGTCGGGCCCGTCGGCTGCTGCCGGCCGTCGGGGCGCTGCTCGTCGGCGTCTCGATCGCCGCCCTCCTCGGCGCCCACGAGTCGGTGGCGCGCCTGCGAGGTGACGTCGTCGCCGCGCTGACGTACTCCAGCAACTGGTGGCAGATCGTGCGGGGCGAGACCTACTTCGAGTCGTTCGGCCGGCCGCCGCTCCTGCGCCACCTGTGGTCCCTCGCCGTCGAGGAGCAGCTGTACGTCGCGCTGCCATTGCTCGTCGCGGGCGCGACCCGGCTCGGCTGGATCCGCTTCCGGCGCACGCTCGCACTCGGCGTGCTCGTCGTCGCCGGCGGCTCCTCGGTGCTGCTGGCTGCCCTGTGGCAGGTCGACGATCCGTCGCGTGCGTGGTTCGGCACCGACACGCGTGCGACGGCGCTGCTGGTCGGCGTGGCGGCCGCGCTGCTGTGGCCGATGGGCGAGCGTCGCCGCTGGGTCGGTGGGGCTCGGCTCTGCATCGACGCCCTGGCCGTGGCGTCGATCGCGGGGCTGTCGATCATCGTCGCCACGACGGGCGATCGCGACGGTGCGCTGCCGCGCTGGGGCTTCGCCACCGCCGCCGTCCTCTCGTCAATCGCGGTCGCGGCCATCACCAGCCCGTCGTGCCGGGTGGCGCGGGTGCTGGGCATCCGGCCGCTGCGCTGGCTCGGCACCCGCTCGTACGCCGTCTACCTGTGGCACTGGCCGGTCTTCGTGCTGCTGCGGGCCGACACCGACATCGCGTACGACGGGTGGCGTGCGCTGGCCGCTCGCCTGGTCGTCACCGGCGTGCTGGCCGAGGTGTCGTGGCGTCTGGTGGAGCAGCCGTTCCGGACCGGTGCGGTCGGACAGGCGTGGCGCGCGCTGCGGCGCAGCGCCCGCGTTCGCATCGCGGTGGCCGCCACCGCGACCGCGTCCGTCCTCACCGCCGCCCTCGGCGTCGGGCTCACGACCGCCGCCATCGAGCCGCCGGAGCTGCTGGCCACGGTGGCGATGACGCCCACCACCGCCACGACGCTCCTGCACATCCCTCGAACGACCACGACGAGCAGCACGACCACGACGGCGACGCCGGCGTCAGCGCCCACGACCGCGATGCCGCTGTCCCCACCGACGACGGTCCCGTCGGCGCCGCCTCCGCCGATGGGCGCGGTGCTGGCGGTGGGCGACTCGGTGATGCTGTCCGCCAGGTCAGCGCTGCTCGAGGCGTCGCAGGGCCGCATGTACGTGGACGCCGCCATCGGCCGGCAGGTGAAGGACGGCCTGATGGTCCTGCAGGGCTACAAGGACCAGGGCACCTTCGACCAGATCTCGGCGCTCGTCATCCACCTCGGCACCAACGGGCCGATGTCCGACGATCTCTTCAACCACCTCGCCACGATCGTGGCCGGCGTGCCGCGCGTGGTCCTGCTCAACGTGCGCGTGCCCAAGTCGTGGGAGGAGCAGAGCAACGCGGCCATCAACGGCGGCGTGACCCGGTTCCCGGCGATGCGGCTGGCCGACTGGTTCGCCGAGTCGCAGGAACCGGGTGCGGTGGCCGAGGACGGCGTGCACCCGTCACGATCCGGTGCCCGGATCTACAGCTACATCACCCTGCGACAGCTCGAGGGTGCGCCACCGCCGACCACGACGACCACGACCACGACGACGACCACCACCACGACCACGACGACCACCGCACCGCCGCCGGTGGTGACGACGCCGGCGCCTCAGCGCCCGTAGCGCACACCCGTCAGCTGCTCAGAGACGTCCCACAGCCGGGCCGCGTCCTCGTCGCTGCGAGCCGCGGTCGTCATGCCGACGCGGGTCGGGTGCCCGGCTCGCTCGAACATGCCGTCGGGACCGAAGTACTCGCCGCTCCGGACGTCGGGCATGGTCGCCGCGTAGAGCTGCGGGAGCGCGCCCATCGCGTCCGACTGCGCGAACACGCGGTTGCCGAGCGCGCTGAGTCGCTTCGCCAGCCCCTCGCCGCTCTGCAGGTGCGTCGCCGCCCAGCCGGGATGGGCGGCGGCGGAGATGATGCCGGGCGCCCGGCGCGCCAGCTCGCGCATGAACAGGAGGTTCGCCAGCTTGGACTGGCCGTAGGCGCGCCACCGCTCGTAGCCACGCTCCCACTGGAGGTCGTCCCACCGCATGCGGCCCATCCGGTGCGCCTGTGACGAGGTGCTGATCACGCGCGGCGCCTCGGCGCGCTGCAACAGCGGCAGCAGGAGGCCGGTGAGGGCGAAGTGGCCGAGGTGGTTCGTCCCGAGCTGCGACTCGAAGCCCTGCGGCGTGCGCCGCTTGGGCGTGGCCATGATCCCGGCGTTGTTCATGAGCACGTCGAGCGACTCGACCCGGGCGGCGACGTCGTCGGCGGCGGCACGCACCGAGTCGAGATCGGCCAGGTCGAGCGCCACCACCTCGGGCGCCGGCCCGGTGGCGCCGGCGGCCACCTCCGCCAGGGCCTTCGCCGCCTTCTCGGCGTTGCGGCAGGCGAGGAGCACCCGCGCCCCCCTGGCCGCCAGCGCCTGCGCCGATCGCAGCCCGAGACCGCTGTTTGCACCGGTGACGAGGATCGTTCGACTTGTCTGGTCCGGGATGTCGTCGGTGGTCCAGGGCGGCATCGGGAGAGTCCACCACAATCAACCGCGAGCTGCGTGTCCCGGGATCGGCACCGGGGAACTGGCGAGACGTGCACCTGCGACGGATCGTCTCGACGACGGTCGCGCTCCTGCTGCTGGCGAGCGCGGTCGTCCTCGCACCCGAGGCACACGCGCATGACGCGAGAGACCCGCAGGAGGCGGCGAACATGCTCCTGTGGATGCTGAACGAGGAGCGCTCTGCGCGCGGCATCCCGCTGGCGCGACCGCGCGACGACGTCATCCCCATGGCCGTCGACCACAGCGGGGACATGGCCCGCGAGGGCCGGCTGTGGCACAACGAGGACTACTTCACCGAGGCCAACCGGACTCGGCTCGACGCCGGCGCGCTCGGTGAGAACGTGGGCTACGGCCCCACCGTGCGAGAGATCCACGACGCGCTGATGGCCAGCGAGTCGCACCGCCACGTGCTGCTCTCGGGCCGCTACACGGTGGTCGGCATCGGGGTGGTGCGCAGCGGGGATCGCTGGTGGATCACCCAGGACTACGTCGAGCCGCGATAGCCGCTACCAGTCGAGCCAGCCGGTGCGGGTGAGAGGGACGCGAGCGTCGCCGCCGTCGGGCTTGACCGCCAGCACCTGGTGGATGTTCGAGCGGCCCGCCTCGAAGTTGAGGGCCGATGCGGCCATGTAGAGGCGCCACACGCGGGCGCGACCGGGACCGGCGAGGCGCTGGGCGTGGTCCCAGCCCGCCTCCAGGTTCGCCACCCAGGCCCGCAGCGTCCTGGCGTAGTGCTCGCGGAGCGAGTGCACGTCCCGCACCTCGAAGCCGAGGTCGTCCATGGTGCTCACCACCCGTCCGACCTCGTGCAGCTCGCCGTCGGGGAACACGTACCGGTCGATGAACGAGCCGCGGTCGAACCCGCCTTGGCCGTGGGGCCGTGAGATGCCGTGGTTGAGGAGGCGTCCGCCGGGCCGCAGCAGCGTGAACAGGCGGAGGAAGTACTCCCGCAGCATCCGCAGCCCGACGTGCTCGAACATGCCGATGCTCGAGATGGCGTCGTACGGCCCGTCGTGCACGTCGCGGTAGTCCTGCAGACGCACCTCGACCAGGCCGGACAGCCCGGCCTCGGCCACTCGCGTCGATGCCAGCTCGTGCTGCGCACGCGACAGGGTCACGCCGACGGCGTGCACGCCGTGCTCGCGCGCGGCGTGGAGCACCATCCCGCCCCAACCACACCCCACGTCGAGCAGGCGCATGCCGCGCCGGAGCCCGAGCTTGCGGCAGATGAGCTCGTACTTGCTGGCCTGCGCGTCGTCGAGGCCCATGTCCTCGCTGCGGAAGTACGCGCACGAGTACGTCATGGTCGGGCCGAGCACCAGGCGGTAGAAGTCGTTCGAGACGTCGTAGTGGTGCCGGATGGCCTCGGCGTCGCGCTGCCGTGAGTGCATGCGGCCGGCCAGGCGGGCCTCCTCCGCCGGCAGCGGCGGACGGCGGCCGAGCAGGCGAAGCCGAAGCGCGGCCGGCAGCAGCGACGCCCACGTCCGGGGCCCGAGCCGGAGGTCGGCGTCCTCGCGGGACTCGGCGATGTGGTCGCGGAGTCGGAGCAGGTCGTACACGTCGCCGTCGATGTCGAGGTGACCGGCGACGTAGGCCCGGCCGAGGCCGAGCTCACCCGGAGACCACAGCAGGTGGCGCACCGCCTCGGGCGAGCGGACGTGGATGGCGGCCGGGGCGCCGTCGCCCAGGACGCTGTCGTCCCAGAAGCGAACCGCCACCGGCGGCTCGTCGCCGAGCAGGCTGCCGACGAGGGGTTCGAGCAATGACGCGGCAGACGTCACCGCGCGATCTTGCCGCGAACGGGTCAGCCCGCGGAAGGGGCTTCTGCGTGCGACGACCAGGTCGAGTACAGCTCGGCGTAGCGCCCGCCGGCGGCCAGGAGCTCGGCGTGCGAGCCGATCTCGACGATGCGGCCGGCGTGCACCACGGCGATGCGGTCGGCCCGCATGGCGGTGGCCAGTCGGTGGGCGATGATGATCGCCGTCCGGCCCTCGAGCAGCACGTCGAGCGCCCGCTCGATGCGCGTCTCGGACTTCAGGTCGAGGTTCGACGTCGCCTCGTCGAGCACCAGCACGCGCGGCCGAGCCAGGAACGCACGGGCCAGCGCGAGCAGCTGGCGCTCACCGGAGGACAGCGACACGCCGCGCTCGTGGATGACGCTGTCGAGCCCGTTCGGCTGGCGCTCGAGCAGCTCGTCGAGGCCGATGAGCG
Organism: Acidimicrobiales bacterium; assembly: GCA_036275955.1. Classification (GTDB taxonomy): domain Bacteria; phylum Actinomycetota; class Acidimicrobiia; order Acidimicrobiales; family CADCSY01; genus DATLFP01. Next base: position 10,916 of record DASUCO010000073.1, read on the forward strand.
AGCACGCCTCGGCGATCTCCTCGTCGGTGGCATCGGGGCGGGCGAAGGTGATGTTGTCGCGGATGGTCCCGCCGAACAGGAACGCCTCCTGCGGTACGACGCCGATCTGCCGGCGCAGGGACTCGAACGTGACCTGGCGCAGGTCGTGTCCGTCGATGAGCACGCGCCCGGCCTGCGGGTCGTAGAACCGCGTCACGAGCTTGGCGATCGTCGACTTGCCCGCGCCGGTCTCGCCCACGATGGCGACCGTCTCGCCCGGCTCGATCACCAGGTCGATCTCCCGCAGGATCGGGATGTTCGGGTCGTAGCCGAAGGTGACGCCGTCGAGCCGGATCTCGCCGTCGATCTCGGGCAGGTCGACGGCGTCGGGGGCCTCGGCGACGGCCGGCTCGGTGGCGAGCACGTCGGCGAGCTTGCGCAGCGCGGCACGACCCTGCTGGTACACGTTGTAGAGCTGCACGAGCTGCTGGATCGGGGCGAAGAACATCGTCACGTAGAGGAAGAAGGCGGTGAGCTCGCCGATCTCGAGCCGGCCGTCGAGCACCATGTCGGCGCCGACGACGAGGAGGATCGCCTGTCCGGCGACGCTGACGGTCTCGGCGCCCGGCCCGTACATCGCGCCGACGCGCGCGGTGTAGTTGTTGGCGTCGGTGTACTCGCCGACGACGTTGCGGTGCACGACGAGGTTGTGGCGGCGACGGTTGTGTCCGGTGATGACCCGGATCCCGGAGAGGTTCTCCGACAGGTCGGCCAGCACGAGCGCGATGCGATCG
>DASUCO010000074.1:0-9689 GCA_036275955.1 Acidimicrobiales bacterium
ACGTGGCGCATGCGCCAGGTGATCAACAAGCTGATCACCGAGGAGGACCTGTACGCCGCCGTCGACGCCGCCTACAGCCAGGGCTGGCGGCGCATGAAGCTCTACTTCCTCACCGGCCTGCCGACCGAGACGGACGAGGACACGCTGGGCATCGCCACCCTCGCCCGCAACGTCATCGAGATCGGCAAGAAGCACCACAAGAGCCCGAGCGTCAAGGTCAGCGTCGGCGGCTTCGTGCCCAAGCCGTTCACGCCGTTCCAGTGGTTCGGGCAGAACACCCAGGAGGAGCTCTTCCGCAAGGTCAACCTCCTGCGCGACGAGCTCCGCAAGGATCACGCCATCCAGCTCACCTGGCACGACTCCCGCGCCTCGGTCGCCGAGGGCATCGCCTCTCGCGGCGATCGCCGCATCGGTCGCGTCATCGAGCAGGTCTGGCGCAACGGCGGCACGTTCCAGGAGTGGAGCGAGCGCTTCGACCTCCAGCTCTGGCTCGACGCACTCGAGGCGAACGGCCTCAGCGTCGAGGACGTCGTGTACCGCCACCGCGAGGAGGACGAGGTGTTCCCGTGGGACCACCTCTCCGCCGGGCTCCACAAGGACTTCCTCTGGCAGGACTGGCGCGACGCCTTGAACGAGCTCGGCCTCGAGGACTGTCGCTGGACGCCGTGCTACGACTGCGGCGCGTGCACCGGCTACTCGATCGAGCACGTCGTCGCGTCGGCCACCCCGCCTGCGGGCGGCAGCCAGGGCACCGGCCAGAAGGTCGTCCTCCGCGTCGGGGCCTCCACATGATCGATGCCGTCCGCATCCGCTTCACCAAGCTCGGCAAGGTCCGCTTCGTCGGCCACCGCGACGTCGCCCGTCTCTTCGAGCGGGCGCTGCGCAAGACCGACGTACGCGTCGCCTACACCGAGGGCTTCTCGCCCCGACCGAAGATCGCCTTCGGTCTGGCGCTGTCCACCGGCCACGAGTCACTGGCCGAGTACCTCGACATCGCGCTTCCCGAAGACCGCGATGTCGACGTGTCCGACCTTCCCGGGCGCTTGTCGCCCGCCCTGCCCCCCGGCATCGACGTCGTCGCCGCCGAGCGGGTGTCGGCGGGCGATGCCTCTCTGCAGGAAGCGGTCACGTCGTGCACGTGGCGGATCGAGGTCGTCGGCATCGACGGCCCCACCGCCGACCGGCTCGTGACGTCGACGCTCGACGCCCCCGAGCTGGTGCTCACCCGTACCCGAAAGGGCAAGGAGGTCACTGATGACCTCCGGCCCGCCGTGCTGTCTCTTGCCGTCGACGGTCCCACCGAGGGAGGGATGGCGCTCCTGACCGAGCTCGCCACCCAGCCCCGCGGCGTGCGACCGAACGAGCTGCTCCAGGTCCTCGATGCCGACATCGAACCGGGACGCGTGCTCCGCATCGCGCAGTGGACGACACGTGATGGCGTCAGGGGCGAACCCCTGGCGCGCAGAGAGGACTCCTCCGTTGTCCGACCCCACGCCGAACCCGACCCCTTCCTCCGCGGAGCGCCCGCCGTCGTCTGACGGAGAGGGCGCGCCCAAGAAGCGTCGCCGCGGCTCACGCGGCGGCCGCAACCGCAACGCCGCGGCCCGCGCCGCGCGGGCCGCGGCCACCAACGCCACCGCCGACGAGACCCGCCGGCCCGACGACCTGCCCGAGCGGATCGGCGAGGGCCGGCCGTCAGCCGAGGCCGCCGAGCGGGCGCTGGTGAGGAAGCCCCAGATCGGCGACGTCCGCCCGTCGGCCGCGCCCCAGCCCCAGGAGCGCGCACCCCGTGCGGACCGCGACGGCGCCGACGGCGGCGAGCGCAAGCGCCGCCGGCGCGGTGGCCGCAGCCGCGGCGGGCGGGGCGGCACCAAGCCGGTCGAGCACCTGATCGGCGACGCCGTCGAGCTCGACGAGGAGACGCTCGAGAAGCGCCGTGGCCGCGAGCGCAAGGGCCGCGCCGTCGGTCGCTACCTCATGTGCGTCTCGGTCAAGCAGCACGCCACCCAGATCGCCGTCATGGAGGGCCGGGCGCTCATCGAGCACTACGTGTCCAAGCCCCAGGACGACGTCAGCCAGATCCACGGGAACATCTACGTCGGCCGCGTGCAGAACGTGCTCCCCGGCATGGAGGCGGCGTTCGTCGACATCGGCACGCCCAAGAACGCCGTGCTGTACCGGGGCGACGTGCAGTACGACCCCGAAGACGTCGAGGGCGGCGGCTCCAACGCCAAGATCGAGCAGATCCTGCGGGCGCGGCAGTCGATCGTGTGCCAGGTCACGAAGAACCCCATCGGCACCAAGGGCGCCCGCCTCACCCAGGAGGTGTCGCTGCCCGGCCGGTTCGTGGTCCTGATCCCGGGCTCCACGACCTACGGCATCTCCAAGCGGCTGTCCGACGACGAGCGCAAGCGCCTGCGCACGATCCTCGACCGCATCAAGCCGGCCCAGCACGGCCTCATCGTCCGCACCGCGGCCGAGGGCGCCACCCGCGAGGAGCTCGAGCGCGACGTGGCCCGACTGCTGTCGCAGTGGGAGCAGATCGACGCCCTCGCCAAGCGCTCCACCGCACCGACGCTGCTCTACCGCGAGCCGGACATGGCCGTCCGCATCATCCGCGAGGAGTTCAACGCCAACTACCGCGGCATCGTCATCGACGACCCCACGCTGCACGCCGAGGTGCGCGACTACGTGGCCAGCATCACCCCCGAGCTGGCCGACCGCGTCGAGCTGCACGACCCGGCCGTCGAGCCGCTGCCGCTGTTCGAGCAGCACCACGTCCACGAGCAGCTGCACAAGGCGCTCGACCGCAAGGTGTGGCTGCCCTCGGGTGGGTCGCTCATCATCGAGCGCACCGAGGCGCTGACGGTCATCGACGTGAACACCGGCAAGAACGTCGGCAAGTCCTCGCTGGAGGAGACCGTCTTCAAGAACAACTTGGAGGCAGCCGAGGAGGTCGCCCGCCAGCTCCGCCTGCGGGACATCGGCGGCATCATCGTCATCGACTTCATCGACATGGAGATCCGCAAGAACCGCGACGAGGTCGTGCGGGTCTTCCGTGATGCGCTGGCCCGCGACAAGACCCGCACCCAGGTCTTCGACATCTCCGAGCTCGGTCTGGTCGAGATGACCCGCAAGCGCATCGGCGAGGGGCTGCTCGAGTCGATGTCGTCGACGTGTCCCGAGTGCGAGGGCCGCGGGATCATCATCGACCGCTCGCTGCTGGACTGAGCTACAGGACGTCGTCCTTCGACAGGCCGATCGACACCGGCCCGAACTCCATGCTGTGGGTCACCGTCCACTGCGAGGAGCGGTAGATGCCCTGCTTCAGATAGATCGGGTCGGGCAGGCCGTTCACGTAGGTGGTCGTCGGCCGGTACGTGCGGGGGAGCGCCTGGACGCCGTCGCGGTACACCTCGACCCACCCGGAGGTCGTCGGATCGATGTGCACGCCGATCACGATGCGCTCCCACTGGCCGCGCTTGATCGGGCCAAGGTCGTTGCGGGCGCTGGCCCCCGCCATCTCGAGTCGCTCGCGCTTGATCTCGAGGGCGATGGCGGGCTGGCCGCCGTCCCGGCCCTTCCACTGCGTGAAGGAGAACCACACGAGCCCGGTCGAGTCCGTCACGAAGTCGGCCGGGACGAACACGTCGAAGCCGTACCAGCGGGTGGAGCCCACGGGGTCGGGCCACAGCTCACCCGGGGTGTCGCGGGGCGAGGCGTGGCGGGCGTACACCTCGGCCCGGTTGCCGCCGCTCACGACGTCGCCGGGCGGCAGCTGGACGCGCATGACGCGGCCGTGGGCGCCGTCGACCAGCTGGATGCGGTCGGCGGCTGCCTCCTGCTCGTACTGCCAGACCTGGGTCACCGAGGTCAGCCCGTCGTAGCCCGACCGCCACAGCAGCCCGCTGGGTGCGGGGGCGGTGGTCGTGGTGGTCGTCGTCGGCGCCGACGTCGTCGAGGTGGTCTCGGGTGTCGAGGGTGTCGTGGTCGTGCTGGTGACCGTGGTCGTGGGTGCCGTCGTGCTGGTGGTCGACGTGGTCGACGTGGTCACCCGGGGACGCCGGACCTTCGTCGTCGAGGTGACGGTCGGGGCCGGCTCGCTGTCGTGGGCCACCGCCTCCACGATCCGGGCGGGCGACGTGGCCCTGGGGTTGCAGGCGACCAGGGTGACGCTCAGGCCCAGCCCCGTCACGATCGCGATGATCCGTCCGCTCCGCCGCACAACGGTGCATCGGCACCCTGCGTGGTCACTTGAGCGGATTCCCACCGTCTGCGCCCGGAGGCCACGACTTCCGGAAGCGGGCCCACCACCGGTAGAGTCGCATCCCTATGTACGCAGTCATCCAGACAGGCGGCAAGCAGGCGAGGGTCGCCGAGGGTGACCGCGTGGAGGTCGAGCTGCTGGGCCAGGAGCCCGGCAGCGAGGTCGCGTTCCGCCCGGTCCTGCTGGTCGATGGCGACACCGTCGTCTCCAAGCCCACCGACCTCGCCGGGGCCTCGGTCGCCGGCAAGATCGTCAGCTTCACCAAGGGCCCCAAGATCCGCGGCTTCGTCTACAAGAACAAGTCCAACCAGCGGAAGCGCTGGGGTCACCGCCAGCACTACGCCCTGGTCGAGATCACCGGGATCACGAGGAAGTAGCGACATGTCGAAGACCAAGGGCGGCGGTTCCACCAGGAACGGCCGCGACTCCCAGGCCCAGCGACTCGGCGTGAAGCGCTTCGACGGCCAGCTCGTCACCGCCGGCTCCATCCTCGTGCGCCAGCGCGGCACCAAGTTCCATCCCGGTGAGAACGTGGGCCGGGGCGGCGACGACACCCTGTTCGCCACCGCCGACGGCGTGGTGAAGTTCGGGCAGCGCAAGGGTCGCAAGCTCGTCGACATCCTTCCCGTCGACCAGCCCGCCTCCTAGCTGCAGACGTTCCTCCCGTACGCCGACTTCGCGGCGTCTGCCGCCGCGCTCGACCGGAGCCGGCTGGGCAAGCAGCGGGTCGAGACCCTGCAGATCCTGCGCGCCCTGCTGCGCCCCGAGTACGGGTGGAAGCACCACCCGGCCACGCTGATGTGGAAGGGCCACGAGGAGGCGCTCGCCGCGTACGGCCTCGTCATGGTCGAGGAGTGGACCCGCCGGGGCTACCCGGACACGGTCGCACCGCAGATCATCGACGAGCTGGGCAGGCGGCCCCGCCGCAACGCCCGCCGGCCACCCTGGCTGGGCGACGAGGCGTTCCACCGGGCCCACCGGTCGAACCTGCTGCGCAAGGACCCCGAGTGGTACGGGCGGCTGTGGCCCGAGGAGCCTGACGACCTCGAGTACGTGTGGCCGGTCAGGAAGGGCGACGCCCGACGATGAGGCCGCGACCCATCGGGCCACCCTCGGTCTGAACGGACACGTCGAGACCGGCGGCCTCGAACGCCTCCCGGTACTGGTCCCAGGTGAAGAGCCCGAGCCGGTGCTCCTCGGTGAACCGCTCGACGCCGTCGGCGCTGACCACGAGGTAGTGGAAGTCGAGCACGGTGCAGCCGTCCTCCAGCCGTGACCGGTTGATCCGGCAGATCTTCAGGTGGGGCTCGTCCACCGTGAGCATCCCGATGTGGCCGTCCGTCCAGACGTCCGGCGTCAGCCACGGCTCCACGAGCACCGTGCCGCCCGGGTTCAGGTGGCGCGCCATGGCGGCGGCGGTGGCGCGCAGTCGCTGCTCGGTCGCCACGTAGCCGATGGAGGAGAACAGGCAGATGACGGCGTCGAAGGTCTGGCCGAGATCGAGCTCGGTCATGTCGGCCTGCACCAGCGTGACAGTGGGGCAGCGGTGGCGCGCGACGGCGAGCATGCCCTCGTCCAGGTCGGCGCCCACGCAGTCGAAGTGCTCGACCAGGTGCTGCAGGTGCAGGCCGGTGCCGCAGGCGACGTCGAGCAGCGTGCGCGCCTCCGGCAGGCGTTCGACGATCGTCGCCACCTCGGCCGGGTAGTCCTTGCCGAGCCCCTTCTCGTACAGGAGGTCGTACAGGTGGGGGGACTTGTCGAACATCTACTGCAGCGTAGGAAGCCGCCTCGGATCCCAGCCCAGCGATTTCACCGCGGTCGAGAACGCGAACCGGTCGGTCATGCCGGCCACGTACGTCACCGCACCCTCCACGCCGCGCTCCGGCGTGAAGTGCTCGACCAGCGCCCGCAGCACGTCGATGACGAGGCCACCCTGCTCGCGCGACGCCGGGCGCAGGTAGATGCGCTCGTAGTTGAAGGCGCGGAACGCGGCGAGCGCGTCGGCCATCGGCGGCGCCATGCCGACCCGACCGGTGGCCACGATGGCGTCGAGCACGGCGATGATGAACGCCGACAGCTGCTCGCGACGTTGCAGGCCGCAGCGCTCGCGCACGACGTCGGGCAGCATCGACGGCTCGACGATGCCGGCGGACACGGCGTCCTCGAAGTCGTGGCACACGTAGGCGATGCGATCGGCCCACGACACCACCTCGCCCTCCGGCGTCGACGGCGCCGGCCGCGACCACGAGTGGTTGCGGATGCCGTCGAGCGTCTCGGCGCACAGGTTGAGGTCGGCCAGCGCCACGTCGGCGCCCCACACGGCGTGGTCGTAGCCGCCCTCGACGAACGGCGTCAGCGCGTCCTCGCTGGCGTGGCCGCCGGGGCCGTGACCGCAGTCGTGGCCGAGGGCGATGGCCTCGGTCAGCGCCACGTTCAACCGGGCGGCGCGGGCGATGCCGGTGGCGACCTGAGCCACCTCGAGCGCGTGGGTGAGCCGCGTGCGCTGGTGGTCCTCCGGGAACACGAACACCTGCGTCTTGCCCGACAGGCGCCGGAACGCGGCGGCGTGGAGGATGCGGTCGCGATCCCGCTCGAAGCACGTCCGGTTGGGGTCCGGCGCCTCGGGGACGGCACGGTTGCCGGCGCCGACGGCGCGCGTGGCGCCTGGCGCCAGCTCGACCTGCTCCCGGGCGACTCGGTCGAACGGCTCGATGTTCCCCACGGTGGTGCCGCCGTCGGCGTGGGCCAGGCGGATGTCGTCGAGGGCGTGACCCGCCATCGTCGACTCCCACCGTCGCTCCCGCTCCGTCCGCTCCACAGGTCAACGGTAGAGCCCGGGTGCGACACCCACGGGCGACCGAAGGTGTTCTGGCCTGCATCCGACGCGCCAGGACGCGTTGGATGCAGGCCAGAACCTCGCCATGGTCGTGGCGCAGGACCTTTAGCGTTGTGCGGTGCCCTTCGTCGACGAGTCAGGCCTCCACGTGAAGGCCGGGAACGGTGGCGCGGGTCAGGTCTCGTACCGCCGGGAGGCGCACGTCCCCAAGGGCGGGCCCGACGGGGGCGACGGTGGCAAGGGCGGGGACGTGTGGCTGGTGGCCGACCGCAACATCGCCTCGCTGGTCGGGTTCAAGGACCACCCCCACCGCGAGGCGGCGAGCGGGGTGCACGGCGGCAGCAAGAAGGCCCACGGCCGGCGGGGCAAGGACCTGTTCGTCCCGGTGCCGGAGGGCACGATCGTGCGCGACCAGGACGGTCGGGTCATCGCCGACCTGGTGCACGAGGGCGACCGCTTCCTGGCCGCCGAGGGTGGCCGCGGCGGGCGCGGCAACGCGTCGTTCCTCAGCAACCGCCGTCGGGCGCCGAGCTTCGCCGAGCAGGGCGAGGTGGGAGAGGAGCGCTGGCTGCGGCTCGAGCTCAAGCTCATGGCCGACGTCGCCATCATCGGCGTGCCCAACGCCGGCAAGAGCACGTTCATCGCCGCGGTGTCGGCGGCCAAGCCGAAGATCGCCGACTACCCGTTCACCACGCTCGTGCCCAACCTCGGGGTCGTGCGCATGGAGGACGAGTTCGAGATGGTGCTGGCCGACATCCCCGGCCTCATCGAGGGCGCGGCCGAGGGGAAGGGGCTGGGCCACCAGTTCCTCCGCCACGTCGAGCGCGCTCGCGTGCTGCTCGTCCTCATCGCGCTCGACCCGGTCGAGACGCGCTCGCCCGACGAGCAGCTCGAGGTGCTGCTCCACGAGCTGGGCGAGTACCAGCCCGACCTGCTCGAGCGACCGCGCCTCGTCGTCGGTTCCAAGTCCGACATCGCCGCCCACGACTTCGACGGCCTCACCATCTCCGCCGTGACGGGCGCCGGCACCCGAGAGGTCGTGGGCAAGCTGGCCGACATGGTGCGCGCCGTGCGCGCCGAGGTGCCCGAGCCCGTCTCCTACGCCGTGCACCGCCCGGCGGCCGAGTCGTTCCGCATCGAGCGCAGCGACGACGGCGGCTACGTGGTCGTCGGCCGCGAGGCCGAGCGCGCCGTGGCCATGAACGATCTCACCAACCCCGAGGCGATGACGGTCGTGCACGACCGCCTGAAGCGCCTCGGCGTCGACCGCGCCCTGGCCCGGGCCGGCGCCAAGCAGGGCGACCGGGTCCGCATCGGCGGGCTCCAGTTCGACTACGACGACTGACATGGCCACCGTCGTCGTGAAGATCGGCACGTCGTCCATCACCGACGACGACGGCGTCATCGACGTCACCGCGGTGCAGAAGCTGTGCGACGAGGTCGCCCGTCTCCGTGCCGACGGCGACCGTGTCGTGGTGGTGACCAGCGGCGCCATCGCCGCCGGCATGCCCGCGCTCGGCATGCGCCGGACGGCGGCGTCCGACATGCAGACGCTGCAGGCGGTGTCGGCCGTCGGTCAGGGCCGGCTCCTGCGCGTGTACGACGACGCGTTCGCCACGCACGGCATCGTCACCGGTCAGGTGCTGATCACGCCGTTCGACTTCATGATCCGCCAGCAGTACCTGCACGCCCGCGACACCCTCGAGCGCATGTTGTCGCTCGGCGTCATGCCGATCGTGAACGAGAACGACGCGCTGGCCGACGACGAGATCCGCTTCGGCGACAACGACCGCATCGCTGCCCTCGTGGCGCACCTCATCGCCGCCGACGTGCTGGTGCTGCTCACCGACGCCCCCGGTCTCTTCACCGCCGACCCGCGCCTCGACGCCGGCGCGTCACTCATCGAGGAGATCGTCGAGATCGACGCCGAGCTCGAGGCCGTGGCCGGCGGCACCGGCAGCATGCGGGGGAGCGGCGGCATGGCGTCCAAGCTGGCCGCGGCCAAGATCGCGGCGTGGTCCGGCGTGCGCGCCGTGATCGCCGGCGCCGATCGTCCGGGTGTGCTGCACGACGCGGTCGCCGGCGTGCCCGGTGTCGGCACCGTCGTGCGCCCGCGCGAGAAGCGCCTCCCAGCCCGCGAGCTGTGGATCGCGTTCGCCGTCGGCGCGTCGGGGACGGTCACCGTCGACGACGGCGCGCGCCGGGCGCTCGTCGAGCGCAACGTGTCGCTCCTGCCGGCCGGCGTCGTCAGCTGCGACCGGCGGTTCGTGGCTGGCGAGGCGGTCGAGATCCTCGGCCCTGACGGCCGGCCCTTCGCCAAGGGCATCGTCCGCATGGACAGTGCGACCATCGCCGACGTCGCCGGTCGCCGCTCCGCCGACCTGCCCGCCGGCATCCCCCACGAGGTCGTCCACCGGGACGATCTCGTGGTCCTGCCCTGAGCCGCTAGGCGGACGTGGTGCCGCCCTCGGCCACCTCGCCCGACGGCGCCCTCGACGCCGAGATGCCGAGCTTGGTGCGGATCTCGGCCAGGCGAGCCTGGGCATCGGTGTTGAGCGCGGCCTGCTCGACCTCGAGCATGCGGCT
>DASUCO010000075.1:0-4523 GCA_036275955.1 Acidimicrobiales bacterium
CGTCGGGCACGGGCCGCACGATAGGACGTCGATGCTGTGCATCGGTCATGCTGCGGCCGTGCCCGCCGTGTACCAGCTGCTCGGCTACCCGGGCACCGGGAAGTACACCGTGGCCAAGGCCATCGTCGAGCACCTGCAGGCACGCGGCGAGCCGGCGGCGCTGCTGGACAACCACGCCACGGCCAGCCTGATCTGGTCGCTCGTCGAGCCCCACCGCATGTTCGAGCCCGAGGTCATGGCGCGCATGAACGAGCTGCGCCGGATCATCGTCGAGACGGCACGCGACTTCGCCGGACCGAACCACTCGATCGTGTTCACCAACTTCGTCCCGTCGCAGACCCCGGGATCGGTGCTCGATCCGCACCGGGACCTGGCTGTGCACCTCGATCGGCCGCTCGTCGCCGTCGTCCTCCGCTGCGACACCGAGGAGGTGCTGCGTCGCGTCCCGAACGCCGAGCGCGCCGCCCGCCACAAGCTGGTCAACGCCGACATCGCGCGGAAGGTGATGGGGCGTGGCATGTCGCTGCCCGACTGGGCCGAGCTGGTCGACCTCGACACCACCGGCCTCACCGCTGAGGAGACGGCAGCCCGCATCGTGGCGATGGCCGACGCGCGCTCCTAGTCGTCGCCCCAGAAGCGCTGCTCCTTCCAGGGGTCGCCGTACATGTGGTAGCCGTTCTGCTCCCAGAAGCCGGCTTGGTCGCGGTCGAGCAGCTCGAGACCGCGCAGCCACTTCGTCGACTTCCAGAAGTAGAGGTGCGGGATGATCAGCCGCACCGGGTACCCGTGCTCAGGCGCCAGGGGCTCGCCGTCGTAGCGGTAGGCGACGATCGCGTTGTCGACCGTCGCGTCGGCCAGCGGCGTGTTGGCGGTGTAGCCGTACTCGGCGTGCGACAGCAGGTGCGTGGCCGACGGCAGTGGCCGGGCCAACGACAGCAGGTGGGTCATCTTGACGCCCGTCCACGTCGTGTCGAGCTTCGACCACTTGGTCACGCAGTGGATGTCGAAGGTCAGCTCCACGCTCGGTTGCGCGAGCAGGTCGTCCCACGACAGCGTCACCGACTGCTCGACCAGGCCACCGATCTGCAGCGACCATGTCGAGAGGTCGTCGTAGCGGGGCACGTCGCCGACGTGCAGCACCGGGAAGCGATCGGTGAAGTACTGGCCGGGCGGGATCCGGTTCGGGTCGATGCCCCGCTCCTCCAGCTGCTTGCGGTTCCGGTCGAAGAAGCCCACGTCCTGAGCCTACGGATCGGGAAACCGGCGATCGGTGGGTACGGTCTCCGCCGACCCATGGCCATCCACCTCGTGCGGCACGCGACCGCCGGCAGCCGGCCCGACTGGCACCAGCCCGACGACCTCCGTCCGCTGACCAACGGCGGCCTGGTGCAGGCGTCGACCATCGCCGCCGCCCTCGGCCACCTGCCGATCGAGCGGGTGCTGTCCAGCCGGTACGTCCGCTGCACCCAGACCGTGCAGCCCCTGGCCGACGCGCTCGGCCTCGAGGTCGAGACCCACCCGGCGCTCGCCGAGGAGGCGTCGATCGAGCAGACCTGGTCGCTGTTCGAGGAGGTGGCGGCCACGGGTGCCGACGTCGTGCTGTGCAGCCACGGCAACGTCATCCCGCCGCTGCTGGATCGGCTCCGCCACCGCGGCGTGGAGCTGGTGACCGACGAGTGGTCGTGCCACAAGGGCTCGATCTGGTCGGTCGAGCTGGCCGAGGGGCGCATCGTGCGCGCCGTGCAGACGCTCGCCCGCGCCTGAGCCCGGACGCGACGAAGGGGCCCTGCTGGGCCCCTTCGTGACGAACCTCGAGCGACTAGCGCTTCTTGGCGGCCGTCTTCTTGGCCGGCGCCTTCTTGGCAGGGGCCTTCTTCGCCGGCGCCTTCTTGGCGGCAGCCTTGGCCGGGGCGGCCTCCGGCGGCCACACGCCCTTGGCCAGCTTCGGGGCCGTGCTCGGCGTCATCACCGCGTCCTTGAAGCCCTTCAGCGGGGTGATGCGCGCCTTCTTCGACGCCTTGATCTTGATGGCCTCACCCGTCGCCGGGTTGCGACCCATGCGGGCGGCACGCTCGATCTTGGCGAACTTGGCGAAGCCGGAGATCGCCACCGGCTCACCCTTCGACACGACCGACGACACCACATCGGTGAAGCCCTGCAGCACCACGTCGACCTGCTTCTTGTCGACGCCGGTGTGGGCCGCCACGGCGTTCACCAGCTCACGCTTGTTCATGCATTCCTCCTGGGACCGATCTCGGACGTCAGAGCATGACGCGTCTGGAGGCCCCGCGGGGCGATCCTCCCTGATTTTCTTGGGTTTTTCTCACGACCCCCGGGCGATCTCTGCCAGCAGCTCGCGTGCCGCGCTCTCGATCTCGGGAATCGGGTCGGCCGCCAGCGCGAGTCGAAGCGCGTCGACGGCCTTGTCGGGCTCGTTCTCGTCGCGCAGGTAGATGATCCCGCGGAAGAACCAGGCCTCAGCGGAGTCGGGATCGATCTGCGTCGCCTGCTCGATGAGCGCCACGCCGCGCTCGGCGAGCTCCGGCTCGTCGCTGGCGGTGCCCACGTTGCGCAGGAGCCAGCCCTTGTAGGTGAGTGCGTCCACGTCTTCGGGGTTCTCGGCCAGCACCTCGTCGTAGACCTTCAGCGCCTCGAGCACCTCGCCCTGGCCGGCGAGCTCGGCCGCGTCGGCCAGGCGCTGCGCGGTCGTCGAGATGTCGCGCCCGGACAGCTGCTCGCCGGGCTCGCGGCTCCCCGACCACCGCGCCACCGCCAGCCCGCCGCCGATCCCGATGGCGGCCACGACGACGACGGCGGCGATCGTCCTCCCCCATCGCCGCGGTCGGACGACTTCGGGCGCGCGTGGCGCGTCGTCACGCAGCTTGGCCTCGTAGCGCGCCTTGAGGTCGAGGTAGTCGGCCTCGTCGATGTCGCCCGCGGCGCGCTCGCGCTCGAGGTCGAGCAACGAGCGCAGCAGGAAGTCGCGATCGGCGGGCTCGGTCACCACTCGCGCTTCCATCGACGGAACGCGAACACCAGCCCGCCGCCGGCGAACGCGAGTCCTGCCACCGGGAGCACCCACACCAGCCCGGCCACACCCGAGCGCGGCGGGTTCAGCTGGATGGAGTCGCCGAAGCGCGCCGTCAGCGCGGCTCGGATCTCGTCGTCGGACTCCCCTTCGGCCACCCGCCGCTCGATCTCGGTGCGCACGTTGCCGGCGGCCGGCGCATCCGAGCTGGCGACGGACTGGCCGCGGCACGTCGGGCACCGAACCGACGCGGCGATCCGCTGCACCCGCTCGGCATCCGTCGTGGGGTCGCGATCGGTGGTGCCGACGACGAGCGCACCGGCGATGACGACGACGAGCAGCGCCCACGGCGCCCAGCGCGCGATCACGCGCCCTTTGCCTGCACCCGCAGCGGCTCGAGCTTGTCGGCGTCGACGCCGCCGACGATCTTGGCCCGCACCGTGCCGTCCGGAGCGATCAGGTACGACTCGGGGACGCCGGTCACGCCCCAGTCGGTGGCGATGCGGCCGTCGTCGTCGCTCACGACCGGCCAGTCGCCGCCGCGCTCGTCGAAGAACGCCTTGACGTCATCGTCGTCGTCGCTGAACACGACGCTGACCACCGACGCGTCACCGGCGACGGCGTGGGTGTTGGAGAACGCGACCAGGTCGTCGTGCTCGGCCACGCACGGGGTGCACCAGGTGGCGAAGAAGTTGACGAGCACCCAGCTCCCGGCGCTGTCGAGCAGGTCGTAGTCGTCGCCGGCCAGGTCGGGTGCCGACTTCCCGAGGAGCGGGCTGTCGGCCAGCTTGTTGGTCGACGGCTCGGCCGTGAACAGCACGAACACCAACCCACCGAGGACGAGCGCGAGGACGACGGCGCTCACGAGCGCGACGCGACCCCTCATGACACGAGCACCGGCTCGTCGACCTCGGCGACCGACGTCGGGTCCGTCGGCCGTCGCCGGCGACCGCCGGGCGCCACGGCCAGCAGCGTTCCGACCGCCATCAGGCCGCCGCCGATCCACAGCCACGACACCAGCGGTTCGACGATGACCCCGATGATCGCCGGCCCGCCCTCGCGCTCGGGCGACACGGCCAGCGTGAGGTACACGTCCTCGTCGAGACCCCACGCCACCGATGGCGTGCCGATCGTCTGCGTGGCGTTGGGGAACTGCGTGAGCGCGGGCGCGTGCACCTTGCCGCCGTCCACCTCGACGAGCGCCTTCACGACGCGGCGATCGCCGACCTGGCGCTCCTCGACACCGAGGTAGCGAACCGTGTGACCGGCGACGCGGCCGGTCTCGCCCTCCTCGAGTCGCAGCTTGGCCGACGTCGAGTACGAGGACGCGGCGGCGAACGCCACGGCGACGATCACGACGCCGATGTGCACGATCATCCCGCCGTTGGTGCGACCGGTGATGCCGTGCAGGAACGAGCGACCGCTGCGGCGCGCCGCCCGGCCCGCCAGCACCAGCTGGCGCGCGGCGGCGCCCGCCGCGAAGCCACCGAGCAGG
>DASUCO010000076.1:0-4657 GCA_036275955.1 Acidimicrobiales bacterium
TCTCCTCGTGGTACTCCTGCTCGACGTTGACGGCCCAGATGTCGTGGCGGGTGCCGTCGACGATGTTCTGCACGCTCAGCATCGCGGTGAACATCGAGTGATCCTGGTTGTTGTACTTGTGCATGCCGTTGCGGCCGACCGGCCACACGTTGGGCGCATGCTGCTCCAGCCAGGACCGCATGATCTCGACGTTGTCCTTGTAGGCGTGGTCGTAGACCGGATACGCCTTTGGCATCCGCACGACGTAGCCAGCTTCGACCTTGTCGGCCCTCGAGAGACCCAGGTGCTCGAGCTCGCGGGCGCCGCGCGCCACGAGGTCCTCGTCCGCCATGTTCCACTCGTCGTCGCCCTCGAACACGAAGTACTCGAGGCCCAGGCAGGTGCGCCCCTCCTTGATGAGGTACGGCGACCAGGAGCCGAAGTTCTGGATGCGGCCGACGCGCACCTTGGGGTCGTGGATGTAGATCCAGTTGTCCGGGAAGCTGTACTCCTCGGGCACCACGAGGGCGACGGTGAGGAAGTCGCGGAACGTCAGGCCCTCGGCGGCGGCCAGCACCTCGGCCGGCGGCTTCGGATCCATGGCGTGGAGCAGGGTGCGGAACGGCATCGACGAGATGATCTCGGTGCACGGGTACTCGGTCTCGACGCCGTTGTTGGCGGCGATGACGGACACGGCCCGACCGCCCTCGTGGCGGATGCGCGTCACCGGTGACTCCATGACGACCTTGGAGCCGGCGGCCTCGACCTTGTCGCGGCACACCTCCCACATCATCCCCGGCCCGTACTTCGGGTACTGGAACTCCTCGATCAGCGAGGTGATCTGCTTCTTGCCGCGCAGGCGCTTGGGCTTGATGGCGGTGATGAACGCGTTCCAGACCGTCAGGTCCTTGATGCGCTGCGCCGCGAAGTCGGCCGAGATCTCCGACGCCGGTCGGCCCCACAGCTTCTCGTTGTACGACTTGAACAGGTGGCCGTAGAGGCGTCGACCGAAGCGGGCCGAGATCCAGCCCTCGAGGTACTGCTGCTCCTCCTTGGACGGGCGGTTGATGCGCGCCCAGATGTAGGAGAAGCCGATGCGGCCGACCTCGACGAGACCGAAGTTGCGGATGACGTCGCCGATCTCGATCGGGTAGTTGAAGTACTTCCCCTGGTAGTAGACGCGGCTCATCCGCGGCCGCTGGAGGAAGTCCTCGTCGGGGAGGATCTCGTGCCAGAAGGCCTCGACCTCCGGCACCTTGGTGAAGAACCGGTGCCCGCCGATGTCGAAGCGCCAGCCGTCGCGCTCCACCGTCTGGCTGATGCCGCCGACCATGTCGGTGGCCTCCAGCACGGTCGAGGGGACGCCACGCCGGTTCAGCTCGTAGGCGGCGGTGAGACCGGCGGGGCCTGCCCCGATGATGACGACCTCGTGCTCTGCGCGCTGCGGGGACAATTCGGCTGCCTGACAGGTTCGACGAGTGGGGCTGGGCGAGCGTATCCCCGGGCCCGGCGTGTCCCAGGCATCCGCCGGCGCCCCGATACCGTCGCGGCCCGATGGCTGCCAGGTCCCCCGACGTCGACGCGCGTCCGAGGACCAGGACGTTCGTGCTCGTCGGAGCGGTCGTCGCGGTGGCCGCCGGGGTCGGGCTTCGGCTCGGGTCGACGTCCGACCTGTGGCTCGACGAGGCGCTGAGCGTCAACATCGCCCGGCTGCCGCTGGGCGACATGGTGGACGCGCTGCGCCGGGACGGCCACCCCCCGCTGTACTACCTCCTGCTCCACGGGTGGATCAGCGTGTTCGGCGACGGCGACGAGGCCGTCCGCTCGCTCAGCGGGGTGTTCTCCCTCGCCGCGCTGCCGCTGATGTGGCTGGCGGCCGAGCGCTACGCCGGGCGGGCGGCGGCCGGCGCCGGACTCGTGCTCCTGGCCACCAGCCCGTTCGCCGTCCGGTACGCGACCGAGGCGCGCATGTACGCGCTGGTGACGCTGCTGGTGCTGGCCGGGTGGCTGGCGCTGCGTGCCGCGCTCGATCGGCCGTCACCGCTGGCGCTCGGCGGCACCGCGGCGGCGACCGGGCTCCTGCTGCTGACCCACTACTGGTCCTTCTACCTGGTGGCGGCGACGGCGGCGGTGCTGCTGTGGGCGTGGCGCGGTGGCCACGCCGGCGCGCGGCGCGTCGTGCTGGCCATGGCCGCTGGTTGCCTGCTGTTCGTCCCGTGGCTCCCGGCGTTCCTCGACCAGGCCGGCAGCACCGGCACGCCGTGGGGCCTGCCCCAGCGACCGACGAGCGTGCTCACCACGTCGCTCACCGACTGGGGCGGCGGGACGCTGAACGGGCTGAACGGCGAGGCGCAGCTGCTCGGGATCGTGCTCGCCCTGCTGGTGCTGCTCGCGCTCTTCGCGCGGCCCGCCGACGACGCGCGCGTCGAGCTGGACCTGCGCACCCAGCCCCACGCCCGCCACGAGGTGGTCGTGGTGGCGCTGACGATGGGCATCGCCGTGGTCGCCGCCTACGCGACGTCGAGCGCGTTCGCCAGCCGCTACACCGCCGGCGTCTTCCCGATCGTCCTGCTCGTCGCCGCCTACGGGGTGACCCGCCTGCCACGTGCCGGGATGCAGTCGCTGGCCCTCGCCCTCGTGGCGGTGCTCGGTCTGGCCCGGGGCGTCGACAACGCGATCACGTCGCGCACGCAGGGGGGCGACGTGGCCAGGTACATCGTCGCCAACGGGGGGCCCGGCGACCTCGTGGCCTACTGCCCCGACCAGCTGGGACCGTCCGTGTCGCGCCTGCTGCCGGACGGCTTCGAGCAGCGGACGTTCCCCGACGGCGCGTCGCCGCGGTTCGTGGACTGGGTGGACTACGAGGCCAACATCCGCGCCGGCGACCCGGCCGCGTTCGCCGCTGACCTGCACGAGCGCGCCGGCGACCGGACGGTGTGGCTCGTGTGGTCGGGCGGCTACCGGGCGCTCGGCACCACGTGCGAGACCCTCGTCGACCAGCTGCGACGGCTGCGACCGGGCGGCGCCGCCGTGGTCGTCTCGAGCGACGAGTTCGAGCACGCGTGGCTCTACCAGTACGGCCCCGTCCCGTGAGGATGCCGCGGATCCTCCGCGGCCCGCTCGGTGACGACCTGGTGGCCGCGCTCCCCGGGTGGGTCGTCGCCCGCCTGGCCGTCGCGCTCGGCTTCCTGATCGCCGTGGTCGCCGCTGACGAGCTGCGACCGGGAGCGCAGCCGCTGCAGCTCGACCAGGGCCTCTTCGCGTGGGACGCGGCCTGGTACCGAGACATCGCCGAGCACGGCTACGACGGCGTGGCCCACGAGGGCCTCCGCTTCTTCCCGCTGCTCCCGTTGCTGGCGCGGGCGCTGTCGGTGCCGCTGCTGGGCAACGTCGGCCTGGCCCTGGTGCTGCTCGTCAACGTCGCCGCGCTCGCCACCGGCGTGCTCCTCCACCGGCTCGTGCGCGAGCAGACGGGGGACCGGGCCCTGGCGACGCGGAGCGCGTGGCTGGTGGCGCTGCTGCCACCCGCGCTGGTGCTGGTGCTCGGCTACGCCGAAGCGGTCGCGCTGGCGTTCCTGGTCGGCGCCTTCCTGGCCCTGCGGCGCCAGCGCTGGTGGCACGTGGCGATCCTCGGGGTGCTGCTCGGGCTCTGCCGGCCGACGGGCATGCTGCTGGCGATCCCCGTCGTGCTCGAGGCGCTCCGGAGCTGGCGAGGTGGCCGTGATCGTCTCGGCCGTCTGGCGGCCGTGGCCGGCGCGCCGCTCGGCACCGCCATCTACCTGGCGTGGGTGGAGTGGCAGCACGGCGACTGGGCCCTGCCGCTGCGCCTCCAGAACTCGGCCGACCTCCGGGCCGGCTGGGACGATCCGCTCAGCGCGGTGTGGGGGTCGATCGACGCGCTCATCTCCGGCGGCCGGATCGGTGACGGACTCCACGTGCCGTGGATCGCACTGTTCGGCGTGCTGCTGGTGGTGTGCTTCGCCCGCTGGCCGTCGTCCTATGGCTGGTTCTCGGCCGCCGTGCTGGTGCTGGCGCTGTCGGCGCACAACCTCGGGTCGTTCGAGCGCTACGGACTGTTCGCGTTCCCGCTGCTCCTGGCGCTCGCCTCGATCACGGCGGAGCCCCGCGTCGAGCGCGCCGTGCTCACCGCCCTCGGCGCCGGCCTCACCGGCTTCAGCGTCCTCGTCTTCCTCGGCGCCTTCGTGCCCTGACATGACATTGCCTTCGCTCCGAAGCGCAGAGGCCCTTCGGGCGGGGGCGCTCACCGCTCCGGCGAGCCTGAGGTCTGCGTGAGCCCGCGGCGCCGGTCGAGGCCTTCGGCGATCCCCGGCTTGCTCCCTTGTCCGCGGAGGTGAGCGCTTACGCGAGACATCTCAGGGGGCGGCCGCCGTTGTACTCGAGCATCTCGCCGATGGGGCCGAGGATGTCCATGTCGCCACCGGCGGCGAGCCCGCGCGCCTCGGCCACGGCGCGGTGCAGGTTGCCGACGATGCGCTCGGTGTCGTGCCACTCGCCGAACCGGCCGAGGTCGGCGGCCCGCGCCACCTCGAGCACGGACGAACCGGTGGAGACGACCTCGTCGGCCAGGTCCTGCACGAACCGGAGGTAGTCCAGCTGGTCCTGCAGGCGCTCGGGACCGCACACGTCGCCGTGGCCGGGCACGATCGTCTGGGCACCG
>DASUCO010000077.1:0-18828 GCA_036275955.1 Acidimicrobiales bacterium
CCGGTCCGGGCTGCGAGTCGCGTTGAGCCGACGGCCGACCGGCGGCGCGCTGCCGCTGCTCTACCTCGCCGCCGCCGTAGCGCTCGCCGCGCTGCTCCTGCCCTCCGCGTTGCGTCCACCGCCCGATCAGGCCAACGCGTCGTCTGCCTTGAGCCCCGACGCCCCGCCCGAAGACGATCCCGAGACGATCATCCAGTCGCTCCAGCAGGCCGGGAGCCGCACCGCGGGCGCCACCGGCGAGCCGTCGACAACCACGACCACGGCAGCGCCGGCGGAGTCGGCGCCGACGCGCGGCCAGTGCTACGGCGACCCGCCTCGTACGGGGGAGTCGCTCTACGCCGCCCCGTGCACCCCGGCGTGGCAGCCGCCGCCCGCCGGCAATGGGGGCTCGACGTGGAGGAACGTGGGCGCCGACGAGGTGCGCCTGGGTGTCAGCCACACGGTGGGGAACGGGGCGGAAGGCGTGATCCCCGAGGAGCCCAGCCCCAACGAGAGCGCCGCCACGCGGACGCTGCGGGTGCTGCAGGCCTACTTCAACGCGAACTACGAGACCTACGGTCGCAAGATCCGGATCGTGCAGCTGCCCGGATCGAGCGCGTCGCCCGTCGACAGCAAGGCGCATGCCGTCAAGGCGGATGAGGAGTACCGCGTCTTCGGCGCCTACTACCTGTACGCGGGCTTCTGCACGGAGATGGCTCGTCGGACGCTCATCACCATGTGCAACCCCATGCCCGAGGAGTACCACGCGCAGCACAGCCCCTACGTGTGGGCGTGGATGATGGACTACTCGAAGGTCGACCGCATGGCGGCCGAGTACATCTGCAAGCGCCTGGCTGGCCGCAACGCGGACTTCGCCGGGGGCGTCGAACAGGGACGTCCGAGGACGTTCGGACTGCTCTACGAGTCGTCCGAGGCGCGCAACGCGGGCCGCAACCACCGCTACTTGCAGCGGTTGCTCGAGGAGCGCTGCGGCATCGACGCGATGGGCTTCACCGTCGATGCCGTGGACGCGCAGAGCGCCTCGGGTCGCTACGCGTCGGCGGTGGCCCAGATGCGGGCCGCGGGCGTCACCTCCATCGTCATCCAGATCGAGGTCGGCTCGGCGATCGAGGCGATGGGCGCCGCCGACGGCTCGGGCTACTCCCCCGAGTGGCTGCTCTTCTTCCCGTACGGCCTGGACATCAACATCATCGGCAACCTGCTGCCGCCGTCGCAGATGGCGCACGCGTTCGGCATGTCCGCCTGGGAGCTGCCGGCGAGGAACAACCAGACCGACTGCTATCGCGCGTACAAGTCGATCGACCCGAGCGGCACGCCGAGCGACAGCACCTGCTTCAACTTCTTCGGACCGCTGCAGCAGCTGGCGAACGGCATCCAGCAGGCCGGGCCGACGCTGACGCCGGAGACGTTCCGCGACGGCCTCTACCGCCAGGGTCATCGCTTCTATCCCCAGCCGTGGGCCATCGGCGGGGGCTACGGCCCGGGGGACCACACGTACATGGACAACATGGGCGAGATCTGGTGGAGCGGCGACGCGGCGAAGCCCGAGGACGGCACGCCTGGCGCATACATGTGGGTCGACGGTGGTCGCCGCTACCGCGAGGGCGAGATCCCCGAGACGGAGACGCAGGTCTTCAGCAACGGCACCTCGGTCCGGACCGAGTGAGACGAGCACTCGCCGCCGCCATCGCCCTCGTGCTCGCCGCGGGTGTCGTCGCGACCCGCCTGGAGGGGGACGACGGCGCGCTGGACCTCACCGGCGCCGAGCGCTGCGGCATCGAGCTGGCCCGCCGCGCCGGCTTCGATCCGGCCGCCGCGTCGGCGCGCATCGACCAAGCGGCGTACGTCGTCAGCGTGTCGATCCGCGAAGGAGCACTCAGGCTCGTCGTGCGCCGTGCGGACGGTCGCGTGCTGGAGGCCGGGATCATCGGTCCCGGAGGCCGGCAGGCGCTCGAACGGACCGCCCGCCTCGCGATCTACGAGCGGGGCTGCTGACGCGTGCTCAGTCCTCGTCCTCGTCGGTGTCGAGGACGAGGGGCAGCGGCTTCCACGCGTCACTCGCCACCTGGTGCGAGATGACCTCCTCGGCGATCGCGTCGTACTTCCCGTCGAGCTCGCGGTCCTTGAGCTGCAGCACCACGTAGATGTCGCGACCGAACCACACGAAGACCGCCTTGTCGTTCGCGGTCGTCGTGTAGACCTCCTCGTCGCCGATGCGAATGCGACTGGACGTGCCGGGGAGGATCTGACTGACGATCGCCGAGCGGGTCGACTCGCGGACCAGGTCCACGTCCGGGAGCACCGTCGTCAGCTGCAGCGCGCCGATCAGCCGATCGGCACGTCGGATCTCCCACAGGCGACCGTCCGACACGAGGCTGTTCTCGCCGGCGTTGGCGAAGGCGCGGACGGTCTCCTTCGCCGTGCTCTCGTAGAGGGCGAGGCCGTCCCCGACACTGGCCGGCGCCAGCGACTCGTCGACGGATGGCGGCGCGACCGTCGGCCCGTCGTCGCCCGACCCGCACCCGGCCAGGAGGCCGAGGACGACGGCCGCCGCAAGCGCTCGTCGGATCACGTGCCGGGCTCCACGTCATCGAGGGTCGACACGTACTCCAGGACGAGCACCAGAGGCGCTCCGGTCTCCTGATCACGCGTCGTGTCCGTCGAGTGGATGTCTGCACGCACGATGAGCCCGCCCAGCTGGGTGGCGACGTTGTAGATGTTCGGATCATCCGACGACGTGCCGCTGGTCTGACCCGTCTCGAGGTTCACGATGGTCTCCTGGGCGGACACGCGGTAGGTGTCGATGGGCGTGCCGCACACGTCGATGACCTCGCGCTTCTCGATCGTGCCCTGGAACGCCATGGCGGTGCCGTTCTCCTGGTCGACGCCGGCGTCGTTCCACGAGCTTCCCTCGGTGCCGAAGACGTAGACGTCGATCGGCGGGGTGGGCACGAACTCGGTCGTCTGGCCGGGTGTCACCGTCGTGCGCTTCACCAGCTCGATCGCCTTCGCCCCGAGCCGATAGCGATCGGTCGTCTCGAACCCGCCGCCGAGCACCTTCTTCACCTCGTACTCGACGACCGTGGTCGGCGGGATGCCGGGGACCGACTCGGTGGTGATCTCCTCGGCGGCGGAGACCTCGTCGGTCGAGATGAACGGATAGGGCAAGGTGATCGGGAACGGGCCGCCCTCGATGCTGATCGTCCCCGTGTTGTGACGTAGGTAGCTGCCCGGCGTCGGCGGCGCCTTCACCGAGAACGTCACCGGTACCGCGGGTGCCGCACCCGGCGGCGCCGTCGGACAGGCGAAGGGGTTGTCGAAGAGCTCGGGCGCCGGGTTCTCGTAGCGTTGCGGGCTCAGTGCAGCGTCGGGTGGCGCGGGGACGAGCTGCACGATCACGTTCGGTTCCACCGGCTCGGCGAGCTCCTCTTCGGAGAACGCGAGCGCCAGCGCGACGCGGCGGATGCCGACCTCCGTGGGGTCGTCGCCACCCCCGCCGCACGCGGGCGCGACGAGAGCGAGGAGGGCCAGGGGCAGGAGTCTCGGCTTCATCGGGCGGCTCCCAGGGCGGTTCGGCGCCGGCGCGGGAGGCGCAGGCGCGGGCGGAGCTTCGGTCGCGGCAGCTTCAGCTGCCGGACGTTCGGCACCTCCGTCGAGTACGGCTGCACGATCGAGGCGCGGGTGACCAGCGCCAGCAGCTGGGACTGCACGGGTTGGGCCCGCAGGAGTCGGCGCCGGACCGAGGCACCCAGCTGTTCCGCAGCGCGCACGTCCTCGTCCGTCGCCGTGTCCTTCATGTCGCCGTACAGCGCGCGGGTCACGAGCCACGCCAGCTCGGTGTGCTCGACGTCGTCCTTGACCTCGAAGGTGTACTCCAGCGGCGTCGACCAGATGTCGCCGACGTTCAGGTCGACCGCGAGGTCGCGGAGCTCGGCGTACTCGACGGCGATCTGCGCCCGGGGGCCGATGGCCGCCGCCCACCGGCGCCGCTTCGCCCGCCGCCACGCCTTGGCGCCGATGGGCCAGACGAACCAGAGCGCAGCGAGGCTGAGCAGCACGGGCGCCCAGCGCACGATCTGGCGCCGCACGCGCTGGTACAGCTGCTCGAAGTCCTGCACCTCGTAGGCCAGGTAGAGCTCCACGGCCACGTCGTCCGATGGCAGGACCGTCGGCGTGTAGCGGGCGTTGGGGTCGGAGTCGAGTGTCGCCTCGGCCTGGTTGGGCGAGCCGATCAGTGGAGTCCACCCGAAGCCCTCGAAGTACACCTCGAGCCACTGCGCCGAGTTGCGAGGCCGCACGGTGAGCACGCCGTCCTCGTCGTTGAGGCCGTCGAACCCGAACCCGATGCGTGACGGGACGCCGGCCCAGCGGGCCAGCATCGCCTCGGCGGCGACGATCTCGTACGGCGAGGCCTTTGCGTTGTCGCGGAAGAGCTCGCCGACGCGCTTGGCCGTGACCTCGACCGGCGATCCCGCGCCCTTGGACGACACCGTGGCCAGCAGCTTCGTGCGCAGGGCATCGAGCTTCTCCCACGGGCTCGGTCCCGCGGTCACGAGGATGTCCTGGACGACGGCCGGTGGCTTCGAGATCTCGAGCTGCTCCGAGTACCGCTTGCCCTCCGGCACCGTCGCCTTCAGCAGCTGATCGCCGGTCGGGTAGGCGGGCAGCGCCAGCGTGTAGGCAAGGCCGGCGGGCACACGACCCTGCTCGACCCGCAGCAGGTCGGTGCGCACGTCGAGGCGGGTGGAGCTGGGCGGGTCCTGGGCAAAGGTGATCCGCGTCGTGCCCGCCAGCGCGGGGAGCGCGGCGGCGTTGCCGAGGTCCCGGATCGTGATCGTGACCTGCTGCTGCTCGGCGCCGGCTCGCACGTCGCTGAGCACACCGTCAGCGGGGAGTCGCTCGAGCTCCTTCGGCGGCGACTTCCAGAACGCGTCCTCGGGGTCGTAGACGTCGAGGACGCCGGTGCGCCACGGACCGGTGATGTCGGAGTCGGTGTCGACCTCGAACAGCACGCGGTCCTCGGACGCGGAGAGCGGCACGGCCTTCGGCTTCTGCGGCTGCTCGTTCGGGTCGTACCTCGGCTCGGGGAAGAGGAACGAGGCGTTGCCGAACAGGAAGAGCAGCGCGACGACGGGCACCGCCGCGAGCGCGCTGCGCACCGCACGCTTCGCCTCGAAGGAGCGGTCGAGGTCCGACGCGCGGCGGGTGTCGCCGCCGAAGAGCACGGCGAGCGCGGCGAGGATCGGCAGGAACGCGCAGATGCCGGCGATGAACTGGCCGTCGTCGGGCTGCGTGATGGCGGTGAGGCCCACGATCGGCAGCGGGATCGCAACGGCCAGGCGGGGCCGGCCCATGGCGGTGCCCACCCAGGCCGCGGCGAACGCGATCAGCGACGTCAGCAGCAGCAGGAGGGGCGTCCAACCCGGATCGAACGGGACCGGCGGGCGGAACAGCCGCCCGGCCTCGACGGCGTCGGCCATGAGCCGGAAGAGCGCAGCCGGGCTCTCACCGCGCGGGATGAGGGAGATGGCGGCGATGAAGAGGGCCACCGGCGGGAAGATCGCCTGCGCGAACGTGGGCCGTCGGGAGCGCTGCGCGAGCACCGCCCATCCCGCGCCCGCGAACGCGCCGACCAGTCCGGTGAGGCGCGCCGGCCAGGAGCCGAAGATGCCGCCGGCGACGAGTCCGAGGGCCGCTGTGGCGAACGCGGCCGCCAGCGCGGGACGGACCAGGTCTCCGAGCGCTGGGCGCTCGTCGTCCTCGCCGTCGCCGACCGGCGGCGACGGCGGGAGGTCGGGCGGCTCGATCTGCTCGACGACCTCGTCGACCCGGGGCTCGTCGATCACCGTCATCGACTGACCGCCGCGACCTCGCGCCGGAACGCGAGCGTGAGGTTGGTGTTCGGTCCGACCTCGACCACGTGGACCCCGAGGCCGGCAGCCGACGCCAGCGTGTCGACGGCCTCGTCGAGCCACATGAGCGCCACGACGACGACCGACTGGCCGCGATCGACGAGAAGTCGCAGTCGCGACGCCGCCGCGCTGTCGAGCAGCGGAGTGACGACCACGACGTGTGTGTCGCGTCGCATGGAGAGCAACAGGCGGTCGAACATCTCGCGCAGCGAGCCCTTCACCGGTTCGATGCGTGCGAGCTCGTCGAGCAGCTGGATGCTGCTCGGCCCGCCGCGCAGGGGACCGACGATCTTGTCGGAGGTGCCCTCGACGGTGACGCTGTAGCCGTCGCGCAGGTGGCGAACGCCCAGTGAGGCGACGACCCGGCATGCAGCCTCGAAGGAGTCGGAGACGATGCCCTTCGAGTGGTTCTCGCGGTCTTGGTCGAAGATGATCACGAGCTTGTCCGTGATGCCCTGCTCGCTCTCTCGCACGAGCAGCTCGCCGGTGCGGGCGAACGCGCGCCAGACCATGCGGCGGATGTCGTCGCCCTTCTGGTACTGCCGCATGCCATAGAACTCCATGCCGTGCGGCCACGGCCGCGACACCGGCGGGCGGAACGGCGGGTCCTCCCACAGGCGGGTCAGCGGGTGGTCCTCCACGGGCTCCACCGCCGGATGGACCAGCAGCTCGAACGGCTCGGCGAGGACTGCCGTCCGGTCCGTGAGCCCGAACGGGTCACCCCAGCGGGCCACGAGCGGCCCGATCGTGTACGAGCCGCGCCGCCACGCGACGAGCGAGTAGGTGTGTCCGACCGTCTCGCCGCCGTCGACGGTGGCGATGGGCAGTCGAGCGGGCTCGCCGAGCATCGCCGGCACCTGTTCCTCGAGCACGACGTTGGACAACGAGCGGGACGCCGTCAGCGCCACCTCGATGGACACCTCCGCGCCCTCGGCCACGCGCGGTCGCAGGTCCGCGCGCGTGCCGGTGAGGGGAAGCGGTCGTCGCCCGATGCCCCAGGCCAGTCCGAGCACAGCCAGCGCGCCGTACGCGACGAGGTACAGCGGGCGACCGCCGATCCAGTAGCCCACCAGCCACGCCACGATCGCGATCGCCACGAGGATGAGTCCCGACGAGGTGATGCCGGTCCGGCTGGTGACTGCCTCGAGGGCGCGTCGGACCGGGCTCTGTCGAGCCTCGGCCTCGCGAGCGAGGCGTCGCCGCTGGGCGAGCGTGAGCGTGGGGCGAGCGGGCAATGCGCTACGCGACCTTCAGGCCCATCGGGGGCTTGATGCGGCTGATGGCGCGCTCGAGGACGTCATCGACGGTCTCGCCCCGGAGGAGCGCGTCGGGGGTGAGGATCACGCGGTGGTTCAGTACGGGGTTGAGCAACGCCCGCACGTCCTCGGGATAGACCTGCTCGCGGCCGTCGGCGGCGGCGAGGGCCTTGGAGGCCTTCGCCAGCGCGATGGAGGCGCGAGGCGAGGCGGCCATGAGCAGCGCTGGGTCCTGGCGCGTGGCCTGGACGATCTCGAGGATGTACGTCTCGACCGGCTCGGTGATCTCGACCTGAGCAGCGAGCTCGATCATCTCGAGCACCTCCTTGATCGTGCACACCGGTTTGATGGTCTCGACCTCGAGCCCGCGGGCGTTGCCGCGCAGCACCTTCCGCTCCGCTTCCAGACCGGGATAGCCCATCGTGAGGCGGAACAGGAACCGGTCGAGCTGCGCCTCCGGAAGGGGGAACGTGCCGGCCTGCTCGACGGGGTTCTGGGTCGCGAGCACCAGGAACGGGTTGGGGAGCGGGTGGGTGGTTCCCTCGACGGTGACCTGACGCTCGGCCATGGCCTCGAGCAGCGCCGACTGCGTCTTGGGCGTGGCGCGGTTGACCTCGTCGACGAGGAGGATGTTCGTGAAGATCGGGCCGGCGCGGAAGGTGAAGTCCATCTGCTTCTTGCTCGTGTCGATGACCGACGAGCCGGTGATGTCACCCGGGAGCATGTCGGGCGTGCACTGCACGCGGCCGACAGCGGCCTTCATCGAGGCGCCGAGGGCGCGGGCGAGCATCGACTTGCCGACCCCGGGGACGTCCTCGAACACCACGTGGCCGTTGGAGCAGATGGCCACCAGTGCGAGGCGGACGACGTCCTCCTTGCCGTGGATGACGGTGTTGACGTTCGCCGCGAGACGGTCGAACAGCTCTTGGAACCGCTTGATGTCCATGCTCTCTCTTCCTGTCAGGCCAGCTGGCCGGAACGCTTGATGACCTCTTCGGACGTGCCCAGGTAGGACTCGACGACCTTGGGATGGCTCAGGACCTCGTCGGGCCGGCCGCGGGTGACGACGGCGCCGAGGTCCATGGCGATCAGCTCATCCGAGACGGACGAGATCAGCGTCATGTCGTGCTCGATGATGAGGATCGAGCACGCCGTCTCCGTCTTGATGCGCTGGATGAGCGGACCGAGCTCCTCCGTCTCGCGCTGCGCGATGCCGGACGATGGCTCGTCCAGCAGCAGCACGGTGGGATCGGCAGCGAGCACGCAAGCCAGGTCGACCAGTCGTCGTGAGCCGGTCGAGAGGTCGCGCACGAACTTGTCGCGGAACGGCCCGAGGTTCAGAAGGCTCACGAGGCGATCCACCCGCTTGCGCAGGCGCGCTTCGGCCTTGCGCACGTTCGGGAGCCGGAGGGCGCCGAGCGCCGGGTTGCGCAACGTGAGGTGCTGATCGAGCGCGACGAGGATGTTCTCCTCGACCGTCAGCGCCGGGAACAGGCGGGCGTCCTGGAACGACCGCACAAGGCCGAGCCGGGCGCGCTCGTCGGGTGACTTGTCGGTGACGTCGTCGCCCACGAACGTGATCGTCCCGGTGTCCGGCGGGACGAAGCCGGAGATGACGTCGAACAGCGTCGTCTTGCCGGCACCGTTCGGGCCGATGATGCCGAGGATCTCACCCTGGCGCAGCGTGAGGTGGGCGCCGTTCAGCGCGGCCACCCCGCCGAAGGAGCGCCTGATGTCGGCGACGTCGAGGACGACCTCGCCTTCCTCCTCCCACGGCGCCCGCTCGCGGGTCTTCTTGGCGCCGGAGCCGACACCGGCGCCGGCGAGGAAGACCGAGCGCAGGATGTCACCCCGCTGCATGAGCTCGGCCGTCGGTCCAGAGAACCGAACCTGGCCCTTCTCCATGAACACGGCGCGGTCGGCGATGGTCAGCGCGACGTTGACCGACTGCTCGACGAGCACGACGGTCGTGCCGGCAGCACGGACCGAGCGGATCACGTCGAGGAGCTGCTCGACGATCGCCGGTGCCAGGCCGAGCGAGAGCTCGTCGATGATGAGCAGGCGAGGCTTGGCCAGGAACGCCTGCGCCAGTGCCAGCATCTGCTGCTCGCCTCCGGACAGCGACCCAGCCGGTTCGCTGGCGCGCTCGCGCAGCCTGGGGAACAGGTCGAGCACACGCTCGCGCTCGGCGTCGAGGTCCCCCGCGAGGGCCCACTCCGCGAGTCGCAGGTTCTCCGCGACGGTGAGACTCGGGAAGACGCCCTTGCCGCCGGGCACCATCACCACGCCCTCGCGGACGTGCTCCGACGCCGGGAGGAACGTGATGTCCTCGCCCTCGTAGGTGATCGAGCCGTTCGAGGCGGTGACGACGCCGGAGATGGCGTTCAGCAGCGTCGACTTGCCGGCGCCGTTCGTGCCGAGGAGCGCGACGATCTCGCCCTCCTCCACGTCGAAGTCGACCCCGAAGAGGATCTGCACCTGCCCGTAGTGGACGTCCACGTCACGGCAGACGAGCAGCTTGGTCCGTCCCTCCGCTCGAGCCTGGCGGACCGCGGCCGCGGCCGCTGCCGATGCGGCAGCGGCCCGGATGTCGGCCTCGACGCTGGCACCGGCGGAGCCGAGGATCGCGGCGCCGATCAAGAAGACCGGGACGAGCATCAGGATGCCGGCGCGGGCACCGAAGCGGTCAGCCATGCCGCCGGCGAGGGGCAGCACGAGGAGCCCGGGGGCGACGAAGAGCGCGCCCCCGGAGAGCGCGAACGTTCGGACTCGGGGCGGGATCACGAGGCTCATCAGTGCGTACGTGGTCGGCCCGAGCATCGGCGTGATGAGCGACGTGACCGCACCGGCGGCGATCGCGACCGGCAGCCACGGCGTCGTGGCGATGACGACGAACGCGCCGGCGGGGATCACCGCCGCGACCGCGGCGTAGAGCACCACGCGGTGGGGTCGATCCGCGAGGAACCGGTTGCCGATGGCGCCGCCGACGAGGACGCCCACGATCGCGAACACGCGGTCGAAGGAGGCGATCGTGCCGCGCGTCGCGACCGAGAGGTCGAACACCTCGTCGTAGTACACCGACAGCAGGCTGAGGATCCCGACGACCGAGCCGACGAGGAACGGCAGCGCCCACCAGATGCGTCGCAGGGTGCGCACGCCGCGGGCGATGCGCCACGACTCGGTCCAGCTCGGCGGTTCGATGTCTTCGATCTCCTCGATGCCGAGCGACCGCCGCAGCTGCTCGCCTCGTCGCGGCTCGCGCATGCGGAGCACCATGAAGGCAGCGAGCAGGAGGGACGGCACGCCGAACACGAGGAACGGGACCTGCCAGAAGAACATCGACGCCAACGTTCCGGCGAGCGCGGGGGCGACCAGCAGGCCGAGCTCGTTGCCCATGCGGTACACCGAGAACGTGCCGGTGAGCTTCTCCGGCGGGTAGTGGTCGGCGATCAGCGAGAGGCTGGCGGGCTCCACGGTGCGGCCGATGCCGGCGCCGATGCGGTACAGCCCCAGCAGGAAGAGGCTGGTGGCGAAGCCGGTGAGGATGGAGAACGCGCCCCACAGCACGGCGCCGGCGGCGACCATGCGCGTCCGGTTGGACCGGTCCGCGGTGAACCCGACGGGCAGGGCGAAGAGGATCGGCAGCATCGCCGAGAGCGCGGTGACCGTCAGGATCGTGGTGAGCGAGACGCCGAAGTAGTCGCGGATCTCCGGGACGAGCACGCTGAACGCGGAGCGGTCGAGCTCGTCGAGGCCGTTGAGCGCGGCGAGCACGAGCAGCGGCGTCGTTGAGGCGCCCCCCGTCACGTTCGACGGCTTGTACTCGGCGAGAACCTCACGCACGCGCCCCATCAGTACCTCCACAGCTTCGTCAGCTGGCTGGCGCCCTGCTCGCCGATGTTCGAGTCGAGGCGATACCGGACCCCCGTCTCGACGAGGTCGTCGGGCGGCGCCGCGATCGGCACCCGAGCCTCCTCGCCCTCCTTGAGCCGGTCGCCGAGCAGCGTGGGCACGAAGATCCGGTTGCGCAGCGCGATGCGGCGCAGCCACGCGTCGCGAGCCTGGAACACCATCGCCCCGAGACCGCTCGGGAAGAACAGCAGGATGAGCAGCACGCCGACCGAGCTGGCGAGCAGCTGGCCGGCGGCGTTGTCGAGCACCACGGTGACCGTGCCGAGGTAGAGCGCGCCGACGAGGACGGCGTACACGGAGCCGAGGCCGCCGATCACCGCCATGAGGAACATCTGGATGCTCTGCTCGGGTCCGTAGGACTGCGCGTCGACGCCGTTCTGGTGATGGGCGAAGAGGACGCCGGCGAAACCGGCGAAGATGCCGGAGATGGCGAACGCCGTGAGGCGGATGCGCACGAGGTTGACTCCGTA
Organism: Acidimicrobiales bacterium; assembly: GCA_036275955.1. Taxonomy (GTDB): domain Bacteria; phylum Actinomycetota; class Acidimicrobiia; order Acidimicrobiales; family CADCSY01; genus DATLFP01. The sequence goes on from DASUCO010000077.1 coordinate 11,551, forward strand.
CGCCTGCGCGGTCCGCTCGTTGTCGCGCATGGCGATGAGGATCCGACCGGTCCGCGTGCGCCGGAGACCCTGGGCGAGGAAGATCACGAGCGCCAGCCCGGCGAGGGCGATGTAGTAGTAGGTGCGCTCGTCGGTCTTGCTGTCGAAGCCGAGGAACGCGGGCCGCGTCACCTGGTCCGGCACCCACCCGAAGCGAAGCACCCACGTCGAGGTGGCGACGGAGAACGCCAGCGTCGTCACGGCGAGGAACAGCCCCTTGATGCGGAGCGCCGGCAGGCCGATGCCGACGGCCACCGCGCCGGCCGCGACCGAGCCGAGCACGAGCGCCACGGGGAACGGCAGGCCGAGGTTGGCCGTCACGGCGCCGCCGACCGCCGCACCGATGGCGACGAACCCGAACTGGCCGAGCGAGATCTGGCCGGCCCAGCCGGTGAGCACGACCAGCGAGATGCCGACGATGCCGTACATGGCGTAGACGGCGCCCAGGTTGGTCTGGCTCGGCGACGTCACCCATGGGTAGGCAGCGACGACGAGCGCGAGGACCCACAGCGAGCGGCGGACGCCGGCGCGCACCTGTGGGAGCGAGGAGAGCTGTGACGGGATCCCGGCGATCTCCTCGGTCGACTCCCAGCTCGCGGTCTCGGCCTCGTCGAAGCGGCCAGCCGCCCGGCGCTGCAGGAGGAGGGCGACGACCACGACGACGACGAGCACCACGTCGACGGTGTTGGTGCTGCCGGTCGCCCAGTACACGGACTGCTCGAACATCGAGATGGCGATCGACGCGGCGACGGCGATCGGGATGCTCGACATCCGCGCGATGACGCCGGCGGTGAGCGCCCGGAGCAGCACCGTGGCTCCGACGGCGGCGGCGACGCTCGTCGAACCGCCCACGCCACGGCCGACGGCGCCGGCGACGCTCTGGTCGCCGACCATGCCGTTCATGATCCCGGCCATCGCGCCCAGCAGCGCGGCGACCACCCAGACGACCGAGGAGAGGGTGCTGACGTTGATGCCGAGCAGCTCGGCCCGCTTGGTGTTCTCGGAGGCTCCGCGGATCGCGGCGCCGATTCGCGACCGTCGCAGGAGGAAGCCGAGCGACGCGAGCGCGAGCGCGGAGACCACGAGCGCGAGCACGTGATCGCCGGTGAAGCGGATCGGGAACCACTCGAACGTCCACCGCTCGAACGGGGTGGACGGCGCGATGGGTGGCAGCGCGGCGAGGCCGGCCAGGAAGTCCTCCGGATCGGGCTCGTACCCGAACCAGCGCGGCATGCTCAGGGCCACCCCACCCAGCGTCTGGGCCAGTGCGATCGTGACGACCGTGAGCACGAGGCGGGGCGAACGCATGAACCGCCGGACGACGAGCGACTCGAAGAAGAACCCGACCACCATCGCGGCCACGAGCGCGACCGGCACGGCGATCCACCAGCTCCAGCCCCAGCGGGCGCTGACGAGCAGGTAGAACATCGTCGCGGCCACGCCGAAGCCCGCCTGTGCGAAGTTCACGATGCGGCTCGACCGGTAGACGAGCACGATGCTCGCCGCGGTCAGGCCGGTCAGCGCACCGGAGACACCACCGACACCGATGATGGCCGCGTTGGCGCGCAGCACCGGCTGGCCCTCGTCGCCCCACAGCAGCACGACGAGCAGGCCGAGCAGGTACGCGGCGACGACGAGGCTGGGAGCGAACAGGGTGCGGCGGATCGACGTCACGGCGCCGTCGTCGTCGTGGGGAGGAGTCCCTCGGCCTGGGGCGCTGCACCGCCGTCCTCAGCGGTGAACGCAGCCATGATCAGGCCCTCGGGCATCACGGTGCGGAGGAACCCGACCATGCTCGAGACCTCGAGCCAGTCGCGCTGGCCGGGAACGGTGATCGTCACCGGGGCGCCGATCTCGTCCAGCGTGAGTCGGAGCGCCACCTCGATGACCGAGTCGATCTCCGGCTCGGTCTGGAGCCGCAGCACGAACTGCCGCAGTCGACCGTCGTCGTCCAGCCACACCGAGCCCGGGTGCACCCGACCCTTGACGGTGAGCACGTCGAACAGCGACTCGACCGCCTCACGGCGCTTCTCGTCGTAGCGGTCCTCGCGCGTGTCCTGCGTGGTCTTGTCGAGATCGAAGTTGGCGTCGTACCGGGTGGTCTGCACCCCGGCGATCTCCTCGGTGCCTTGATCCTCGAGACTGCCGGTGAGCGCACCCGCGGCCAGGTCGACCAGCAGCGTCGGGCTGATGGCGTTCACCGCGATGATCGGCGCGTCCTGCTGCGCGTCGATCTCCGCCTCACCCTCGCCGAGCTCGTCCAGGTCGACGCGGGCCCACGGTCGGGCGTCGTCGTCGGCCGCGCTCTGCCGCAACCCGTAGATGGCGAGGTCGTCGAACACCTCGAAGGGCTCCTCGCCGTCGAGGAGGTGCGCCCTGGCCTCGGCCATGTCGATGGCAACGGGAAAGGACACCTCCTTCGACCGCGGCGGCAGCTCGAAGTCGACGCCCTGCTGGTCCGCCAGTGCGCTCATGGCGGCCGGCACCTTCACGACCTCGGCCGTCACGCCGATCGTGCCGGTCGCGGTACGGGCCGAGAGGGTCGCTTCGACGCCGTCGACGACCCGGTCGGCCATGGCCTGCTTGTCCCCGAGCCCGCACGCGGGCAGGAGTGCGATGGCGAACGCTCCCGCTGCCCATGCGACTGCCCGTGCCGTCACGCTGACCCCCAAACCTGACGCTATCCTCAGGTAGGAGGATTCGACCAATTCGGACGCGTCACCTGCCGGTCAGGTCGGACCCGGGCAGTCCGGCACGGCGGGAGCCGGCGGGTGCTTCGAGCCGTCGCGCAGGGCCTCGACGTGCTCCAGCATCGCCGTCCGCGCCGCCTCCCGCCCGGGGGCGGTGCAGCCGAGGACGCGGAGGGCGAGGACCCGGGCGTAGGCGGCGGCCTCGAAGCGCGGATCGCAGTCGTCTTCGCACGACTGGGCGTCGGACACGAGGCGGTCGGCCACCTCGGCGAGCGCCTCGCCGGCTTCGACCGCCGTCTCGAAGCGATCTCGGTCGTGCAGGATCTCCTGCGCCCGAACCAGCTCGTCGGCGTCGCCACTGCAGGCGGCGAGTGCCAGTCCCGCGACGGCCACGAGGGCGCAACGGCGCACGCGGCCTAGACCACGCCGCTGGCGGTGAACATGAGCTCCATCGGGTTCGCGGCCTCGTAGTCGCGGCGCTCGAGGTCGGCGGTGGCGGCGGCGATGTCGACGCGCGGCACTGGTTGCGCGTCACGGCACATCGTGAACGCCACCGCGCAGTAGTCGTCGATGCGCTCGACGATGCCGTGCCCGAGGAACGGGCTCGGCCCGTCGTTGGGGAGCGTGGTGTTCAGGCCGTTGCCGGCGATGCGGTCCTCGGTGATGAACCGCTTCATGCGCTCCTCGTCACCGGGGAAGAAGCCGTCGTAGCCGATCTGCTGGATCGTCACCTTGATCGACGACTCGAACATGATCGGGTCGAGGACGTGCCAGCGGTAGAAGCTGACCCAGTCGGGCACCCGCGCGCCCTCCGGTCCCGCGCTGAGGGGCACGCCGGCGTAGTGGGCGACGTGCGCCTCCATGCCCCACGCGGTGCCCACGTAGTCCTCCAGCCCGGTGCCGCAGATCGTGGGCAGGTCGGTGTCGCCGTCGCGGTACACCTTCACCTCGCCCTCGCCGTACCAGAACCCACCCTCGATGGTCCTGATGCCGACGACGCAGCCCAGGAAGCGACCGGGTCCGTGCAGCCCGTCCTCGATGACGAAGTCGCGCTTGAGGACGGTGGGGTTCTCCCGGCGGAACGTCGCGTGCAGCCGGCCCGTCTCGGGTGCGAGCTCCTCGAGCGTGAAGTCCACCTGGTAGTAGAGGTGGATCGACTGCGCGCTTCCGTTCCTGAACGTGATCTTGATGTGGTCGCCGAACGGGATCGGGACGTAGCTGTTGAAGCCGCGACCCTCCTGCATCGAGGCCAGCGCCGAGCTGAACGGGGCCGGGCGGCCCATGGCGACGCCGAAGTAGTCGAGCGCTGGAACGCTGATCGACGGCGTCAGTGAACCGTCGTAGAAGACCTCGAGCACCATGGCCCGCATCACCTCCGGACGCGCCGGCGGGAACGTCATCCAGATGTGGCGCACGACGCCGGGACCGTCCACGTCGGCGAGCGTCACGACCTCGCCCGGCGCCAGCTGCTGGAACGGCGCCCCCTTGCGCCCGTTGGCGGCTCGGCCGCCGGCACCTCGCGCACCCGTCGGGTTCTCGAAGGTGCAGGCGCGGCTGTCGAGCACGGGTGCGACACGCGTCAGGTCGGCGACGTCTTGCATGGATTCCGACGGTATCCGAATTGTGACGCTCGTGTCAGGTTGGCGCGGTCGAACGAGCGGCGGCGGCCAATGACTCGTACGCCGTCGCGAAGAGCGACGGGTCGACCTCGCCGGTGAAGGCGCTGTGCATCATCAGCCCCACGTAGAGGGACTGGGCGATGATGCCGAGCATCATCGGGTCGGCGTCGGGCGCGTCGAGGACGTCGCGCAGACCGGTGCCGAGCTCCTCGAAGAACTGCGCGTTGTGCTCGGCCACGCCGGTGCGCGTGCGCTCGTTGCGCAGCGCGAACGCGTTCATCTCGAGGAACAGCGCGACGTTGCGGCGGTTCGGCTGCAGCCCGCCGAGGTGCTCGCCCCACGCGCGGGCGCGAGCCAGGGGATCGGGGCCGGTGGCATGGCTGAGGTCGGATGGCGCCAGGTCCTCCTGCGGCGCGAACGGCCGCTCCTGGTCGCCGGCGAGGAGCGCCAGGAACAGCTCCTCCTTGCTGTCGAAGTTGGAGTACACCGCGCCCTTGGTGAGGCCCGCCTCCTCGGCGATGTCCGACAGCGACGTGGCGACGAAGCCGTTGCGCAGGAACAACCGGCTTGCGGCGCGGAGCAGCTCCTGGCGGGTGCGCGCCTTGCTCTCCTCCCGGGTCAGTCGGCGTCGAGGAGCCACGTGGTCAGCGTACGGGTTGACCTCTGCGGTCTTGCGACTCCAGCGGTCTTCCGATACCGTTGGTATCAACATGACGTACCCTGTGGCGTCGGATGAGCAGATCGCGTTCTTCCGCGAGCACGGCTACCTCGTGGTCGAGGACGCCATCCCGGCCGAGGACCTCGACGAGCTCGAGGGGCACCTCGACACGCTGATCCTGCAGAAGGAGAAGCTTGCGTTCGACTGGGCGTGGGACGCCTCGGAGGAGAAGGAGGCGCGGTCGTTCAAGATCGTGCAGTCGTGGCCCGAGCTGGTGTGGCCCGAGATCGTCGACGCCCCGTTCCGCACGTGGGCTGCGGTGTTCGGGTCGGCGCTCCTCGGCAAGGAGGTGGCGTTCTGGTACAACCAGTTCCTCGGCAAGCCGCCCCACAACGACACGCCCACGTACTGGCACCAGGACGAGGGCTACTGGGGCCGCAACCTCACCGACAAGGGCATCACGTCGTGGATCCCGCTGCAGGACGTCGACACCACGAACGGGTGCATGCACTTCATCGACGGCAGCCACAAGGAGGGGGTCCTCGAGCACAAGCTCGTCGACGGCGTGCAGAGCGACCTCCTGCACGTGACGCCCGACGAGTCCCGTGCCGTGGCGTGCCCGATCAAGCGGGGTGACGTCACGTTCCACCACTCGGCCACGGTGCACATGACCACCTCGAACGACTCGGATCACTGGCGCAAGGCGCTGACACAGCACATGCAGACCACCGACGAGCCGGGTGAGGGCGATCACTATCCCTGGAAGATCTACGTGAACCAGATGACGGGCGAGACGGTCATCCCCGATCGTCGATAGAACTTCGCACGTGGGAGACGAGATCGCCGCCGCGATCAAGGTGGCGGCCGATGCCGTCAGCGCGCTGGTCGGTCGATCGACCGAACCCATCGAGCGGGCCGTCGAGCTGATCCTGTCGTCGTCGGGGCGGGTCATCGTCACCGGCCTCGGGAAGTCGGGCCTGGTGGGGGCCAAGATCGCGGCGACGCTGACGTCGACCGGCACGCCGGCGTCGTTCGTGCACGCGGCCGACGCCCTCCACGGTGACTCGGGCCTGGTGCGGGACGGGGACGTCGTGATCGCCATCTCCAACTCGGGCGAGACGGCCGAGGTGTGCGCGTTCGTCGAGCTGGTGCAGCCCGGCGCGCACGTGATCGGCATCTCCGGCTGCGGCGGGTCGTCGACGCTGGCACGCCTGTCCGACGTCTCCATCGACGCCGGCGTCGACCGCGAGTGCGACCCGCACGACCTGGCGCCGACGGCGTCGACGACCGTGACGATGGTGCTGGGTGACGCGCTGGCGGTGGGGCTCATGGCGGCGCGCGGCTTCGGGCCGGAGGACTTCGCCAAGCACCACCCGGGTGGCGCGCTGGGGAAGCGGCTCACGTGAGCGAGCTCGTGGTGGTGGGGTCGTTCATGATGGACCTCGTCGCCGTCACCCCGACGTTGCCCAAGCCGGGTGAGACGGTGATCGGCGAGTCGTTCGCCCAGTTCCTCGGGGGCAAGGGCTTCAACCAGGCGGTGGCCGCCGCGCGCAGCGGCGCCGTCGTGGCGATGGTCGGACGGGTGGGCGACGACGCGTTCGGGCGCGAGTTCCTCGACGCACTGGACCGCGAGGGGATCGACCGCGCCGGTCGACGTCTTCGCCGGCGCCAAGGTGGTGCTGCTGCAGTGGGAGCTGCCGGCGGCGGTGACGATCGAGGCGGCCCGCCACGCGAAGGCAGCCGGCGCCGTCGTCGTGCTCAACCCGGCGCCCGCCGTCGGGGACCTGCGCGACTACGACGGTCTGATCGACGTGCTCGTCCCCAACGAGACGGAGGCGGCCGCACTCGGGGCGGTTGACGGCATCGATCTCGTCCTGACCCTGGGGGAGCGGGGCGCGCTCGTGCGCAGCGGCGGACGCGAGCAGCGGTACGAGCCGCACGACGTCGACTGCATCGACACGGTGGGCGCCGGCGACGCGTTCTGTGGCGCGCTGTGCGCCGCTCTGGCCGGCGGCGCCGACCTGTTCGAGGCGGCCCGCATCGGCAACGCCGCCGGCGCGCTCGCTGTCACCAAGGCCGGCGCCGAGCCGTCCATGCCCCACCGCGGCGACATCGAGACCCTGCTCGCTCGCCGCTGAGCTACAGCGAGCGGGCGGCCCAGGCCGCCTGACCCTCGCGGACCCAGGGGCGGTCGGGCTGGTCGCCGTCCGGGAGTCGGATGGGCTCGACCTGGATCTCGTTGGCCCACGCCCGGCGGACGTGGTCGCTGACG
>DASUCO010000078.1:0-14942 GCA_036275955.1 Acidimicrobiales bacterium
CGAGGTCGGGCACGCTGGCCTCCGGGCGCGTCAGGAACGTCTCCGGGGGAAGCGGTCAGGCCAATCTACTGAGGAAGTCGGCCTCGATCTCCAGTGGGATCCGCCGGTACGCGTCCCAGTGCCCGTGGCCGTGCACGCGCCACCGCAGGTACGCCCCCACGTAGCGGAGCAGGAAGCCGGCGACGCCCAAGCGCCGCCACTGCGCCACGTGCACCTGCTCGTGGCGCAGTAGGCGCTCGCTGGCGGCCGCGTGCCGCCGCACCGAGATCACCGGGCCGATCGTGATGGCCGACGCGCCCGGTGGCACCGGCCCGCCGACCCAGCGCCAGTGGTCGCCGTGACGCTCGATCAATACAGCTGCTGGGTGAGCCGCCGACGCCACTGCGCGGTGCGCGGGTCGTCGGGACCGAGCACCTCGAGCAGGTCGACGAACTTCTGACGAGCCTCGTCGTCCTCCTTGACCTGACCGAGCAGCGACTCGAGCTGGCTGTCGACGTCGTCGGCCGGCGCGTCGCCGAGACGGGCCATCGCTGCGACGCGTCGCGTCTCGCCCGTCTCCGGGATGCGAGCGAGGAGCTGGAGCGCGTCCTCGTTCTGGCCCTCGCGCACGAGCAGCTCAGCCAGAGCGACGATGGCGTCGGCGTTGTCGGGCTCGAGGTCGAGCACGCGGCGCAGCGATTCGGCGTCGCCCGCACGCAGCAGCTTCTGGACCTCGGTCTCCTCCTCGGTCGGCAGCAGGGTCTCGACGAACTTCGCCACCACCGCCTCCGGCTGCGCACCGACGAAGCCGTCGACGACCTTGCCGTCCTTCAGCGCGTACACGGCGGGGATGCTCTGCACCTGGAACGCACGAGACACCTGCGGGTTCTCGTCCACGTTCACCTTGGCCAGCTCGACCTTGCCGCCGGTGTCGGCGATGACCTTCTCGATGATGGGGCCGAGGGTCTTGCACGGACCGCACCACGGCGCCCACAGGTCGACCACGACGGGCACGGTCTTGGACCGCTCGATGACGTCCTGCTCGAAGGTGGCATCGGTGACGTCGACCATGCGGTTCACGATACCGGTGGGGCTAGGTTCTCGATCCATGGCAGAGAGCAAGAGCGGCGTCGACGAAGCGCGGGTGGTGCCGTGGCTCGAGGCCAACGTGCAGGGATTCGAGGGTCCGGCGACCTTCAGCCTCATCGCCGGCGGGCACTCGAACCTCACCTATGGCGTCACCGACGCCAAGGGTGCGAAGTACGTGCTGCGCCGGCCGCCGCTCGGCCACGTGCTGGAGAGCGCACACGACATGGGCCGGGAGCACAAGATCATCGCCGCGCTCGGTCCCACCGATGTCCCAGTGCCGCCGGCGCTGGCGTACTGCACCGACACCTCCGTCAACGACGCGCCGTTCTACGTGATGGGCTTCGTCGAAGGGAACATCATCCGCACCGCAGACGTCGCGCGCGAGAAGCTCACACCCGAGCAGCGCCGCACCGCCGGTGAGTCGCTGGTCGACGTCATGGCTGCCATGCACGCGGTGGACGTCGACGCCGTCGGCCTCGGCGACCTCGGTCGCAAGGACGGCTACCTCGAGCGCCAGCTCAAGCGCTGGTACAAGCAGGTCAAGGGCAGCCAGGAGCTGACCAAGCGGGAGCTGCCCGACGTCGACGACGTGCACGACTGGCTCGTGGCGCACATGCCCGAGCAGGGCAAGGCCGGCATCGTCCACGGCGACTACCGGCTCGACAACTGCATGGTCGGCTACGACGGGCACATCGCCGCCGTCCTCGACTGGGAGCTGTGCACGCTCGGCGACACGATGGCCGACGTCGGGCTGCTCATGGTCTATTGGAACGACCCGTCGGACGACACGACGCTGCTGAACACGTCGGCCACGACGGTCGAGGGCTTCCCCCGCAAGGCAGAGCTGCTCGAGCGCTACGCGAAGGCGAGCGGTCGCGACCTGTCGAACGTCGACTACTACACGGCGTTCGGGTTCTGGAAGCTGGCGTGCATCGTCGAGGGCGTGTACGCCCGGTACCAGGCGGGCGTCATGGGGACGACCGATCCCGCCGCGTTCGAGGGGTTCCGCACCAACGTCGAGCGCCTCGCCGCGTCGGCCAAGGCCGCGGTCGAGCGCATGGGCTGATGCCGCTGCACGAGATCATCGCGACGCCCGATGTCTCGGAGCCGGCGCTGCTCGTCGGGCTCGAGGGCTGGATCGACGCCGGCTACGCCGCCGCAGGCGCCATGGCCCACCTGAAGGCGTCGCTCGACTCCACGTTGGTGGCGACGTTCGACACCGAGGAGCTGGTCGACCACCGCAGCCGCCGCCCCGTCATGCACCTGGTCGACGGTGTGAACACCGGGCTCACGTGGCCGGTGATCGAGCTGCGCCACGGCCGTGACCTCGACGGGCGCGACGTCCTCCTGCTCGCCGGCGCCGAGCCCGACATCCGCTGGCGGGCCTTCATCGCCGACGTGCTCGACCTCGCGGCCGGCTTCGGTACGCGCATCGTCGTGCCCCTGGGTGCGTATCCGGCACCCGTCCCCCACACACGCGCCGGGCGCATCGCCACGACCGCGACGTCGAAGGAGCTGGCGCTGCGCGTCGGTACCGTGCAGGGCAACCTCGACGTGCCGGCTGGCTTGCACGGCGCGCTGGAGGAGGCGTGCAGCGCGCGCGGGCTCCCTGCCGTCGGCGTGTGGGCCCAGGTGCCGCACTACGTGTCGGCCATGCAGTACCCGGGCGCCAGCGCCGAGCTGATCGACGCCGTCAGCGTCGCCGCCGGGCTGCGCCTCGACTCCTCCGCGCTCCACGACGCCGGCCGCGCCCTCCGGGGCCGGCTGGACGAGCTCGTCGCCGCCAACGACGAGCACGCGCAGATGGTCGCCGCGCTGGAGGCGCACTACGACGCCGAGGAGGGCGCCCGGCCGGCAACGCTGCTCCCCAGTGGCGAGCAGCTCGCCACCGAGATCGAGCGCTGGCTGCGCAACCGCGACTAGGGCAGGCCGGCTCCCGGGACCTTGACGCGCACCGACTCGATGCGGCCGCTGCGCTGCTGGGCGCTCTCGACCGGATCGCTGGACCTCGACGAGCAGATGTACAGCGTGCGCCGGTCGGCGCCGCCGAGCATGCACGCGAACGCGCCACGGTCGAGCGCGATGCGATCGGTGACCTCGCCGCCTTCCCGCACGCGCACGACCTCGTTGCTCAGCGGTGACGCGACCCAGATGGCGCCCTCGGCGTCGAGGCAGATGCCGTCTGGCACCGCGCCCTCCAGCTGCGCCCACACCCGCCGGCCCGTGAGCGAGCCGTCGTCGGCGATGTCGAACGCGGTGAGCCGACCGGCGAAGGACTCGCCGACCACCAGCGTCGTGTCGTAGATGACCGACCCGTTGGGGAAGCCCATGTCATCGGCCACGGCGTGCACCGACCCGTCGGGATCGACCCGGGCCAGCGTCGCCGGCACCATCTCGGCCCGCTGGTGGAGGTCGAAGCCGAAGTTGCCGACGTAGGCCCGGCCGAGCCAGTCGACGACCATGTCGTTGCAGTGGAACGTGGCGATGCTCGACAGATCGGCGTGCTCGACCAGCCCGCCGCCCTCGAACCGGACGAGGCGCCGGTCCTCCATCGACACGATCAGCAGCGTCCCGTCCGGCAGCCAGCCGAGACCGCTCGGGCAGCGCGGCACCTCGACGATCGTCTCCCGCTCGCCCGACACCGGGTCAAGGGCGACCACCTCGTGCGCGTGCATGTCGGAGAACCACAGGCGCCCGTCGTGCCACCGCGGCCCCTCGGGGAACGCCAATCCGTCGAGGACAACGTCGGTCATGGACCTGACACTAGGGTCAGGTCCATGAAGGTCGACGGGGGCATCAGCACGGATCTCGAGCAGACGGCGCAGAGCGCCAGGGATGCCGAGGAGGCCGGCTACGACGGGGTGTGGACGGCGGAGACGAGCCACGACCCGTTCTTCCCGCTGCTCATCGCGGCCGAGCACACCAGCAAGGTCGAGCTGGGCACCGGCATCGCCGTCGCCTTCGCCCGCAACCCGATGACGCTCGCCAACGTCGGCTACGACCTGCAGAAGTTCTCCAAGGGTCGCCACATCCTCGGCCTCGGCTCGCAGATCAAGCCGCACATCACCAAGCGGTTCTCGATGGAGTGGTCGCACCCGGCGGCGCGCATGCGGGAGATGATCTCCGCCATCAAGCACATCTGGGAGGCGTGGGACGGCGAGCACAAGCTCGACTTCCGCGGCGACTTCTACCAGCACACCCTGATGACGCCGTTCTTCGATCCGGGGCCCAACCCGTACGGCAAGGCCAAGATCATGCTGGCCGGCGTCGGCGAGCTGATGACCGAGGTCGCCGGTGAGGTGGCCGACGGCTTCCTGTGCCACGGCTTCACCACCGAGTCGTACCTGCGCTCGGTCACGCTGCCCGCGCTCGAGCGTGGCGCGGCCAAGGCGGGTCGCAAGCTCAGCGAGATCGAGATCTCCGGCCCGGCGTTCGTCGTCACCGGCGCGACCGAGGAGCAGATGCAGCAGGCGGCCGCCGGCACCCGGCAGCAGATCGCGTTCTACGGCTCGACGCCGGCGTACCGCGGCGTGCTCGACCACCACGGCTGGGGCGACCTGCAGACGGAGCTGAACGGCCTTTCGAAGCAGGGCAAGTGGCAGGAGATGGGAACGCTCATCGACGACGAGATCCTCAACACGTTCGCCGTCGTCGGCGAGCCCGAGCAGATCGGACCGGAGCTGTCGAAGCGCTACGGCGACGTCGTCAGCCGCATCTCGTTCTACGCCCCGTACAAGAGCGACCCCGAGCGCTGGGGCAAGGTCATGGGAGCGCTCAAGGCTGCCTGAGCGCCGCGTCGCGCTCGTCACCGGCGGCAACCACGGCATCGGTGCCGCCACCGCGGCCGCGCTGCAGCGCGGTGGGTTCGCCGTCGCCGTGACGTACCTGCGCTTCGAGGCACCCGAGCGCGACCTGCCGCCCGAGTACCACGAGGCTCGACGCAATGCGCCTTCGGTCTATGACCTGAAGGTCGAGGCCGACCTGCGCGATCCGGCGACGCCCGCTGCCGTGTTCGACATGGTGGAGACCGCGCTGGGTCCGGTGTCAGTGTTGGTGAACAACGCGAGCGGATGGCGCAAGGACTCGTTCGCCGCCGGTGACGTGTCGGTGACCGCAGAGTCCGTCGACGCGCAGTTCCTCGTTGATGCCCGCGGCGGCGCGCTCTGCATCGCTGAGCTGGCGCGGCGCCACCGCGAGCGGCACGACGACTGGGGACGCATCATCAGCCTCACGTCAGGCGGGCCGATGGGCTTCCCGGGCGAGGCGTCCTACGGCGCGGCCAAGGCGGCACTGGAGAACTACACGATGACGGCATCGCGCGAGCTCGGCCGGCAGGGCATCACCGCCAACGTCGTCTACCCGCCGGTCACCGACACCGGGTGGGTCACCGACGACGTGCGTCGGTTCGTGGAGCAGAGCGACGAGCACTGGCACGTGGCCCCGCCGGAGGACGTGGCCGAGGTGATCGCGTGGCTGTGCACGCCGGCCGCCGATCTGGTGAACGGAAGCATCATCCGCCTCCGCTGACTCACCGAGCGGCCCGCCTCGCCATCTCACTGAGCCCGCGATCGCGCTCACGCTCGGCGATCGCCAGCAGCGCATCACCGACGTCGGCGCGCCGCCCGGCCGCCTTGGCCAGCGCGTCGATTGCGCCGGCGCGCACGTCGATGTGCTCGTGCCGAGCCAGCTCGACGGCGCGGTCGACCCACAGCTCGTCGCCAGGGTGGCACTCGTTCTTCTTGCACGCATCGCACGCCAGCGCGTGCAGCGCCCGGCGCAGGACCTCGGGATCGTCGTCATCGAGCGCGCCGACCAGATCGGGGATGGCCTCGTCGTCGACGAGCTGGTCGAGCATGCTCACGCACGCCCGCCGCACGACGGGATCGTGGTGATGGACGCCCCGTCGGATGGCAGGCACGGCGCGAGCGCCGATCCCCATGAGATGCCGTCGGGCTGCCTGCCGCCGCGTCGAGACGCCGAGCAGCTCGACCCATCCGTCGAAGTCGCTGCCGGCCGGAACACGTCGCATCCGGTAGCGACGGTAGTCAGATGGGGATGAGGTCCGAGGAGAGATATCGGTCGCGGCACAGCGACCGCTGCAGCTTGCCGGACGACGTCTTGGGCAGCGTCCCCGGCTCCACCAGCACCACCTCGCGCGCGGGGATGCCGACGGCGTCGATCACCCGCTCGCCCACCATCTTCCTCGTCAGGTCGAGGTCCTCGCCGCGGCTCTCGGCCACGACCACGAGCGACTCGCGGCCGTTGCGGCCGTCGACGCCGAAGGCGATGACGTTGCCGGGACGCACGCCCTCGACGTTGGCCACGGCGCGCTCCACGTCCTCCGGGAAGACGTTGCGCCCCCCGACGATGATCACGTCCTTGATGCGCCCGCACACCACCAGCTCGCCTTCGAGCCCGTAGGCCAGGTCACCGGTGCGCAGCCAGTCCCCGTCGAACGACGCCGCAGTCACGTCCGGCCTCTTGTAGTAGCCGGGCGTGATCGACGTGCCCCGCACCTGCAGCTCACCGACCTCGCGGTCGCGCAGCACGTTGCCGAGCGGGTCCACGACGCGGATCTCGAGGCCGGGGACGGGCCGGCCGAGCCGCGCCAGCCGACGCGAGCCCTCGCCCTCGGCGGGCGCCGCGTAGCGCTCGCGCTCGAGGACGGCGAGGTCCACGCTGTCGATGCGCAGCCCGCTGCCCGGCTCGGGGAACGTCACCGCCAGCGTCGCCTCGGCCATGCCGAACGCCGGGAACACCGAGCCCGGATCGAGCCCGTGCGGGGCGCCGGCGGCCACGAACGCCTCGACGGCGTCGGGGTCGACCGGCTCGGCGCCGTTGAGGCCGAGCCGCCAGCGCGACAGGTCGAGCGGCGCGGATCGCCGCAGCGCGCGGGCGGCGAGGGCGTAGGAGAAGTTCGGTCCTGCGGTGGCGGTCCCGCCGTAGTGGGCGATCCACTCCATCCAGCGCGCCGGCGCGGCCAGGAAGTCCTGCGGCGCGGCGAGCACGAGGTCGACGCCGGTCGCCATCGGCATCGTCAGCAGTCCGATGAGCCCCATGTCGTGGTAGAGCGGCAGCCACGACACGAGCACGTCGTCCTCGACGTCGAGCTGGGCGGCGGCAGCGATCGCGTCGACGTTGGCCAGCACCGTGCGGTGCGGCAGCATCACGCCCTTTGGATCGGACGTCGAGCCGCTCGTGAACTGGAGGATGGCGAGCGCATCGGTGTCGTCCGGGGGGCGCTCGTAGCGCGCGTCGGTGCCGGTGACCTCGTCGAACAGGACCATCGGCGGATCGCCGGGCGCCGCATCCAGGAACGGGGCGAAGTCGGGATCGACCAGCACCAGCTCGACGTCGGCGTTCTTCACCCGCACTCGGGTCTGGTGCACGAACTCCTCGATGGAGCCGAGTCGCATGGGCAGCGGCAGCACGACCACCGTCGCCCCGCACAGCCATGTGGCCTGGATGGCGGTCACCAGGGGTCGGGTGGTCGCCCCGAGGATGGCCACGTGCGACCCGGGCGCGATGCCACTGGCCTGCAGGCCGGCCGCCATGCGCCGGGCGTCCTCGTGGAGGCGAGCCCAGCTCACCCGCTCCTCGCCCGACCCCGTCACGAAGGTGATCGCACCGCGTGCCGACGCTCGCTCGATCCTGGACGCCAGTGTCGTCATTCAGGCCTCCGACCCCCTGGGTTGCGATCCCGTTACAGCAGACTTCAGCACATGGAGCGGGTGGACGTCGTCGTGATCGGGGCCGGCATCGTGGGCTTGGCCACGGCACGCGCGCTGCTCCTCACCGAGCCGGGTCTGGATGTCGTGGTGGTCGAGAAGGAGGCGGGGATCGCCCGCCACCAGAGCGGCCGCAACAGCAACGTCCTGCACTCGGGCATCTACTACCGACCCGGCTCGCTCAAGTCGCGAACGGTCACGGCGGGCCGGAAGGCGATGATCGACTACTGCCGCGACCGCGGCATCTTCCTCGACGTGTGCGGCAAGGTCATCGTCGCCACCGAGCCCGAGGAGCTGCCCCGACTCGAGGCGCTCCGCGAGCGGGCCGACGCACAGGGCATCACCGCCGTCGAGGTCGACGTGCGCGACCACGAGCCCCACGCCGCCGGCATCGCCGCCCTGCACGTGCCGTCGGCCGGCATCGTCGACTACGCCGCCGTGTGCGAGGCGATGGCCGAGGAGGTCGGCGTCCTCGGGGGCCGGCTCCTGCTGTCCACGCCCGTGCGCTCCATCCGGGGCAACGTGCTCAACGGGGACCTGGCGTTCCGCAAGGTCGTCGGCTGCGCCGGGCTGCAGTCCGATCGCATCGCGCGCATGACGGGCGCGCCCGACACCGGGGTGCGGATCATGCCCTTCCGCGGCGAGTACCACCACGTGGTCGGCCCGAGCGCCGAGCTCGTGCGCAACCTCATCTATCCGGTGCCCGACCCGCGCTTCCCGTTCCTCGGCGTCCACCTGACGCGCGACGTCAGCGGGGGCATCCACGCCGGTCCCAACGCCGTGCTCGCACTCGCCCGCGAGGGCTACGGGTGGGGCACCGTCCGCCCGCGTGACCTGGCCGCCATGGCGCGCCACCGAGGGACGTGGAGGCTGGCCCGGCAGCACTGGCGCACCGGGATCGACGAGGTGCGGCGATCGCTCCAGCACCCGCTGCTCGTGCGCGCGCTGCAGCGGCTGGTGCCCGACCTCCGCGGCGACGACCTGGTGCCGGCACCGGCCGGTGTGCGAGCGCAGGCCGTCGATCGGGACGGCGCGCTGCTCGACGACTTCGTGATCGAGCAGACGGACACGGCGGTGAACGTGGTCAACGCGCCGTCGCCGGCGGCGACCGCGTCGCTGGAGATCGGACGATTGGTCGCCGAGCGAGTGCTGGCAGGATGGAAGCCGTGAGCGAGCAGAGCGAGACCGAACGAGCGGCCGACGCACCGAAGTTCCGGTACGACGCCGCGCTCGCCAACGAGATCGAGCGCCACTGGCAGGAGAGCTGGGAGGCGGCCGGCACGTACCACACGGCCAACCCCGAGGGACCGCTGTCGGACGGCTTCGAGAAGGTCGCCGGCCGCCCGAAGCTGTTCGTGATGGACATGTTCCCGTACCCGAGCGGCGTCGGCCTCCACGTCGGCCACCCGCTCGGCTACATCGGGACGGACGTCTATGCGCGGTACAAGCGCATGACGGGGTTCAACGTCCTGCACACGATGGGCTTCGACTCCTTCGGGCTGCCGGCGGAGCAGTACGCGGTGCAGACCGGGCAGCACCCGCGGATCACGACCAACAAGAACATCGAGACGATGACGCGCCAGTTCCGCGCGCTGGGTCTCGGCTACGACTGGCGCCGCAGCGTGTCCACGACGGATCCCCAGTTCTACAAGTGGACGCAGTGGATCTTCCTGAAGCTGTTCGGTTCGTGGTTCGATGCCGACGCGCAGAGGGCGCGCCCGATCAGCGCCCTGATCGACGAGTTCGAGTCGGGCGAGCGCGTCGTCATCGACGACGACCACCCTGATGGCGTCGAGTGGTCGGCGCTGACGGATCGCCGCAAGCGCGAGGTGGTCGACGACCACCGCCTGGCGTACATCGCCGAGGCACCGGTGAACTGGTGCCCGGGCCTCGGCACCGTGCTGGCCAACGAGGAGGTCACCGCCGAGGGTCGCAGCGAGCGCGGCAACTTCCCCGTCTACAAGCGTCCGCTGAAGCAGTGGATGCTGCGCATCACCGCGTACGCCGACCGCCTCATCAACGACCTCGACCTCGTCGACTGGCCGGAGCCGGTGAAGCTGATGCAGCGCAACTGGATCGGCCGCAGCGAGGGTGCGCGCATCGACTTCCCGGTCGCGGGCCATGGCGACGCCAAGATCTCGGTGTTCACCACGCGTCCGGACACGCTCTTCGGGGCCACGTTCATGGTGCTCGCGCCCGAGCACCCGCTGGTCGACGAGATCGTGGCCGGCGCGTGGGGCGAGAGCGACCCGGCGTCGTGGCACGGCGCCGGCCTGGCCGGTCTGATCGACGGCGTCCCCGCCACCGGGTGGGACTCCCCGGCCGCCGCCGTGGCCGGCTACCGCCGGCACGCGTCGACGAAGTCCGACGTCGAGCGCCAGGTGGAGTCGCGGCAGAAGACCGGTGTGTTCACCGGCGCGTACGCGGTGAACCCAGCGAACGGCGAGCACATCCCGGTGTTCATCGCCGACTACGTGCTGATGGGGTACGGCACCGGGGCGATCATGGCGGTGCCGGGCCAGGACGAGCGCGACTGGGAGTTCGCCGAGGAGTTCGACCTGCCCATCATCCGCACCGTGGAGCCCACGCCCGGCTTCGACGGCAAGGCGTTCACCGGTGAGGGCCCAGCCATCAACAGCGGCTTCCTCGACGGACTCGGCGTCATCGACGCCAAGCGACGGATGATCGACTGGCTCGAGTCCGAGGGTCGTGGCGAGGGAACCGTCACGTACAAGCTGCGCGACTGGCTCTTCAGCCGGCAGCGCTACTGGGGCGAGCCGTTCCCGATCGTCTTCGACGAGGACGACATGCCGCTGGCGCTGCCGGAGTCGATGCTGCCGGTCGAGCTGCCCGATCTGATCGAGTGGACGCCGACGACGTCGGAGGACAACGAAGACAGCATCCCCGAGCCGCCGCTCGGCCGCGCCGCCGAGTGGCGCGAGGTCGAGCTCGACCTCGGCGGCGGAACCAAGACGTACCGGCGAGAGCTCAACACGATGCCGAACTGGGCCGGCTCGTGCTGGTACTACCTGCGCTACCTCGACCCGACCAACGAGAGCGCGTTCTGCGGCCGCGCCACCGAGCGCTACTGGATGCAGGGGACGCGGCCGGACGGCACGCCCAAGGCGGGCGGCGTCGACCTGTACGTGGGTGGCGTCGAGCACGCGGTGCTGCACCTGCTCTACAGCCGCTTCTGGCACAAGGTGCTGTTCGACCTGAACGAGGTGTCGACGCCGGAGCCGTTCCAGAAGCTCCTCAACCAGGGGATGATCGGCGCCGCCGCCTACACCGACGAGCGCGGCTTCTACGTCGAGGCGTCGGAGGTGACCGGCGACGAGACGACCGGCTTCTTCCACCTCGGCCGACCGGTCACGCGCGAGTTCGGGAAGATGGGCAAGAGCCTGAAGAACGCGGTGTCGCCCGAGGAGGTCTACGAGGAGTACGGCACCGACACGCTGCGGCTGTACGAGATGGCGATGGGACCCCTCGACCAGGACCGGCCGTGGAACACGCGCGACATCATCGGCATGCACCGGTTCCTGCAGCGCCTGTGGCGGAGCCTGGTCGACGAGGTGCAGGGCGGGCTGCGGGTCGACGACGCGCCGCCGTCGCCCGAGCTGCGCCGGCTGCTGCATCGCACGATCGCCGGCGTGCGCGACGACATGGACGCGATGCGGTTCAACACCGCCGTCGCCAAGCTCATCGAGCTGACGAACGCGCTCACGAAGCACACCGGCACCGGGGCTCGGACGCCGCGCGAGGTGGCCGACGCCATGGTGCGCATGCTGGCCCCGCTGGCTCCGCACGTGGCCGAAGAGCTCTGGCACCACCTCGGCCACAAGGAGACGGTGGTGTGGTCCCCGTTCCCGACCGCGGACGCGTCGCTGCTCGTCGACGACGACGTCGAGCTCCCGGTGCAGATCAACGGCAAGGTGCGCGGCCGGATCCGCGTGCCGTCGGACGCGTCGTCGGAAGCGATCGAGGCGGCCGCCCTGGCCGACGCCGGCGTCGTCGCCGCCCTCGACGGCCGCACCATCCGCAAGACCGTCGTGGTCCCGGGGAAGATGGTCAGCCTGGTGGTCTGACCGTTTGTGCGGTGCTTCTGCCGAGCTGCTCGGCAACATCACCGCACAATGCGTTCCGAGGAGCGGCTGCTACCCTCGCATCTCCCGAACGGGGCTGTAGCTCAGTTGGTAGAGCACTTCCATGGCATGGAAGGGGTCAGGGGTTCGATTCCCCTCAGCTCCACTCGTCGGCTCAGCCCGTCGCCTCGCTGGTCTCCCAGGCCTGGCGGGGGACGTCGCTCCACAGGCGCTCGAGCTCGTAGAACTCCCGCACCTCCTGCAGGAAGACGTGCACGACCACGTCGCCGTAGTCGAGCAGGACCCAGCGGTTGTCGTCGAGGCCCTCGACGCGGATCGGACCGCCGCCGCCGGCGTCCTTGATCCGCTGCTCGACCTCCTCGGCGATGGTCGCGACCTGGCGGGTGTTGGGCGCCGAGGCGATCACGAACGACTCGACGATCGACAGCACCTCCCCCACGGACAGGATCACGATGTCGGTGGCCTGCTTCGACGAGGCGGCTTCGGCGGCCAGGGCCGCGAGGTCGCTGGTGCTGGTCTGCTCGCTCAGGGGGTTCCTCCGGGGTGGGCGGCCAGGAAGTCTGCGCCGACCACGACGGTAACGTCGACCACGGCCAGCGGGGTGCGGCTCTTGACGACCTCGCCGACGCCGAGCGCCTCGGCCACGGCCCGGGCCGACTCGAGGTCCTCGTCCTCGTAGTACACGACCTGCGTCGTGGCGTAGTCGAAGCGGTCGGCGTTGCCGGACAGCGTGACCTCGGCACCGATGTCGACCAGCAGTGGCTGGACCTCCTGGGCGAGACCGGGAGTGCCGGCACCGTTGAGGATGCGAACCCGGATGCGGGTGCCGTCCGGCGGTGCCGCGTCGGGCAGCACCCGGCGCACGAGCTCGTCGAGCCCGTCGGCGTCCACGCGGTACAGCTCCTCGCCCTCGACCTCGGAGACGACCTCGACGGGCAGCACGCGGTGCCGGGCATCGACGCCGGACAGCGCGGCGACGGCGTCGCTCTGGGTGTCGTCGACGGCGGCAAGGTAGGCCGACCAGAACAGCTGGTGGCGCACGATGCGCTCGAGCGCCGAGCCGTCACCCACCGGCTCGAGGAAGCCGAGGGCGTTCTCGGGGAGGATCGTGAACGAGCCGCTCGGGATCAGGACCTCGACCCGCCCGCTGGCGCTGCGCGCCTGCACCGGATCGGCCACGGCGACGTCGAGCGGACCCGCGTCGGTGAGCATCGCCGCCAGCCGGGCCGGGTCGACGTCGATGACCTCGTCGAGTCGGGCGCCGAGCAGGTTCTCGAGCGACTGCCGCAGCAGGTCGTCGCCGCCCGCCTCGGCCGCCTCCTGCAGCGACGCCAGTCCCAGCGACGGCACCTCGACGAGCGTGCCGGGCGGTACGTGCACGATCGTGTCCGCCGCCGGCACGAGGAGCGTGATGCCGTACAGCCGTCCGGCGTCGTCGGTGAGCACCGCCAGGGCCGGCCCCGGGCCGCCGGTCCGGGAGACGTCGTCGCCGGCCCTGGGCGACCCGTCGTCGTCATCGCCGTCGAACAGGCCGGCGACCGTCCACGCGAGGCCGCCGAGGACGGCGAGGCCGAACACGACACCCACCGCCGATGCCACCAGCCGCCAGCCCCGGCGCCGGCGCGCCGCACGCCGCCGGCGCCGCCTGCCGTCACCCTGCTCCGGGAGCGGCACCGTCATCGGCTCGAACGGTACAGACCTCGTTCTCGCACGAAGCGCACGACCGGCTCGGGCACCAGCCAGTCCACGGGCCGGCCATCGCAGAACCGGGCTCGAACGTCGCTGCTCGACACCTCCAGCAGCGGGACGTCGACCTCGATCGCCCGCGAATCGGACAGACCGCCCACCGAGCCGGGCCGGCGCACCACGACGAGCGTCGAGAGCGCCCGGATCTCCGCCACCCGCTCCCAGGTGTGGAGGTTGGCCGCCTGGTCCTGTCCGATGATCAGGAACAGCTCGGCGTCGGGGGCCTGGTCGCGGAGCGTGGCCAGCGTGTCGGCCGTGTAGGACGTGCCGCCCCGCTCGATCTCGACGGCCGACGCCTCCAGGCCCGGATGCCCGTCGACGGCGGCCTCCACCATGGCCAAGCGCAGGTCAGAGGGGGTGACATCCCGATCGGCCTTCTGCCACGGATCATGGGCGATGACGAACAGCACGCGGTCGAGCCCCAGCTCGTGGCGGACGTTCGCACCCGTCACCAGGTGCCCGATGTGGATCGGGTCGAAGGTGCCGCCCAGGACGCCAATTCGCTGGCTGTTCACAGCCGGCTGTGTCACGACTCTTGCTTACACAAGTTTCAGTGTCATGTTGTTGGTGTCGGGTAGTGGTTCGGGAACACCGGGCCGCTGCCGGGCGTTGAACAGCAGCCCGGCTGGCTAGCGACCGCCGACGTGACTCCGGTCACCCCCCCGCCCGGAATGACACACCTGTAATGAACGTTGGGATCAGTTGCGATGAGAGATTCAGTCGGCCAGTACCTCCACGAGATCGGGCTCGTCCCGCTGCTGAACGCAGCGATGGAGCGCGAGCTCTCCCAGAAGATCGAGAAGGGCCGTGAGGCCCAGGCCCGCCTCGACGCGGGCGAGCGCAAGGTCGAGCTCAAGCGAGCAGTGCGCGACGCCGCCAAGGCGAAGGACCACTTCATCCGGGCCAACCTCCGCCTCGTCGTGAGCATCGCCCGCCGGTACCCCCTGCCCCCCGGCATGGACCTGCTCGACCTCATCCAGGAGGGCAACCTCGGCCTGGAGCACGCCGTCGACAAGTTCGACTGGCGCAAGGGCTTCAAGTTCTCCACCTACGCCACGTTCTGGATCCGCCAGGCGATCGGCCGGGCCCTCGACCAGAAGGCCAGCCTCGTTCGGCTCCCGAGCGAGCGCTCGGCCCAGCTGCGTGCCGCGCTGCGGGCCGTCTCCGGCGACGGCGACGACCTCGACGCCGAGCTCGCCAACCTGCACCGGCTCTCCACGCCCACCAGCCTCGACCGCAACATCGGCGAGGACGGCGAGCAGGAGCTGATGGACCTCATCCCCGATGCGGTCCCCGG
>DASUCO010000079.1:0-13250 GCA_036275955.1 Acidimicrobiales bacterium
TCGCGTCGAGCTCGCACAGCCAGGCCTCGATCTGCTCCTCGGCCTCGGCCAGCGCGCGCGCGGCGTCGTCGTCCACGACGCAGAGCGTACGTTGAGGGTTCGTCCGAAAAGTGCATGCGGGCCTAGCCTCCAACCCATGGAGGACGCGGAGCTGGACGGCGCCGAGCGCGACGTGGACGACATCGAGCGGGCGCTCCGGCGCCTCGACGAGGGCAGCCACGGCGCGTGCGAGGTCTGCGGTGCGCCGATCGCGGCCGATGTGCTGGCCGAGTCGCCGACCACGCGCACGTGCGCGCAGCACACCGCCCGATGAGAGCGCGCGTGCTGGGGATCCCGGCCGTGGCGGTGGCCGCCGCGGCGGCAGCGTCGGTGCTGGCCGATCAGGGCAAGCGCGAGCAGCTGCGCCGCAGCGCCCGCATCTGGCGGCTGACGGCCCGGCGTGGCGCGCACTGGGGGGTCGTGCGCGTGCGCGGTGCCGGCAAGGACGCGGCTCGGCGGGCGGAGCTGGAGGAGCGCTTCGCCATCAAGACGGCCGAGGACGTCGCCAAGGAGCTCGGCAACATGAAGGGCGCCATCATGAAGGCGGGGCAGATGTTCTCCTTCATCGCCGAGGGCCTGCCGCCCGAGGCGCAGGCGGCGCTGGCCACGCTGCAGGCCGACGTGCCGCCGATGGCGCCGAGCCTGGCCGAGCAGGTCGTCCGGGAGGAGCTGGGCAAGGACCCCGAGCACCTGTTCCTCGACTGGAACCCGGTGCCGGTGGCTGCTGCCTCCATCGGGCAGGTGCACAAGGCGGTGCTGCGCGACGGCCGAGAGGTGGCGGTGAAGGTGCAGTACCCGGGGGTCGACAAGGCCATCAAGGGCGACCTCGACAACGCCGAGATGCTCTACGGCATGTTCTCGTCGTTCGCGATGCGGAACATGGACGTGAAGGCGATCGTCGACGAGCTGCGGGAGCGCATGGGCGACGAGCTCGACTACCGGCTCGAGGCGCGGCACCAGGCCGAGATCGCCGAGATCTACCGCGGCCACCCGTGGATCCGCATCCCGACCGTCATCCCCGAGTACTCCTCCCAGCGCGTCCTCACCAGCGAGTGGGTGGAGGGCATGCGCTGGGACGACCTGCTCGAGACCGGCTCGCCCGAGGTGAAGCAGCACGCGGCTGAGGTGCTGTTCCGCTTCGCCCAGGGATCGATCAACCGGCACGGGCTGTTCAACGGCGACCCGCACCCCGGCAACTACCGCTTCCACCACGACGGCTCGGTGACGTTCCTCGACTTCGGCCTGGTGAAGCGGTGGACGCCGGGCGAGCTCGAGGTCATGCAGCCGGTGCTGGACGCCGCGCTGGCGCGCGACCCGCAGCGCCTGACCGACGCGATGGTGGCGTCCGACTTCCTGCCGGCCGATCACGGCCTCGACCCGCAGCGCGTCTTCGACTACGTGAGCGCGCCGTACGAGCCGTACATGCACGACACGTTCACGTTCACGCGGCCGTGGCTGGCGGAGATGCTCGGCAAGATGATGGACATCTCGGGCGGCAACCTCGAGGTGATCAGGCAGTTCAACATGCCGTCGTCGTACGTGATCCTCGATCGAGTCGTCTGGGGCATGTCGGCGCTGCTCGCTCGCCTGGGCGCCACCGGCCCGTTCGGCGCCATCCTCGACGAGTACCGCCACGACGGCCCGCCGGCCACCGACCTCGGGCAGCAGGAGGCGGCGTGGCGCGCCGCCCGCACCTCGGCCTGAGGCTCAGTCGCCCTCGAGGCCCTTGGCCAGCAGGTAGCCGGTGGCCCGCTCGGTGAGCGGGTAGCGCGCGCACAGCGCGTCGAAGCGGGGGCCGTGCCCGTGCTCGAGGAGGTGCGCCAGCTCGTGCACCAGCACCGAGTCGATGACCCAGCGGGGGAAGTCGACCATCCGGGACGACAGCCGGATCGTGCCGTCGGCCGGCGTGCACGAGCCCCAGCGGGTGTGCTGGTTGTCCACCCAGCGCACCGACGCCGGCTGCGGGAAGCCGTGCTGGTCGGCGAGCTCGCGGGCCCGGCGCTCGAGGTCGACCTTGTCGGCCAGGGCGCGCTTGGTGAACCGCTTGACCATCTCGTCGACCCAGTGCTGCTCCTCGGCCTTGGTGCACGACGCCGGGATGGAGACGCGCAGCAGGTCGTCGCTGACCTGCAGCGCCGAGATGGTCTTGCGGCGCTTCTTGGAGCGAACGACCTCGACGCGCATGTCTCCCTCTTGTGCTTCGCACCGGCCGCATGGCCGTGGCTACAGATTGGGCGGTGCCGTGACGTGATCGGTGGACGGGTCGAGGAGCTGCACCCGCTCGCCCACGGTGATCCGCCCGTCGTGCACGTCGACCACGAGCCCGCCGAGGTTGGTGAACACGGGGGGCTGCTCCACGCCG
The DNA here is from genome assembly GCA_036275955.1 of Acidimicrobiales bacterium. Classification (GTDB taxonomy): domain Bacteria; phylum Actinomycetota; class Acidimicrobiia; order Acidimicrobiales; family CADCSY01; genus DATLFP01. Next base: position 2,402 of record DASUCO010000079.1, read on the forward strand.
TGGTGCCGCTCGAGCAGCCGCATGACACCGCCGTGGGAGACGGCGAGCACCTCGCCGCCGTCGCACTCGACGCCGATCGCCCGCAGGCCGCGCTCGACCCGCTCGACGATGTGATCGTTCTGCTCGCCGCCAGGCGGGCACAGCAGCTCGCCCGACCGCCAGCGGTCGAGGTCACCCGGCCAGCGGGCCTCGATCTCGTCGCGCGTGAGACCGGTCCACTCGCCCACGTCGCGCTCGCGCAGGTCGGCGTTGGTGAGCACGGGGCCGACGCCGATCGCCTCGCTGATGATGAGCGCCGTCTGCAGCGCGCGCTGCAGGTCGGACGCCACGATGGCGTCGACGCTCCCGATGGCGGCCGCCGCCTCGAACGCCTGCTGGCGGCCGAGGTCAGACAGGTCCGACTCGGCCCATCCCTGCCAGCGACCGCTGGCGTTCCACTCCGACTGACCGTGTCGCACGAGCAAGATGCGAGTCGCCACAGAGGGGTTCTAGCGTGCGCCCATGGCACTTCCTCTCGAGAAGCTCGGCACGACCTACGACGCGACCACCGAGGTCATCGATCCCGAGCGCGCCAAGGCGTACGCCGCGGCCACCAACGACCCGAACCCGAAGTACGCCGACGGCACCTACGCGCCGCCAGTGTTCGGCGTCGTGCCGACGTGGGGTGCCATGGGGCTGGCGGTGGCCGACGTCGTCCCCGGCGACGCGCTGATGATGATCGTGCACGGCGAGCAGGACATGCACTTCCACCAGCCGCTGATCCCGGGCACCAAGCTCACCACCACCGCGACGGCGCACTCCGTGCGCGTGGGCGGCTCCGGCACCCGCTACACCATCCAGGTCGACAGCAAGGACGACGCCGGCGAGCCGGTGCTGACCGAGTACGTCACGATGTTCATCCGCGGCATGAGCGACGGCGAGAGCGGCGGTCCCGACAAGCCCAGCCACGAGGTCGACCTCTCCACGGCCACCGAGGTGGGGAAGTTCTCGGTGCACGTCGACGACGACCAGACGTACCGCTACAAGGAGGCGTCGGGCGACAACATGCCCATCCACGTCGACGACGCGTTCGCCAAGCAGGTCGGCCTCCCCGGCATCATCGCCCACGGCCTGTGCACCATGGCCATGTGCAGCCAGGCCGTGGTGCAGCTGGCTGCTGACGGCGATCCCGGTCGGATCAAGCGGCTCGCCGTGCGCTTCGCGTCGAACGTGTTCCCGGGCAGCGACGTGGAGACGACCGTCTACGCGGTGGCGCCCGACGAGGCCGGCAACATGACCTACGCCTTCGAGGCCACCTCGAACGGCGCCACCGTCATCAAGAACGGCCTGGCCGAGGTCGCGCCAGCCTGATGCCGACCTTGCGGCTGTTCGCGTCCGCGCGCGAGGCCGCGGGAACCGATCGCGTCGACGTGGCGGATGCCACCGTGGGCGAGATCCTGAACGACGCGCGCGTGCGCTTCGGCGAGCACTTCGCCGCCGTGCTGGCGACGAGCCGGGTGTGGCTCAACGGCGAACCGACCAACGACGACGCCGTCGCCCGCGGTGCGGACGAGGTCGCGGTGCTCCCACCGGTCTCCGGCGGGTGAGGTCGCGCTCGGCCTACGCCGTCGTCCACGACGTCGCCGGGCCCAAGGTGCGGCTCGGCATGCTGTGGTTCGTCGGCTCTGCCGTCGCGTGCCTGCTGTCGCGGCCGCTCCTTGCGCTGCTGCTCGCCGCGGCCGCCGGCTGCGCCGCCGACCAGGTGGTGCGCATCCACGACCCGGCCGCCACCGAGGGGTGGCGCACCCTGCCGCTCGACCTGCCCCGGCTGGTCGCCGTGCTCGGCGCGGCATCGATGCCGCTGGCCGCCGCCGCCGGCTCCGACACCCTGGCCGCGTCCGCGGCGGCGACCACCGCCGTCGCGCTGCTGGTCGTCGGGCTGCGGGGCGCGCTGCCGTTGCTGGCGGCGCTCTCGGTCGGGCTGGCGGCGGCGTCGCCGCTGCTGCTGCACCGGCTCGGCACGTCGGCGGCGCTGTTCCTGCTGCTGCTCGTCGCCGCGTACGACGCCGGCGACTTCCTCGTCGGCACCGGTGCCAGCACGACCTGGGAGGGACCGACGGCCGGCGTGGCCGCCGTGGCCGTCGTCGGCTTCGCCACCACCGTGCTCACGCCTCGGCCGCTCCTCGAGGAGGGCGCGGCGACGCTGGCCCTCGTCGTCGCCATGCTGGCGCCGCTGGGGCCGCCGCTGGCCTCGCTCCTGGTCGGGGGCGGCGCCACGCCGGCGCGCTACGTGCGCCGCCTCGACTCGCTCCTCGTCGCCGGCCCGGTGGCCGCCTACGTCCTGGCCGCGCTGCTGCCGCGGATCCAGTGACTACGGAGCTGCGCTGTCGCTGACCTTGACCGACCCGGTCATGCCGGGGTGCACGGTGCAGACGTAGTCGAAGCCGCCCGCCTCGTCGAAGGTGCGCTCGTACTCGCCGTCCTTCATGAGATCGCTGGCCTCGTCGTCCTCGAACGTGACGTTGTGCGCGCTCTGCCCCTCGAATCGCCACGTGACCGTGTCGCCCACACCGACCTCGACGGTCTTCGGCTTGAACGTGTTGTCATCGACGACCACCACGCCGGGCTCGGACGATGCAGCGTCGTCGTCGTCCCCACCGCAGGCGGCGAGGACGGCGACGAGGGGGAGCGCCGCCAGCAGGACCCTTCTCATCCGAACAGCATCTCCATGACGAGGTAGAGGACGGCCGTGAGCACGAAGCCGAGGATGATCGTGTTCTTGTGCTGGTCGATGTGCCACGCCTGCGGCTTGCCCGCGGCCGGGGCGCTCAGCGCGATCGCCTCGAAGACGACGGCGACGGCGAGCACGACCACGTACCAGATGGCGCGCTTGCCGCCCTCGCTGGTGTCGAAGCCGCCGAAGGCGGTGAGGTGGCCGGTGGCCACCATGAAGAACAGCATCGGGATCGAGAACAGCGCGTTGGTGCGTGAGGCGCAGGCGCCCTTGCGGGCGGCGGCGGCGGCCGCCGGATCGGCCTCACGGCCGGCGAGCACGCCTTCGGCGTTGGCGATGACGATCTTCTGGTTGGGCCAGATCACCAGCCACACGTTGAGGAACATGATGATCCCGAGCAGCATGCCGGCGAGGATCGACAGCGTCTGGATGCTCTTCATGTCGTCGAACGGCGCGAAGTCGCCGCCCATGCCGAGCGCGAACAGCAGCAGACCGAAGGCCAACGTCGACGCCGCGGCCCAGCGGAACCACCACAGGGCGCGTGGCACGAGCTTGGCGAACGCCTCGTTGCGCGGGCCGGCCTCGAAGGCGGCGAACGCGGGCGTCTGCACGAAGTTGAAGTAGTAGAGGAGCCCGATCCACGCGACGCCCGAGATGATGTGGGCGTAGCGGGCCAGGAACTCGATTCCGTATTCCTCGAAGATCTCCATGCGTCCCTCCAGGTGCCAGGCGGCCCGCGGACGATATCCGCGGGGCACCGGTGGTCAAGACATGCCGGAAGGTATGACCTCGACCACGGTTGAGGTCAAGCGCGTGACGGCTACTCCGTCTTCGTCTCCCAGAAGAGCTTCTCGATGCGGCCGATCGCGTCGAGCAGGCGCTGTCCGACAGCGGGGTCGACCGAGTGCTTGGCCTCGCCGGCCAGCTTGGTCGTCGTCCAGAACAGGTCGTGGAGCTCGGGGTGCGCCTCGACGTGCTCGGGGGTGAAGTAGTCGGTCCACAGCACCCACAGGTGGTGCTTGACCAGCTCGGCCCGCTGCTCCTTGATGAGGACGGCGCGCTGGCGGAACACCACGTCGGTGTCGTCGGCGTGCTTCTTCATGATCTCGTGCACCGCCTCGGCCTCGATCCGGGCCTGCGCGGGGTCGTACACGCCGCAGGGGAGGTCGCAGTGGGCGGAGGCAGCGGTGACGCCGAGCACCCGCTCCGCCTTCGTGATGATGTGGGGGAGGATGCGCATGCGTGTCCCCTGCCCCCGTTCGCCTCGTGGTAGTCGACGGCGACAGCATGCGGCCCACGCTGGAGCCGGGTGATCGACTCGTCGTCCTGCGGCTGCCACCGCGGGTGGGCGACCTGGTCGCGCTGCGGCGAGAGGGGCGGGTGCTGGTGAAGCGGGTGGCCGCCCTCGACGGCGACCAGCTGGTGGTGCACGGCGACAACGCAACCGCGTCCACCGACAGCCGCACCTTCGGACCGGTGCGCCGCTCGTCGGTGCTCGGCCGGGTCGTGTACCGATACGCCCCAACCGCCCGAGCGGGGAGGGTGCAGCAGTAGCCTCGTGAGGTGGATGTGACGGCGCTGTCGATGGACGAGCTCCGCGCCAAGCGGGCGGAGAGTCAGGCGATCGAGACGGGGCTGTCGTACCTGCGACGGCTGGCGCAGGGCCGGCTGGACATCGTGGCCGCCGAGCAGCGGCGCCGCGCCGAGGGCGGCGAGCCGGTCGACGCCGAGGGCCTGGTCGCCAGCCTCAGCGACATCCTCGGCGACCACCTGATCGCGCCCGGCAACGGACGGCTGCCGCAGCTGCTCAGCCCCGATCTCGACGCGTTCGACACCGGCCCCCTCGACGCCATCGCCGGGCCCACCCGCATCGCCAACCTCGCCGACTGCTCCGACGACGACCTGGCCGACCTGGTCGAGAAGCTCTCGGCGTTCGAGGCCGAGGTGTCGGCCGAGCGGCGCACGCTGTTCGCCACCATCGACGCCCTGCAGGCCGAGATCACGCGGCGCTACAAGACCGGCGAGGCGTCGGTCGAATCGCTGTTGCAGTGATCACATGACCCGGCCCATCAAGGACCTCGAGGACCGCTGGGCCGAGGTCGGCGCGTTCATCCGTGATCAGCGCCAGGTGGGGCGCATCTCGCTGCGCAAGCTGAGCGAGATGGCGGGGATCTCGAACCCGTACCTCAGCCAGATCGAGCGCGGCCTGCGCAAGCCGTCGGCCGACATCCTCCAGCAGATCGCCAAGGCGCTGCGCATCTCGGCCGAGACCCTCTACATCCGGGCCGGCATCCTCGAGGAGCGAGAGGGCACCGAGGACGTGGCCATGGCCGTCCTGCGCGACCCGCTGCTCACCGAGGAGCAGAAGCAGACCCTGCTGCGCATCTACCAGTCCTTCGTCGGTGAGACGACCAGGGACGATCCGACTGCGGGGGAATCCCGAGCCGCTGGGTAGCGTTTGGCTCGTCGTGCGTCGGCTGGCCGTCCTCTCCTTCCACACCTCGCCCCTGGTGCAGCCGGGCACCGGCGACAGCGGGGGCATGAACGTCTACGTGCGCGAGCTGGTGTCGGCCCTGGCCCAGGCCGGGGTGCCGTGCGACGTCTACACCCGGCGCTGGGCCGACGACCTGCCGACCGAGGTCCAGGTCGAGCCCGGGTTCCGCGTGGTCCACGTCGGGGCCGGCCCCGAGGCCGACGTCGCCAAGGAGGATCTCCCGGGTCTGGTGCCGGCCTTCACCCTCGGCGTGATCGACGCCATCCGGACCGCCGACGAGCCCACCGACGCCATCCACGCCAACTACTGGCTCTCGGGGGTCGCCGGCCACGCGATCAAGCACGAGCTCGAGCTGCCGCTGGTGTCGACCTTCCACACCCTGGCCCGCGTGAAGGTGGAGGTCGACGAGGCCGAGTCGGCCGAGCGGGTCGCCGCCGAGTCTGACGTGATCCGCTGCAGCGACGCCATCCTCGCCAACTGCGCCGAGGAGGCAGACGACCTGCGCCGTCACTACGACGCGCCGGCCGATCGCATCGAGATCGTGCCGCCGGGCGTCGACCACGCGTTCTTCTCGCCCGGCGATCGCGACGGCGCCCGGGCTGCCCTCGGCTGGGGTCATGGACGGATGTCGGACGTCGGCGGCCGCAACGCCGTGCAGCACCCGGTGCTGCTGTTCGTCGGTCGCATCCAGCCGCTCAAGGGCCTCGACGTGGCGGTCGCCGCGCTGGCGCAGCTCGAGCGCGACGACGCCGAGCTCGTCGTCGTCGGCGGGCCGAGCGGCCTGGCCGGCCCCGACGAGCTGGCCCGGGTGCACGCGCTGGCCATCGACCTCGGCGTGCGCGATCGCATCCGCTTCGTCCCGCCCCAGCCCCACCACCTGCTGTCCACCTGGTACCGGGCGGCCGACCTGGTGCTGGTCCCGAGCCGGTCGGAGTCCTTCGGGCTCGTCGCCCTCGAGGCGGCGGCGTGCGGCGCCCCGGTCGTCGCCTCCGACGTCGGTGGGCTGCGCACGATCGTCGCCGACGGCCGCACCGGCTTCCTGGTCGAGCCCCGCGACCCCGGCGCGTTCGCCGTCGCCGTCGACAAGCTGCTGGCCGATCCCACCCTCGCTGGCGCGATGGGCGCCGCTGGCGCCGAGCGGGCGCGGGACTTCACCTGGTCGACGGCGGCAGCCCGCCTGCGCCGCCTCTACACCGACCTCACCAGCCGCACGCTCGTCGAGTGTCGTTGACCGACGACCCTGAGCTGCTCCCGCCGTCGACGCCGGAGGAGCTCGACCGGCTGGAGGCGCAGATCGACGAGTGGCTGCGCCGGTTCGACGCCGAGAACGAGGTGATGGTCGCCCTCGACCGGGGCGAGCCGGGCGAGCGTCGCTGGTACGTGCGCCTGCAGGGCATCGAGAAGGACTTCACCACCGTGTGGCTGCGCCTGGGGCAGCGGGCGCTGCACGCCGAGGCCTACATGATGCCGGCGCCCGAGGAGAACGTCGGCGAGGTCTACGAGCGGCTGCTCCGCCGCAACCGGTCGATCCACGGGCTGGCCTACGCCATCGGCGTCGAGGACGCCATCTTCCTCGTGGGCGAGGTCGCCAACGGCTCGATCAGCGAGGGCCACGTCGACCGGCTCATCGGCTCGGTCTGGGAGTACGTCGAGCGGGACTTCCGCCCGACGCTGCAGCTTGGGTTCGCCTCGAGGTTCTCGTAGATCGCTGTTGCATCTCGTGTCATCTCATGTCTAGAGTGCCGGTGGGCCCGAGGGGCGGCCGGCGTTCGGGGAAGTGCGCCGGCGGTTCCTCGGGCCCGCCAGCGCAACCAGGCAGGAACGGTCCGCCTGACTAGAGAACGTGTTGCCGTCCTGTTACGGTCCACCGCCGGACCTGCGTCAGCACGCACCCCGTTCCCACCTGATGACGAAGCCCAGAACCCTGTTCTCGCTGCTCGTCGCCGCGCTCGTGTGCGGTCTCCTCGTCGTCCCCGTGGGCGCCGCCGGCAGCGACCCCCGTGCCCAGCGTGATGCGGCCCGGGCCCGCCGCGCCCAGCTGGCGTCGCAGCTCGACGCGCTGAAGGCCTCCGAGAAGGAGCTGCTCGACGCCGCCGCCGCTCTCGACGACCAGGTGCTGGCCCAGGCCGCCCGGGTCGATGCCGCCCGCCAGGCGGTGGCCGCGGCCCAGGCCGAGGTCGTCGACGCCAACAACTCCCTGGCCGAGACGAAGAGCCTCATCGGCCAGCTCGAGACGCTGTTCGTGGACCGCGCCGTGGCCGAGTACATCTCGCCGCGAGGGCAGCGCATCGACGACGTCATCGCGTCGTCCGACCTGGCGGCGACGGCCCGCAAGCACGCGCTCCTCGACTCGGTGGCGTCATCGGACGACGACCTCCTCGACGAGCTCGGCGCCGCACGCGAGGACTTCGAGGTCGCCCGCGCCGCGGCCGAGGCGGCCCAGGCCAAGGCGGCGGCCCGGAAGTCCGAGACCGAGGCGCAGCTGGCCGCCCTCGAGCGCGACCAGGCCCGGCAGCGCAAGCTCCGCCAGGCGCTGACCGTGCGCCAGAAGGAGGTGCTGCGGGAGATCGACGCCCAGGCGGCCGCCGAGTCCACGCTGACGCGGATCATCCGCGAGCGCGAGGCGGCCACGCGCGCGTCGGGGTCCTCCGGCAACCTCTCGGTCGGACGTGGCGGCTGCATGTGGCCGGCGCGCGGCCGCGTCACCTCCGAGTACGGCCGGCGCTGGGGCCGCATGCACCAGGGCATCGACATCGCCAACAGCACCGGCACGCCGATCTACGCGGCGCAGGCGGGCGAGGTGATCTTCGCCGGGCGCATGAGCGGTTACGGCAACGCGGTCATGATCGATCACGGCGGCGGCTTCACCACGCTGTACGCCCACCAGAGCCGGATCATGGTGAGCAGGGGCCAGTCGCTCTCGCGCGGCAGTCGCGTCGGCTCCATCGGCAACACCGGCAACTCGACCGGTCCCCACCTCCACTTCGAGACCCGCTACGGCGGCGCCGCCCGCAACCCCCGGGGCTGTCTCGGCTGAGGCATGTCTCTGGTCTTCGCTCTGCGCGGAGGCCTTCGGCGGGGGCGCGCCGCTCCGACGGGCCTGCATCTGCGCGCGCCCGCGGCGTCGGTCGAGGCCCTTCGGGCGATCCCCGACTTGCTGCTCGGGTCGGACGCGTAGCGTTGGCTTCGTGCGACTGCTGATCGTCGGCGGGGGACGGATGGGCGAGGCCCTCCTCGGCGGGTTGCTCAACGCCGGGTGGGACGGCCTCGGCGTGGTCGAGAAGATCGGCGACCGCCGCGCCGAGCTCGAGGCCCGCTTCCCCTCGGTGGAGGTCCTCGGCGACGTCGCGCCGGCCGACGCCGCTGTGGTCGCGGTGAAGCCGAACGACGTGCGCGCCGCGTGCGAGGCGCTGGCCGGCACGAAGCGGGTGCTGTCCATCGCCGCCGGCGTGCCCATCGCCGCACTGGAGGACGCGCTCGGTGCGGGCACGGCGGTGGTGCGGGCCATGCCGAACACGCCGGCCCTGGTCGGCGCCGGCGCGGCCGCCATCGCCGGTGGTACCGCAGCGGGCGAGGACGATCTGGCGTGGGCCGAGTCGGTGCTCGGCGCCGTCGGTCAGGTGGTGCGCGTGCCGGAGCACCTGCTCGACGCCGTCACCGGCCTGTCGGGATCGGGGCCGGCGTACGTGTTCCTGGTGGCCGAGGCGCTCATCGATGCCGGCGTGCTCAACGGCCTGCCGCGCGACGTCAGCGTCGCCCTCGCCACCCAGACCCTGCTCGGCGCCGCCCGCCTCCTGGTCGAGACCGGCGAGACGCCCGAGGTGCTGCGGGCCCAGGTCACCTCGCCGGGCGGGACGACGGCCGCCGGCCTGCACGCGCTGGAGTCGGCCGGGGTGCGCGCCGCCATCCAGGACGCGGTGACCGCGGCGACGCGCCGCTCCCGCGAGCTCGGTTCGTAGCCACAGCAGCCCCCTGGCCCCCACGAGCCACTCCTGCGTAGAGTGCCGAGCGGAGTAGGAGGGCTGTGATGGCTCAGCAACGTGCCCGGTTCCTGACCGTGGCTGAGGTCGCCGACGCGCTGCGGGTGTCGACCATGACCGTGTACCGGCTGATCAAGGCCGGTGAGCTGCGCGCCGTGCGCGTCGGGAAGTCGTACCGGCTGACCGAGGACGACGTCGACCAGTACCTCGCCGCCGGCTTCACGCAGGCGGGTTGACGCAACAGCGCCACCAGACCATCTCGTTCCTCTCCGACTACGGCCTGGAGGACGAGTTCGTCGGCGTCGTGAAGTCGGTCATCCGCTCCATCGCGCCGCACACGACCGTCGTCGACATCACCCACGGCATCGCGCCGCACGACACGCGGGCCGGCAGCCTGGCCCTGGCGCGGGCGATCCAGTACGTCGACTCGGGCGTGATCCTCGCCGTGGTCGATCCCGGCGTGGGAACGGCGCGGCGGGCGGTCGCCATCGAGGTGGCCGGCGGTGACGGCGTGTTCGTCGGACCCGACAACGGCCTGCTGGCGTCCGCCATCTCGCTGACCGGCGGCGCCGAGCGCGCCGTCGTGCTGACCAACGAGGAGTACCACCTGCCCTCGCCCGGTCCGACCTTCGCCGGGCGCGACGTTTTCGCGCCCGTGGCCGCCCACCTGGCCAACGGCGTGCCGATCGACGCGCTGGGCGAGGAGATCGATCCCGCGCTGCTGCTTCCCGGCGTCCTCCCGCTGAACGTGCGCGACGGTGACGCGCTGGTGTGCGAGGTGCTGTGGGTCGACCGCTACGGCAACGCGCAGCTCAACGTGGACGAGGACGAGCTGGCGACGCTGGGCGACCGCATCCTCGTGCGCGGCGGCACGACGATGCGCAGCGCGGTGAAGGCCGCGACGTACGGCGCCATCCCGCCCGGCGCCGTCGGTCTCGTCATCGACTCCTACGGCCTGGTCTCGGTGTGCCTCGACCGGCGATCGGCGGCCGAGGAGCTCGGCCTGCACGCGGGGGCCGAGGTGCGGCTCGAGGGCGACGGCACCGGCGAAAGCGGCACCACCACCGAGGTCACGCTAGGAAGAAGGCCGTGAACGGAGCATGAGGCCGGGAACGACGATCGCGCTGGCATTGCTGCTGGGCGCGCTGCTCCTGGCGGCGACGATCCAGCTGTTCTTCCAGGCTCGCTAGGAGCTCCTAGAACAGCGTCCCGCAGAGGCGGCTGATCTCGCGCTCGAGGGACTCGAGGCCCTCGACCTTGCCGAGCACGAGGGCGACGCCCACCTCGCGCGCCCGCGCCTCGACCTCGGGCTGCAGGTACGCGGTGTACATGATCATCACCTGGTCGGGCCGGGCAGCGCGGATCTGGCGCGCCGTCTCGATGCCGTCCATGTCGGGCATCGAGTAGTCGATGACCACCACGTCGGGATCGGCATCCGCGATCTCGGCGATGGCGGCCGCGCCGCTCGCGGCCTCGGCGACCACGGTGAAGCCGTCGAGGTCGAGCATGTTGCGGAGCATCCGGCGCACGTGATCGACGTCGTCGATCAGCATCACCTTGATCGGAGTGGCCATCGGCCACGGACACTACGACGAGAGGCGGTGCGTTACCTTCGGCGGCCGTGAACCTGGCCTCGATCGCCGACGGTCATCCCGACGACGA
>DASUCO010000080.1:0-2105 GCA_036275955.1 Acidimicrobiales bacterium
CATCTTGCCCTTCACGGGATGGGTCGGCGGGCACTCGCCGTCGACCGGCTCGACCCACGGCTCCAGCTTCTTGGCCTTCGGCGCGGCGGCCTTCTTGGCGGGCGCCTTCTTGGCGGGCGCGGCCGGCGCCTCCTGGAGGTCCGCGATCGACACCGACGGGCGCGGCGGCGGCGCAGGTGCGGGAGCGGCGGCCGGCTTGGGCGGCACGACGACGGGCGGTGCGTCGGGGATCGGTGTCCACGGCGCCGGCGTCACCGGTGCGGGTGCGCTCGAGCTCCGGCCCTGCACCGCCTTCAGCGCGGCGGCGATGGCTCCGCCGAGCAGCCCGACAAGGAGACCCATTCGAAAACTCCGCCGGAGCACGGCCGGACCTTACTGCTACGCTTTGCACGTCATGTCGACGCTGTTCACCACCTCGAACACCCTCCTCCTTACGTGAGGCGAACGCCGCTCCGCGGTGTTCGCCCTTCGCCTCCTGCGCCTTCCGGCCAGGAGGTTTTTTGTTGCCCTGAACGACCCTGAACCCGAAACGAGCCAGCCATGCCTCCGGAGCCCGTGGTCCCCAAGAAGATGCCGTTCGACAAGTACGTGCCCTTCCGGCCGCTCCCGCTCGCGCTCCCGGATCGGCGCTGGCCGAACGTGCAGATCGAGAAGGCGCCGCGCTGGTGCGCGGTCGACCTCCGCGACGGCAACCAGGCGCTCATCGACCCGATGGACCCGGTCCGCAAGCTGCGCATGTTCGAGACGCTCGTGCAGATGGGCTTCAAGGAGATCGAGGTCGGCTTCCCGTCGGCCAGCCAGCCCGACTTCGACTTCGTCCGCCAGCTCATCGAGCAGGACCTGATCCCCGATGACGTCAAGATCCAGGTCCTCACCCAGTGCCGACCCGACCTGATCGAGCGGACGTACGAGTCGATCGCCGGCGCCGACCGCGCCATCGTGCACTTCTACAACTCGACGTCGGTGCTGCAGCGCCGCGTGGTGTTCGGCCTCGACAAGGACGGCATCACCGCCATCGCCACCGAGGCGGCCAAGCTGTGCCGCAAGCTCGAGGACAAGGTGCCGAACACCGACGTCCACTACGAGTACTCGCCCGAGTCCTACACCGGCACCGAGCTCGAGTACGCGGTCGAGGTGTGCAGCGCGGTGATGGACGTCATCGAGCCGTCCACCGACCGGCCGATCGTGCTGAACCTCCCGGCGACGGTGGAGATGTACACGCCGAACATCTACGCCGACACGATCGAGACGTTCCTGTCGTGGATCCCGAACCGTGACCGCGTGATCCTGAGCCTGCACCCGCACAACGACCGCGGCACTGCGGTGGCCGCCGCCGAGCTGGGTGTGATGGCCGGCGCCGACCGCGTCGAGGGCTGCCTGTTCGGCAACGGCGAGCGCACCGGCAACGTCGACCTGGTCACGCTGGCGCTGAACCTCTTCAGCCAGGGCGTCGACCCCGAGCTCGACGTGAGCGACATCGACGCGCTGCGCCGCACCGCCGAGTACTGCAACCGCCTGCCGGTGCACCCGCGCCATCCCTATGTCGGCGACCTCGTCTACACCGCGTTCTCCGGCTCGCACCAGGACGCCATCAAGAAGGGCTTCGACGCGCTCGGCACCGACTACGACGTGTGGGAGGTCCCGTACCTGCCCATCGATCCGAAGCACGTCGGTCGCTCGTACGAGGCCGTCATCCGCGTCAACAGCCAGTCAGGCAAGGGCGGGGTCGCCTACATCATGAAGGCCGAGCACGGCCTCGACCTGCCCCGCCGTCTGCAGATCGAGCTGTCGAAGACGGTGCAGACGATCACCGAGGACACCGGCACCGAGATCCAGCCCGGCGAGCTGTGGGCCACCTTCGAGCGCGAGTACCTCCCGGAGGACCCGCCGGTGCGGCTCCTCTCGCACGAGACGACGACGAAGGGCGACGGGGCGACGATCACCGCGCAGCTGCTGGTCGACGGCGAGCACACCACGATCACCGGCAAGGGCAACGGTCCCATCGCCGCGTTCGTGCACGCCCTGCAGAGCGACCTCGGCGTCGACGTCGAGGTGGTGGACTACTCCGAGCACGCCATCACCGCCGGCACCGACGCCCAGGCCGT
>DASUCO010000081.1:0-26241 GCA_036275955.1 Acidimicrobiales bacterium
TCTGGCAGTTCGGTGAGCCCGTCCACGCCGTGACCTACTACGCGCCCGAGCGGCGCGCCGCCACGGACGCGCTCGGTCTCAAGGGTGGGTGGATGAGCTACTTCGGGTGCCGGGCCGCGCCGCTGGGCGCTGCCGAGGCACAGGTGGTCGCGTCGCTGTTCTACGTGTTCGCACCGGCGATGGTCGCTCGGTCCATCCCCGATGCGTGGCGGTGCGCGTCCCCGTCGGATCTGCTCCACGCTCGCGCCGAGTCGATGGACCTGGCGCTCCGCCGCGTGCTCGGCGACGACGTCGTGCGCAGCGACGACGTGGCCAGGGCCGCCGACCTGGCCGCCGCCGCCGTCGCCGGCTGCGACATGGCCGGCCGTCCGCTGGGCGCCGCCAACCAGGCCGTCGCCGCGCCGGAGGAGCCACACCTCCGCCTGTGGCAGGCGCTCACGGCGATCCGGGAGCACCGGGGCGACGGCCACGTCCACAGCCTGGTCACCGCCGGCATCACCCCCGCGCACGCGCTCGTGCTGCAGGCGGCGTCCGGCCGCTCACCAGAGGACGGGCTGCGCGCCAACCGCGGCTGGAGCGACGACGAGTGGTCGACCGCGGCCGACGAGCTGCGCCAGCGCGGGCTGGTCGACGGCAACGGGCGGCTCACGACGTCCGGAGCCGAGCTGCGCCAGCGCGTCGAGGACGAGACCGACCGGCTGGCGGAGCCGATCGTCGGCGCCATCGGTGACGACGGCGCCGAGGAGCTCGTCGTCCTGCTGCGGCCGCTCGCCACCGCGGTCATGGAGGCCGACGCGGTGCCCGCCCTGAACAACATGGGCGTGCCGTGGCCGCCACGCTGATCGACGCGCTCGTCGATGCGGTGCGCGCCGCGATCGAGGCCGTGTCGTTCTCGGGCGCGGTCCGGATCGACGTCGAGGGTGCACCGGTCCTGCGTGCTGCGCACGGCCTGGCCGACCGCGCGCACGGCGTCGCCAACACGCCGGACACCCGGTTCGCCATCGCCAGCGGGACCAAGACGCACACGGCGCTCGCCGTGGTCTCGCTGATCGCTGACGGGACGCTCGCGCTCGACACGACAGCGCGCGCACTGCTCGGCGACGACCTGCCGCTGGTCGACGACACCGTCACCGTCGAGCACCTGCTGGCGCACCGCTCCGGCATCGGCGACTACCTGGACGAGGAGGACGACGGCGAGATCACCGATCACGTGCTGACGGTGCCGGTGCACGAGCTCGACTGCCCCGAGGCCTACCTGCGCGTGCTCGACGGCCACCCGACGAAGCACGCACCGGACACGCGCTTCTCCTACTGCAACGGCGGCTTCGTCCTCCTGGCCCTCCTCGCCGAGCGTGCCGCCGGCGTGCCCTACGCCGACCTGGTGCGCACGAGGGTGTGCGATCCGGCCGGCCTGACGTCGACCGGCTTCCTCCGCTCCGACGAGCTGCCCGGCGACGCGGCCATCGGCTATCTCGGCCCCGACTTCGGCGATCGCACCAACGTGCTCCACCTGCCGGTGGTGGGTGTCGGCGACGGCGGCCTCACCTCGACGCTCGACGACGTGCACCGACTGTGGCGCGCGTTCCGGTCGGGCGCCGTGGTGCCGCCGGGGTGGGTCGACGAGATGGTGCGACCCCGCAGCGACCCGCCGGAGCACCGGGCCCAGTACGGCCTCGGGCTCTGGCTGGCCCAGGAGGGCGCCGCCGCCCAGCTCGAGGGCTACGACGCCGGCGTCTCGTTCCGCTCGGCCGACGATCCCGTCTCCGGCGTCACGTGGACGGTGGTGTCGAACACCTCCGAGGGCGCGTGGCCGATCGCCCGCGTCATCGCCGACCGGCTGGCGGCGTGACGCGCATCGGCTTCCTCCACACCGCCGAGCTGCACGTCGACACGTTCACCGGGCTGCTGGCCGCTGCGGACGGCGACGCGCACGGCGTGCACGTCGTCGACGAGTCGCTGCTGGCCGATGCGCGAGCCCGCGGCATCGACGACGACCTGCGCGATCGCATCCTGCGCCGGTTGCGGTCGCTGGCCGCCGATGTCGACGCCGTCCTCTGCACGTGCTCGACGATCAGCGGTCCGGCCGAGGCCATGAGCGCTGACGTCGGCGTGCCCGTCATCCGCATCGACCGCCCTGTGGCTGCGCTGGCAGTCGCCGGCGGCGGTCGCATCGCGGTCGTCGCCGCGGTCGAGAGCACGCTGGCGCCCACCCTCGCGCTGCTCCACGAGGAGGCGCGGGCCCGCGGCATCGACGTCGACCTCGACGTACGCCCGTGCCTCGACGCGTGGGCTCACTTCGAGCGCGGGGACGTGGACGCCTACCTCGACGCCGTCGCCGCCCACGTCGACGCCATCGCGCCCGACGTCGACGTCGTGGTCCTCGCCCAGGCGTCGATGGCTGGCGCTGCCGAGCGCTGCCGCACCGGCCGGCCGGTGCTCGCCAGTCCCGGGCTCGGGGTCGCGGCCGTCGTGGCCGCCGCCTCTGGCACCATCACCCGGTGACGGACGTCGCCGCCCGGGCGCTCGACCACGTCGACGCCGATGAGCTCGTCCGCCTGACGCAGGAGCTGGTGCGCGTCCCGAGCGTCACCGGCACCGCCGGCGAGTGCGACGGCCAGGACTGGGTCACCGAGCAGTGGCGAGCGACCGGCGTCGAGACCGACGTGTGGGACGACGACCCGACGGCGCTGGCGGCGGCCGCCGGCTTCCCGGGAGCGGAGACCGACCGCGCCGTGGTGCGCGGCGCGGCCGGACGGGTCCCCGGCACCGGCGGCGGTCGCTCGCTGCTCCTGGGCGGCCACGTCGACGTCGTCCCCGCCGGCGACCCGGCCCTGTGGCGCGCCGACCCGTTCGACGGCCGGCTCGAGGACGGCGCCGTGTGGGGACGGGGCGCGTGCGACATGAAGGCGGGGCTGGTCTGCAACCTGGCCGCGGTGCGGGCCGTGCAGCGCGCCGGCATCGAGCTCCGCGGGGACATCGTCCTGCACAGCGTGGTCGGTGAGGAGGACGGGGGGATCGGCACGTTCGCCACGTTGCGACGCGGGCACCGCGCTGATGCCGCCATCATCACCGAGCCGACGAACGGGACGGTGATCGTGGCCAACGCCGGCGCGCTCACGTTCCGCCTCCAGGTGCAGGGTCGGGCCGCGCACGCGTCGGTCCGCGACGAAGGCGTCAGCGCCGTCGAGAAGCTGGTGCCGGTGCTCGCCGCGCTCGCGGAGCTGGAGGCGGAGCGGAACGCGGAACCCGACCCTCTGCTGGCCGATCGCGCCTTGCCGTACGCACTGTCGATCGGCACCGTGCGCGCCGGCGAGTGGGCGAGCACGGTGCCCGACCTCCTCGTGGCCGAGGGTCGGCTGGGCGTGGCGCTGGACGAGGACACCGGCGACGCGCGCGCGGCGCTGGAGGCCGCTGTGGCGAGCGCGTGCGCGGACGACGACTGGCTGGCTGACCACCCGGTGCAGGTCTCGTGGCCTGGCGGGCAGTTCGCCAGCGGTCGATTCCCGTTCGGGCACCCCCTGCTCGACGTCGTGCGTGCCGCGACCGTCGATGCGGGCGCACCGCTGCCGTCGGTTGCCGGCGCGCCGTACGGCTCGGACCTGCGGCTGCTGGCCGGCGCCGGGATCCCGACGTTGCACATCGGCCCCGGCGACGTGCGCCACGCGCACGCGGTCGACGAGCACGTGGCGGTCGGCGAGCTGGCGTGGGTCACGCGGATGCTCGTCCTCGCCATCGTGCGGTGGTGCGCCTGACGGGACGTCCGTCACACATACTTGACCTCAAGTGAAGTTGAGATCCTACCGTCGCCGCATGAACCCTGTTGCGATCATCACCGGCGCCTCCCGCGGGCTCGGTTGGGCGCTGGCCGTCGACCTCGTCCGTGACGGCTGGGCCGTCGTCGCCGATGCCCGCCGCGGCCCGTTCCCCGACGGCGTCCACGCCGTGCCCGGCGACATCACCGACGCCGACCACCGCGCCGCTCTCATCGACACGGCCACGGCAGTCGGCGGCATCGACCTGCTGGTCAACAACGCGAGCACGCTGGGCCCGTCACCGCTCCCCCGCCTCGCCGACCTCCCGATCGACTCGATCGGCGACGTCTTCCGGACCAACGCCGGCGCGCCGCTGGCGCTGCTGCAGCTGGCGCTGCCCCACCTGCGAGAGCGAGCGGGCGCCATCGTCAACATCACCTCCGATGCCGCTGTCGAGGCCTACGAGGGATGGGGCATGTACGGCGCCTCCAAGGCCGCGCTCGACCAGCTGAGCCGGGTGCTGGGCGCCGAGGAGCCCGACATCCGGGTGTGGGCGTTCGACCCCGGCGACATGCGGACCCAGATGCACCAGGACGCGTTCCCCGGCGAGGACATCTCCGACCGCCCCGAGCCGGAGACGGTGGTGCCGGCGTTGCGCCGGCTGCTCAACGAGCGTCCGCCCAGCGGCCGCATCCGCGCCGCTGACCTGCTGGCGTCGGTGACGCCGTGAGCACGCGGCTCGCGTTCGCGCTGCCTTCCGAGCTGGAGGCGGCGTCCCCGGCAGAGGCCCGCGGGATGACGCGTGACGCGGTGCGCATGCTCGTCGCCCACCGCAGCACGAACGAGCTCGTGCACAGCACGTTCGCCCTGCTCCCCCACTTCCTGCGACCCGGAGACCTGGTCGTCATCAACACGTCGGGCACCATCGCCGCCGCGCTGGACGCGACCGCGGACGACGGCACCCGGGTGGCCGTGCACCTGTCGACCCAGCTCGACGACCACCGGTGGGTGGTCGAGCCTCGCCGGGTCGACGGCCGCGCCACGGCCCGCTGGTCCGGCGGGTCACCGCCGCGACACCTGTTCCTCGGTGCCGGCGCGCACCTCGAGCTCCTCGCCCCCTACCGCGACAGCGACCGTCTCTGGGTCGCCGTGCTCGCGCTCCCGCAACCGCCCCTCACCTGGCTGGCGGTGCACGGTCGCCCCATCCGCTACGGCTACGTCGACCGGCCCTGGCCGCTCTCGATGTACCAGAACGTGTACGTCACCGAGCCGGGCAGTGCCGAGATGCCGAGCGCCGGCCGACCGTTCACGCCGGAGGTGATCACCCGCCTCGTGGCCAAGGGCGTCGGCGTCACCCCGCTCGTGCTGCACACCGGCGTGGCGTCACTCGAGGCCGACGAGCTCCCGTATCCCGAACGGGTGACGGTGCCGGCGGTGACGGCCATGCGGGTGAACGCCACTCGCGCTTCGGGCGGGCGCGTCGTCGCCGTGGGGACCACCGTCGTGCGCGCGCTGGAGTCAGCGGTCGGCGACGACGGGGTGGTCGATGCCATCGACGGGTGGACCGACCTCGTCATCACCCCCGAGCGCGGCGTGCGCGCCGTCGACGGCCTGCTCACCGGCTGGCACGAACCGGAGGCATCGCACCTGCTCATGCTGGAGGCGATCACCGGCCGAGACCTGCTCGAGCGGTCCTACGACGCCAGCTTGGCCGAGGGCTACCTCTGGCACGAGTTCGGCGACGTGCACCTCATCCTTCCGTAGCCACCCGGCGGCGACGAGCGATCAGCAGCGCCACGGCGGCGAACGGCAGCAGCGGCAGCACCACGCCGACGACGACGATCATCGAGCCGACGACCCGCACGGCTACGTCGCCGGCGGTGTCGAACGCCTGGGCGATGCTCCAGTCGTCATCCTCATCGGCGGACGCCAGCGATGCCGTCGCCTCGTGCAGCACGACGTGGATGGTGGAGAAGCTCGAGCGATCCTCGAGCGATGCCTGCTGAGCGGCCAGCTGCTCGATCTGCTGGCGGATGCTCACCGCCGTGCTGCGGACGGCGAGCACCTCGTTGACGTTGGCCGCGTCGGCCATGAGGGCGTTCAGCGCGTCCTCCTCGGCCCGCAGGGCGCGCACCCGCGCGCCGAGGTCGATGAGCTGGTCGGTCACGTCCTCGCCCTCTTCGGCGCTCGACTCGACCGAACCGATCTTGCCGAGCTGCTCCATGGCCTCGTCGTAGCGATCGACGGGCACCCGGAGCGTGATCTCGCCACTGGCATCGCCCTCCTCGAACGACGTGGTGGACGACGACTGCACGAACCCGCCGAGCGTGCGGGCCAGCGCCGACGCCGCTCGCAGCTGGCGGCCGAACGTGCCCTTCTCCACCTCGATCCGCAGCTCGGCGGTCCGCACGACCTTGGCGCCGAGCTGGGGCATCGTGTCCTCCAGCTCCACCGAGGACTCGAGCCCCGCCGTCTCGCTCGATGCGCGGGCGGCCGTCGAGGCATCGTCTCGGTCGAACGCCGTCGCTGCGGCGTCGTCACCACCCGCACCGCTGTCGCCGGCACTGCTGGTGTCGTCCTCGCCACCGCTGCACCCGACGCCCGTGAGCACCAGGACCAGCAGCGCAACCCCCCACGTGCGTCGCATGCCGGTCTGACGGTCCGGCGGTCCACCGGGTTCCTGGCAACATGCCGGGCCTTGGCCGTCGTCCTCGGGCTCCTCGTCGCCGTCACCTACGGCGTCGGCGACTTCTTCGGTGGCTTCGCGTCCAAGCGCAACACCCCGACGGTCGTCGTCGCCCTGTCGCAGGCGTTCGGCCTCCTGATCATGGTCCTGCTGGTGGTGCTCGACGGGCGCGGGCCGGTCTGGGAGGACGTCGGCTTCGGCGCCGCCGCCGGCTCGGTCGGCCTGATCGGTGTGATCCTCCTCTACCGAGGGCTGGCCAACGGGACGATGAGCGTCGTCGCACCCATCACCGCCGTCGGTGCCGGCGTGGTGCCGTTCGCGTGGGGCCTGCTCACCGGTGAGCGCCCGACCGCCGTCGCCCTCCTCGGCGTGGGGGCCGCGCTGGCTGCGGTGGCGCTCGTGTCCGCCGCCGACGCCGTCGAGGACCGCACCGCGACCCGGTCGGACGTGCTGCTCGCACTCGGCGCCGGCACCGCGTTCGGGTGCGTGTTCATCCTCCTCGGCGAGACGGGCGAGGACTCCGGCATGTGGCCGGTGCTCGGCGCGCGTGTTGCGTCGGTCTCGCTCGTGGTCACCGCGCTGGTCGTCACCCGCGGCGTTGCCCGCCCCGCTCCGGGCTCGCTGCCGTCCATCGCTGCGGCCGGGGCGCTCGACGCCGGCGCCAACGCGCTGTACCTCCTCGCGTCGCGCGAGGGGCTGCTGTCGCTCGTCTCGGTGCTGTCGTCGCTCTACCCGGCAGCGACGATCGTGCTCGCGCGCGTCGTTCTGCACGAGCGCATGAACACCAAGCAGCTGGCCGGCATCGCGCTGGCGCTGACCGGTGTGGGCCTGATCGCCGCCGGTTAGGTGGCGTCGTCGAGGTACAGGAAGCCGTAGGCCTCGTCGCGGTAGGCGATGCCGTGGCGCTGGAGCACCGGCCCCCAGTCGCCCCGCACCTCGGGGTTGGTCTCCTCCATGCCGTGGTCGGCCACGAGGAAGAACGCGGTGTCGTCCCACGCCCCGCGGCGCTCGACGGCGTCGAGGATCTGGCCCAAGCGAGCGTCGGTGTCGTGCACCGACGCGTACGCGATCTCCGAGTGGGGCCCGCCCTCGTGGAACGCGGCATCGGTGAGCGTGAAGTTGCACCACGTGAACGTGGGCAGGGGGTAGTCCACGTCGTGGAAGCGCCCGCTCCAGATCCCGCCGAACTGGTCCACCGCGGTGTGATCCGTGCGGGACGACCACCGGTACTCCTTCACCGGGCGCACGAAGCGCTCGGTCGAGAACGGCAGCTCGTCCGCGCCGGGCGGGCGGTTCATGGCGACGCCGCGGCGCAGGAGGTCGAAGGTGGAGTAGTCGGCAAACGCGTCGGCCGGCTCGTTGATGCTGACGGTCACGCTGCCCGGCAGTGCTCGCTTCACCGCCGAGTGGATGGTGTCCACGCCCGGGGCCAGGAACTGCATCGACGTGGCCCACGTCTCGTTCGAGTTCGTGATCACCTGCGATCTCGACGCCCGGTCGTACCACGCGTTGTGGAGGATCCCGTGGTGGCCCGGGAAGCACCCGGTGAGGATGCCGGTGTGGTTCGCCAGGGTGACCGTGGGCAGCGACGCCATGGCCCCGTGCTCGAACGTCGTGCCCATGGCCATGAGGCGGGCGACGTTCGGTGCCTCGCCGCGAGCCGCCATGTCGTAGAGCACGTTCGGGTTGCAGCCGTCGAACAGGAAGCCGATGACGTGGCGGGGCGGCTCGCCCTCGAGGAGGTCGAGCAGTGGCTCGCCGTCCTGCCTCGAGAGGTAGGTGTCGTCGCGCCGCTCGCCGTTGCAGCCCACGCCGCCCGTCGGCTCGGCCCCGAGGAGCGCCAGCACCGTCGGTGCCACGTCGACCAGCTGGCACGACCGAGGCACCATCCCCAGTCGCTTCACGCCCCGCCCGCCGATGATGAACGGCGCCCGGGCCTGCACCACGTCGATCGAGCCGTGCTCGCCCCGGTGGCCGCCCTGGTCCTCCCAGTTGTGGGCGGCAGAGTGGATCACGCACAGGTCCGGCGGCGACGGGTGGTCGAACAGCTGGGCCACGGTGGCGTAGGCGAACGGGTAGCTGTTCTCCGACCGGCTCGGGAAGCGCGTCGCCAGCTCGGACCCGAGACCGGCGAAGCGATCGGTGGACTGGTCGCCCAGCGGGTTCCTGCCGTCCACCTCGGTCACCTCGAACCGCCAGCCGCTGCCCTCGGCCTCTCGCTGGAACGCCACCCGGCCCTCGGCGCTGCGGGCCTCATAGCTGTGCTCGCCGGTCGCCCGCACGACGACCTCCACGATCGGCTCGAGCTCGTCGCTGCACAGGACGTCGAGGGCGCGCGCGGTCGTCGATTCGGACGCCGGGGCTGAAGGAGTGGCAGAAGGCACACGCGAACCGTACGCGGGTGGCAGGCGGTCGGTCCGGCGGAGGAGAATCCGGCGCTGATGACCGACACCACGCCACAGAAGACGTCCTCGTGGCCCATGTGGCTGCTCGGCTTCGTGATCATGGTCGACCAGATCGACCAGAACCTCGTCCGCGGCGTCATCAACCCGCTCAAGGACGAGTTCGGGCTCTCGGACGCCAAGATCGGTCTGCTGCTGTCGTGCTTCGTGCTCGTCAACGGGCTCATCACCGTGCCCGCCGGCTACCTGGCCGACCGGTGGAACCGGAGTCGCACGATCGGCCACACGATCATCATCTGGTCGGGCATCACCGCGCTCACGGCGGCGGCGCCCAACTACTGGTCGCTCGTCGCCATCCGCTCAGCGCTCGGCTTCGGCCAGGGCATCACCGAACCGGCGGCCGGCAGCCTCCTGGCCGACTACTACCCGGCCGAGCAGCGCGGGAAGGCGTTCTCGATCCAGCAGGTGCTGCTGTTCCTCGGCTTCGGGCTCGGCGTCGGCCTCGGCGGCATCATCGGCAACAGCCTGGGGTGGCGGTGGGCGTTCGTGCTCGTCGGCACGCCAGGCGTGCTCGTCGCGTTCCTCGTCTACCGCCTCAAGGAGCCCAAGCGCGGCCACGGCGAGCGCCTGCAGCTGGGCATCGCCCACGACCACCACGAGGAGGACGAGCACCAGCCGCTGTTCGAGGGCGGCTTCCGCGTCTTCTGGAGCGACATGATCGCCGGGCTCCGCCAGGACCTGAAGCTGATCTGGGGCATCCACACGATGCGCTACGCGCTGGTCGGGGTGTCGTCGCTGCTCTTCACGATCACCGCCATCGGCGCCGCGCTCCCCCAGTTCTACGAGCGCCAGCTCGGCGTCGAGGAGGGCCAGGCCGAGGCGTACCTCGGTGCGCTCGTGATCTGCGCCGGCATCCCCGGCGTGCTCCTCGGCGGGCGCCTGGCCGACCGCTTCGCGACCAAGGTGCGCGGCGCCCGCATGGCCATCCCGGCCTACTGCATCCTCGTCGGCTACGCGCTGTTCGTCATCTCGCTGCTGGGCATGCCGTTCGCGCTCGCCTACCCGCTCGAGATCCTCGGGTTCCTGATCCTCGCCATGTCGGTGCCGGCACTGCGGGCCGGCATGTCCGACGCGGTGCCGGCCAACCTCCGCGGCGCCGGGTTCGGCGCCTTCAACCTGTGTTCGGTGGTGTTCGGACAGGCGGCGGCACCGCTGATCGTGTTCGGCCTCTCGGGCATGTTCGACGACAACTTGCGCACCGCGTTCCTCATCTGCAGCCCGCCGGTCTTCATCGGCGCCCTCGTGCTCCTCCGGGCGCGCGACCACCTCGAGGCGGATGCAGCCAAGATCTTCGAGGCCGTGGTGCACGCCATGCAGGCGCAGCAGGAGCGCGACGCCGAACGGGAGGCCGAGCGTGAAGCAGAGCGGGCCGCGCTCGAGAGCGAGACGCCCTCAGGCTGACAGCGTGGACCGGCCGCCCGCCTGCCACAGGTGCGGGGAGCCGGTCGCCTCCCGCTTGGAGGTGTACATGGCAGCGTCCGCCCGCTCGACCAGGTCGTGGGCGGTGACCGATCGCGCTGCCGCCCACGCCACTCCGATGCTGGCCTGCATCGGCACGTGCGATCCGAGCACGGTCGGGTGGGCGCGCATGGCGTCGGCGATGCGGATGGCCAGCTCCATCGCCTCGGCCGAGCTGTTCAGGTCGGTGGCGACCACGAGGAACTCGTCCCCGCCCAGACGCCCCACCGCGTCCCCGTCACGCGTGGTGTCGTACAGGACGCGGGCGGCGGATCTGAGCACCTCGTCACCCACCGCGTGACCGGCGCGGTCGTTCACGGACTTGAAGCCGTCGAGGTCGAGGAAGATCGCCGCGCACCCGACCCCGTCGGCGGCCAGTGCGGCGTCGAGGCGTGCCAGCACCGTCGGTCGGTTGAGACAGCCGGTCAGCGCGTCGAACGTCGCTCGTCGCTCGAGCTCGCGACCCATGCGCTCTGTCTCCGTCACGTCCGAGATGCAGGCGATCACGCCCGTCACGTCGCCGTTCTCGGCCAGCAGCGTCTTGGTGATGACGCGCACGAGGCGCTCGGTGTTGGCCCCGTCGGGCGTCACGCGGACCACGACGTCGTCGTCGTCGCCGTCGACCAGTGCCGTCGAGAACGCTCGCTCGAGCAGCGGGAGGTCCTCCTCGACGGTGCCGGCGAACTGCTCCGCCATCGTCCGCGCGTCGTCCTCGCCGATGATGTCGGCCAGGTAGTCGTTCTTGTAGACGATGCTCCGGTCGGGATCGAGCTGCAGGACGCCGAGCGGCAGGGTCTCGGCCAACCGGTGCAGCAGCTGCTCTCGGGCACGCACCGCCTCGTGCGCGGCCATCTCCTCGCTGATGTCGAGGAGCTCGGTGACGACGCCGGGGCGGTCGGGGTCGTCGAGCTGGTTGAAGTTGGTCATCTCGAACCAGCGATAGGTGCCGTCGCCGCGCAGCAGCCGCAACCGGGTGCGCGAGCTGGAGCCCGGCGCGGAGACCGTCGCCATCCACCCCTCGATGACCTGGTGCTGGTCCTCGGGATGCACGCGCTCGAGCGGTGGCGTCCGGCTCAAGAGCAGCTCCGCGCTCCACCCCATCACCTCGGGCGCGGCGGCGTCGATCTCGATCGTGCGGCCCGACTGGTCGCGCAGCACTCGGGTGAACCGCGGCGTGTTCAGCAGGTCGGGCACGTCCGGCGACACGCTCAGGTCGACCGTGTCGTCGGCGATCACCAGCACGATGTCGGCGCCGTGGGTCGGCTGCACCATGAACAGGTGGAACGTCGCATCCGCGCCCGAGGCCAGCTCGACCTGGTGCACGCTGTACCCGCTGTCGAGGGCCGTGCGCCACGCGGCGCTGAGCGGTGCGCGCTGCCCGACGGCGATGTGGTCGAGGATCCACCTGCCCGCGAGCCGTCGATGCGCGCCGACGGGCACCGACGCCGGCATCGGGACGTACAGGCCGTCCCGGTTGATGGCGGCGACCCACGCGTCAGGGTGGTCCTGCAGCATGGTGGCGAGCAGCTCGCCGGCATCACCCATGGGGACCCAACCCTTCCACACCACTGCAGGGTGCGGTCGTCACCGCCGGAACCGGCGGGCCCACCAGTCCGGATCCCGGGCGTGGGCGTGGAAGTGGTCGGGGATCTGACGCATGGTGCGGTCGATGGAGAAGCCGCCGGCGCCGAACTGGTCGGTCGCCACCCGGTCGAGGGCGGCGAGCATGTGCGCGACCTCGGCCTCGGGCGGCTCGGTGCCGTGGCCGTTCCAGACGACCATGGGGACGTCGCACACCTCGCACGCCGCCACCCAGCACACGTCGTCCTCGTGGTACCACGGCGTGAACCGCGCCGCCTCGCACAGCTCGCAGCCGTCCACCTTCTCGCTGACCACATCGTCACCGTACGGGTTTCCTCCGGCACGGACCGGGGCACGCGAGACACATGGCACAGGTTGAGACAGCACGAGCACGGCGTCGGCTGGTCGAGGAGGCCGGTTGGCGCACCACCTCGGGGATCAGCGTCCTCGCCGGGACGATGGTCGCGTTCGGGACGGTCGCACTGATCGCCGCCGGCGCGGGCGCCGCCGGCAGCGCGCTGGGCCTCGACACCGAGGGCATCAGCACGGAGGAGTGGCGTCAGGCCGGCATCGCCGGCGCGGTCGTCGGCGCGCTCGTCGTGTTCCTGTCGTTCTTCTTCGGCGGGTACACCGCAGGCCGCATGAGCCGGCGAGCCGGTGGCCGGCACGGCCTCATGGTCTTCCTCCTCAGCGCCGTCCTGATGGGCGCCATCGCGCTCATCGCCTGGGCGATGTCGGGTGACCTGAACGTGGCCAGCGACCTGCGGGACAACGGCGTGCCCACCGATCAGAACACCTGGGCCGACATCGGCCTCGGTGCCGCGATCGCGGCCGGCGCCGCCATGCTGCTCGGCGCCATCCTCGGCGGCATCCGCGGCGATCGCTGGCACGGCCGCCTGGCCACCGCCGTCGTGGAGCACCGCGTCGCCGAGCGTGAGGTCGTCGACGAGGACATCCGGCGCCACGACGTGGAGACCGGCACCACCACGATGCCGGTGGTCGATCTCCGCGAGGACGATCGCACCGAGCTGAGCGTCGAAGAGGAGCGGGAGCACGTCGAGGAGACGCGCCACACCACGCCGCTGCTCTAGAGCTGATCCAGCGCGTCCCGGAACGTCTTGATGAAGGCGGCGGCTCCCTCGGGGCCGCCGCCTTCGTCGATCATGCGCCGCAGCAGCGCCGAGGCGACCACGACGCCGTCCGCCTCGGCGCACGCCTCGACCGCCTGCTCGGGCGTCGAGATCCCGAAGCCGATGAGCACCGGCTTGTCGGTGACCGCCTTCACCCGCTTGGCCGTCATGCCCGCGCTCGTGCTCAGCTCGGCCCGCTCCCCCGTCGTGCCCATGCGGCTCACCGAGTAGATGAAGCCGTGCGAGCGCTCGACGATGCGAGCGACGCGCTCCTCCGGGGTCACCGGAGCGACGAGGAGCACGGTCTCGACGCCGGCTGCGGCTGCCACCGACTCCCACGACTCGGACTCCTCGAGGGGGATGTCCGGGATGATGGCGCCGCAGATCCCGGCCGACGACAGCATCCCCGCGAACCTGGCTTCGCCGTTGCGGGCGACGATGTTGTAGTAGGTCATCGCCACCAGCGGGACGCCGGCATCGACGCCGCGCAGGTCGTCGAGGATCGACACCGGCGTGGCGCCCCGGCCCAGCGCGATGTTCGACGCCTCCTGCACGGTGGGACCGTCCATGGCCGGGTCGGAGAACGGGATCTCGACCTCGATGGCGTCGGCACCTGCGGCGGCGATGGCACGCAGCACGTCCACCCAGTCGTCTGACATGCCGCCCATGACGTACGGAACCAGCAGCTTGCGACCGCGGTCGCGCGCGGCGCGCAGGGTCGACTCCAGGCGTCCGACGCTCACGTCACCTTCTTGAGGATCTCGCGCACCTGCTCGACGTCCTTGTCGCCGCGGCCAGACAGGCACAGCACGACCGACGACCCCTCGGGCACGGCGCGACCCGCCTCCCGGCAAAGCCAGGCGATGGCGTGGGCCGACTCGAGCGCCGGGATGATGCCCTCGGTCTGCGAGAGCAGCGTGAACGCCTCGAGCACCTCGGCGTCGCTCACCCACGGGTACTCGGCCCGGCCGATCGTGAACAGGTGGCTGTGCTCGGGGCCGATGCCCGGGTAGTCGAGGCCGGCCGAGATCGACTGCGCCTCCAGCACCTGGCCCATCTCGTCCTGCAGCAGCATCGAGCGGTGCCCGTGCACGACGCCGGGCGTGCCCCGTCCGATGGCGGCGCCGCCCTCGGGCTGCACGCCGACCAACCGGGCACTCGTGTCGGCGAAGCCGGCGAAGAGCCCGGCCGCGTTGGAGCCACCGCCCACACACGCGACGACGAGATCGGGGTCACCGCCGAGCAGGGCCCGCGCCTGCTCGCGCGCCTCGTCACCGATGATGCGCTGGAGCTCGCGCACCATCCACGGGTACGGGTGGGGGCCCATGACCGAGCCGATGATGTAGTGCGTGCTCTCGACGTCGGTCACCCACGCCCGCAGCGCCTCGTTGCACGCGTCCTTGAGCGTGCGGCTGCCGCTCTTCACAGGCACCACGGTGGCGCCCAGCAGCTCCATGCGAAACACGTTGAGTGCCTGGCGCTTGGTGTCGACCTCGCCCATGTAGACGGTGCACTCGAGACCGAAGTACGCCGCCGCGGTGGCGGTGGCGACGCCGTGCTGGCCGGCACCGGTCTCGGCGATCACGCGCTTCTTGCCCATCTTCGAGGTGAGGAGCGCCTGGCCCATCACGTTGTTGATCTTGTGGGAGCCGGTGTGGTTCAGGTCCTCGCGCTTGAGCAGGACGCGCAGGCCGAGCCGCTCGGAGAGGTTCTTCGCCTCGTACAGCAGCGACGGGCGACCGCCGTACTCACGCAACAGGGTCTCGTACTCGACGTGGAAGTCGGGGTCGGCCCACAGCGCCTTGAACTGGGCCTCCAGCTCGAGGCACGCCGGGATCAGCGACTCCGGGATGAACCGGCCGCCGAACTCGCCGAAGCGACCGGACTCGTCGGGCTCCCCCATGGCCGACGCGCTCACTCGCTGATCTCCCAGTCGTAGGGCGCGGGGCCGAAGACCTCGTCGACGCGCTCCTCGTCGTCGGGCTCGGTGGCCTTGGCGTTGGCGATGAACAGGCGCAGCTTGCGCGGGTCCTTGCGGCCGGGCTCCAGCTCGACGCCGGTGCAGGTGTCGACGCCGAAGGGATGCACCTTGGAGATGGCGTCGGCGATGTTGTCGGCGTGCAGCCCACCGGCCAGCAGCAGCGGCAGGCGCGTCGGCGCGTCCTCCGCCAGGCGCCAGTCGAACACCTTGCCGGTGCCGCCCCCGCCGGCGGGCGACGGGCTGTCCAGCAGGATGGCGTCGGCCCCGTGCTCCTCCGCGTGCTTGAGCCCGGGGTCGCCGGCCATGAACGCCTTGATCACGACGGGGATGCGCTCCTTGAGCCACTGCGACTGGTCGGGCGTCTCCCGACCGTGCAGCTGCGCGCCTCGCAGACCGCACTCGTGCACGATCTTGGCGATGCGCTGCGGCAGCTCGTTGCGGAACACGCCGATCGTGAGGATCTCCGGAGGCAGCCGGCGCACGATGTCGTGCACCAGGCCGGGCGCCACCTGGCGCGGTGACGGGGCGAAGATGAACCCGACGGCGTCGGCACCGAGCGCGACCGACAGGAGCGCGTCCTCCTCGCTCGTCGTGCCGCAGATCTTGACGAACACCTAGCGACGCACCTCCGCCAGGGCGGCGACGGCGGCGGCCTGATCGCCACTGGTCACCACCGACTCCCCGACCAGCACCGCGTGATACCCCGCCGACGCCACCGCTCGCGCGTCGTCGACACCGCGGATCCCGGACTCGGCGACGGTCACCGCACCCTCAGGCATGCGCGGTGCCAGCTTCACGGCCAGCTCACGGTCGACCTCGAACGTCGCCAGGTTCCGCTGGTTCACGCCGATGACCTCGGCGCCGGCATCGATGGCACGATCGAGCTCGCGCTCGTCGTGCACCTCGACGAGCGCGTCGAGCGTCAGCGAGCGCGCCAGGTCGAGGAACGTCCGCAGCTCGCCGTCGTCCAGCGCGGCGACGATCAGGAGCACGGCGTCGGCGCCCATGATCCGTGCGTCGACGACGTCACGGGCGTCGACGGTGAAGTCCTTGCGCAGCACCGGCAGCGTGCACGCGGCGCGGGCGGCGACCAGGTCGGCCGGCGAGCCACCGAAGAACTGGGCGTCGGTGAGGACAGAGAGGCAGGCGGCACCGCCCGACTCGTACGCGGCGGCGACGGCGGCAGGGTCGAGATCGGGGTTCAGGTCGCCCTTGGAGGGCGATCGGCGCTTGATCTCGGCGATGACCCGCAGCTGCGAGCCCGCCCGCAGTGCGGCGGCGAACCCCCGCACCGGCGGGGCCTCGGCCGCTCGGGCCACCAGCGCGTCGAGGGACCGCTCGTCAGCGGCGGCCGTGGCCCGGTGTGCGGCCACGATCCTGTCGAGATGGGTCCCCACGGCGCACGAGGGTACCGGCGCCCCCTACCAGCCCTTCTGCATTCCGCTCAGCCCTCGTCGTGGCGGGCGTCGGCCATGGCCACGAGCAGGACGCCGACCATGGCCAGGCACGAGAAGCTGAACACGACCACCGCGAAGCCGATCATCGCCGGGTTGTCGAAGAAGGCGCCGGCCATGCTCGTCACGACGGCAGCGACGAAGAGCGCCACAGGCGCCATCGTCAGGAGGCGCCGCTGGCCGGCCTGTCGGGGTGACGGGGGTCGGTAGGGCACGTCGGGCTGGGCCCGCGGGTCGAAGTCGTCCTCGACGGGATCGTCGGGCACGAACCCCGGGTCAGGGGCGCGCCGGTCGAAGGCAGCCCGGCGATCGCGGTCGCCGAGGATGGCCCACGCCTCGTTGACCTCGCGCATGCGGTCCTCGCCGGCCGGGTTGGCGTCGGGATGGAACCGTCGCGCCAGCGCCAGGTAGGCACGACGGACCTCGGCGTCGCTGGCTGAGGGCTCCACGCCGAGCACCGCGTACGGGTTCATCGCATCAGGGCTCGGTGGTGGACGTGGTCGTCGAGGACGTCGAGCTCGTGCTGCTTGTCGACGAGCTCGTGGTCGACGTCGCCGTCGAGTCCACGCAGGGCGCGATCGTCAGCGCGTAGCTCTCGCCGCTGCCGCTGCCGAAGCCGCTGCCGAGCGAGGCGAACAGCGGTTGCGGCCCGTCCGAGCCGCACGTGAGCCGGAAGATCGTGCTGCCGTCGCCGCCCGTCGACGACGGGTTGGGCGAGTCGACCTGCCAGTCGCCGGAGCCGCCGAGCGTCACCGTCACGCCGGCCACCGGCGTGTCACGCACGATGCCCTCGGCATCGACGGTCCGCTCGGCCACGCGCACCTTCACGTTCACCTGCTCGTCGACCACGGGCGGATCGGGCGCCACGGCCGTGTCGACGCGCACGCCACCGACCGGTTCGACCCGCAGCTCGATCGCACGCTGCCCGACCGTCTCGACGAACACGACGGCGGTGGTGCTGACGAGATCGGGCACCCGCCACGCCCGGACGCGGTAGCGGCCGCCCAGCACGTTGGCCAGGTTCCAGGTCCCGTCGGGCGCCGTCGGCACCCGCGTCGAGGCGGAGCCGTCACCGACGAGGCGCTCGAGCTCGACGACGGCGCCGCCGACGAACCCCTCGGGTCCCTCGACCTTGCCAACGATCGTCATCGGACCCGGGCCCAGCGCCACCGTCGTCGTGGTGGCGCCCGGGACGGGCGGCAGCGGCACGGCGGCGAGGTTCACCGTCGAGGTGCTCGTCGTCGACTCCAGCTCGACCGGGTCGGGCTCGGGCAGCGCGTCGAACGGGTCGTCCGACGAGCACGCGGCGAGCACCACGACGAGGAGCGCCAGGAGCCGCCTCATGTCATCGGGAGCGGGACCAGCGGACCGACGGGCGGCTCGACGTCGCGGCGCACCAGCGCGAGCGCAACGTCACCGGCGGCGCTGGTGATGCGTCCGACCTCGCGGCCGTCGAGCACCACGGGATCGCCGACGGTGGCCTTGCCCCGAACGCCGACGAGCTTGGTCGGCGTGTTGCCGCCCCGGCTGTCGATGCGGGCGACGAGCTCCTGGCCGGTGTAGCAGCCCTTCGTGAACGACACGGCCCGATCGACCACGCCCAGGGACGCCGGGATGGTCGACTCGTCGATCTCGTGGCCCATGGCGGGGATGCCGGCCTTGATGCGCAGCACCTCGTACTCCTCGAGGTCGGCCGGCGTCCCCTCGACCTCGATGTCGTCGATGATCTCCTCGACCAGCTCGCCGTCGCGCAGCTCGGCGATGCACTGCCAGTTGCCGACGCGCGTGATCTCCGCCTTCGTGCGCAGCTTGAAGCGGCTCAGGCGATCGACGACGGCGTCGCCGTAGCCGGCGTCCACGTCGAGCAGGAACGCCTCGTCGGCGATGCAGCTCACCCGCAGGTACGCGTCGACCTTGCCCTGGGGCTGCAGCAGGAAGGACATGCGCGTGGATCCCGGCGTCAGCGTCTCGACGTCCTGGCTGAGCTGACCGTGCAGGAACGACCGGGCGTCGGGTCCGGCCACCTGCACGAAGTCGCGCGGGACGCGCCACCAGGGCATGCGCTACTGCTCCTGCTTGCGGGCCGCCGTCATGCGCCGCGCCGCGGGCACCGCGGCGAGCAGGGCGGCCGCCTTGTTGCGGCACTCCAGGTCCTCGTCGTCGGGATCGCTGTCGGCCACGATGCCGGCGCCGGCCTGCACGGACGCCCGGCCGTCGTGGATGACCATCGTGCGGATGGCGATGGCGGTGTCGACGTTGCCGGAGAAGTCGAGGTAGCCGACCGTCCCCGCGTACGGGCCGCGCTTGGACGGCTCCAGCGCGTCGATGATCTCCATGGCCCGCACCTTGGGCGCGCCGGACACGGTGCCGGCCGGCAGCGTCGCCCGCAGCACGTCGACCGGGCCCTTGTCGGCGACGAGGTCGCCCGACACCTGGGACGTGAGGTGCATCACGTGGCTGTAGCGCTCGAGGGTCAGCAGCTCGTCGACGTGCACCGAGCCGAACTCGACGACGCGGCCCACGTCGTTGCGGGCAAGGTCGACGAGCATGATGTGCTCGGCGATCTCCTTGGGGTGCTCCTTGAGCTCGGCCGCCAGCTTGCGGTCGTGCTCCTCCGTCGTGCCCCGCTTGCGCGTGCCGGCGATCGGACGAGAGATGACGCGGTTGTCCAGCACCTGCACCATCGGTTCCGGCGACGAGCCCACGATCGTGACGTCGGGATGACGCAGGAAGTACATGTACGGACTCGGGTTCACCTGACGCAGCACCCGATAGAGGTCGAACGGGTCGGCGTCCAGCTCGAAGTCGAAGCGCTGGGCCAGCACGACCTGGAAGATGTCGCCGGCCAGGATGTGCTCCTTGGCCGCCTCCACGGCGCGCTGGTACGCGCCGTTGCCCATGGTCGAGGTCACCGTCGGCAGCGCCTCGCCCGGGATCGGTGGGTCGACCACCGGCTCGTCGATGGCGCGGGTGCCGTCGGCGGCGAGCGTCTCGAGCCGGCGCACGGCGTCGTCGTACTGCTCGTCGAGCTCGACGTCGGACGCGCCCGGCGCGCACCACGCGTTGGCGATGAGCACGACCCGCTGGCGCCAGTGGTCGTACGCCGCCAGCTCGGAGATGACCGACAGCACGGCGTCGGGCACGCCCAGCTGGTCGGGGTTGACGTCGGGCAGGTGCTCGATCTCGCGCACGATGTCGTAGCCGAAGTAGCCCAGCAGGCCGGCGTGCAGCGGCGGCAGCTCGGGCAGCGACGGCGAGGTGTACAGGCGCAGCGCGTCCTCGATGGCGTGCAGCACGCCGTGGCCGAGGTCGATGCCGGGATCGACCGCGGCGTCGACGTCGACCGTGCCGTCGCGCGCCACGAACGTCACCGCCGGGCGGCGGCCGACGAACGACCAACGGCCCCAGCGCTCGCCGTGCTCGACCGACTCCAGCAGGAAGCCGGGCTCGTCGCCCACGATCCGGAGGAACGCGGCGACCGGCGTCGTCAGGTCGGCGAGCACCTCGCGCCAGACCGGCACGACGGTGTGGTCCCGGGCCAGCGCCCGGAACTCCTCACGCGTCGGTCGAAGCACCAGCGCCGAACGCCCGGTGGAAGCAGCTGTGGTCGCCGGTGTGGCAGGCACCCCGGCCCTCCTGCTCGACCTTGAAGAGGAGGGCGTCACCGTCGCAGTCGTACAGCGCCTCACGCAGGTACATGCGATCGCCCGACGTCTCGCCCTTGATCCACACCTCCTGGCGGGACCGGCTCCAGAACGTCATGCGTCCCGTCTCCAGCGTCTGACGCAGCGTGTCGGCGTTCATGTAGCCGAGCATCAGGACGTCGTTGCTGCCGTGCTCCTGCACGATCGCCGCCACCAGGCCGTGGTCGTCGTACTTGACCAGGGCGAGCTCGTCATCGGTCGCGGAGATGGGGGTCCCGACGGGCATGGGACAACTCTAGAGATAGAGACCGGTGCTCCCCGACTCCAATCGGGGCGACGCCACGGCGTGGATGTCGCGCTCGCGCAGGATCAGGTAGTCGTCGCCCTGGACCTCGACCTCGAAGCGGTCCTCGGGGTTGAACAGCACCTGGTCGCCGGCCTCGACCGTGCGCACGTTCGGCCCCACGGCGACGACCTCGGCCCACGTGAGGCGCTTGCTCACCTGGGCCGTCGCCGGGATCAGGAGGCCGGCCTTCGACTTTCGCTCGCCCTCCGACGAGGGGATGGCGACCAGCAGCCGGTCGTTGAGCATCTTGATCGGCTGCTTGTCCACCCCGTCCACGGCGTCGACCGTACCGTGTCGGTCGTGCCGGCCCTCACGCTCACCACGGACGACGGCGTCACGCTCGAGGCTGAGCTCGACCTCCCCGCCGGCGTCACCGCCGTCGTGGTGCTCGCCCACCCCCACCCCCTGTACGGCGGGTCGATGCGCACCGGCGTCCCCGACGCGCTGTTCCGGGCCCTGCCGCCCGAAGGCGTCGGCGCCCTGCGATTCAACTTCCGGGGCGTCGAGGGGTCCGGCGGTGTGCACGACGAGGGTGTCGCGGAGAGGCTCGACGTCGCCGCCGCGGTCGCCGCGGTCGACCTGCCGGTCGTCGTGTGCGGCTGGTCGTTCGGCGGCGACGTGTCGCTGTGCGTCGACGACGAGCGCATCGTGGGCTGGTGCCCGGTGGCGCCGCCGCTGGCCATCGTGCCGGTCGACGAGATGCGGGCGCCGTCCGACGCTCGTCCGAAGCACCTCCTCGTTCCCGAGCACGACCAGTACTCACCGCCCGAGCGCTCGACCGCCGTCACCGCGTCGTGGCTGAACACCACGCTCGAGGTGGTGCCGAGCACCGACCACTTCCTGGGCGGCGCACTGGCGCGCGTCGCAGCATCGGTGCTGGCGTTCGCGAAGCCGCGCAGCTGAGCGACGCGAACCTTTACCTCAGCGCGATTCCTGCCGATCACTCCGCCGAGGGGATCGACGTGACGGCACCCGACGGGAGGTAGCGCTGCCCGCGGCTCTGCCGCTCGTCATCCCCCGGGACGGACGATCAGTCCGGCCGCTGACAGCGCGTCCTTGGCCTCGGCGATGGTGTGCTCGCCGAAGTGGAAGATCGACGCGGCCAGCACGGCGTCGGCCCCGCCCTCGATGACGCCGTCGACCAGGTGCTGCAGGTTCCCGACGCCGCCGCTGGCGATGACGGGGATCGACGTCGCGTCCGCGATGGCACGAGTGAGCGGCAGGTCGAACCCGTCGCGCGTGCCGTCGCGATCCATCGACGTCAGCAGGATCTCGCCGGCACCGAGGCGCTGGGCGACCATCGCCCACGTCACCGCGTCGAGACCCGTCGGTGTGCGGCCGCCGTGGGTGAACACCTCGAACTGACATCCTGCGTCCACGCAGGTCCGGTCCGGCGCACCAGCGTCGTGACGGTGCACCCGCCTCGCGTCGATGGCGACCACGACGCACTGGGTGCCGAACACCTCGGCGATCTCGGCGATCAGCGCGGGGCGCTCGACGGCCGACGTGTTCACGCTCACCTTGTCGGCGCCGGCCCGCAGCAGCTTGCGGGCGTCCTCCACCGACCGGATGCCGCCGCCGACGGTGAGCGGGATGAACACCTGCTCGGCGGTGCGGCGCACGACGTCGACCATCGTCTCGCGGTTGCCGGAGGAGGCGGTGATGTCGAGGAAGATCACCTCGTCGGCGCCCATCTCGTCGTAGCGAGACGCGAGCACGACTGGGTCGCCGGCCTCGCGCAGGTCGACGAAGTTCACGCCCTTGACCACGCGACCCTCGTCGACGTCGAGGCACGGGATGACGCGAACGCTCCTCATGCCAGTGCCACCAGCTCGAGCATGTCCGAGCTCATGTAGTCGAGCGTGCCCTCCGGCATCATCAGCACGCGCTGGGGCCGCAGCTCCTGCACGAACTCGGGATCGTGGCTGACGATCACCATCGCACCCTTCCACGACGACAGCGCGTCGGCGACGGCGTGGCGCGACGGCGGATCGAGGTTGTTGGTCGGCTCGTCGAGCAGCAGCAGGTTGTGGCGTCCGGCGGTGAGCAGCGTCAGCGACAGCTTCGTCTTCTCGCCGCCGGACAGCGTCGACGCGTCCTGGAACGCCATCTCGCCGGTGAGGCCGAACATGCCGAGCAGGCCCCGCAGCTCGGACAGGATCCCGGCCCGCTGCTCCTGCACGTGCTCGAGCAGCGTGACGCCGGCCCGGATGTTCTCGTGCTCCTGCGCGTAGTAGCCGGTCGAGACCTGGAACCCGAAGCGCACGTCCCCGCGATCGGGCTGGGCCTGGCCGGCGAGGATGCGAAGCAGGCTGGTCTTGCCGGCGCCGTTCAGGCCCATCACGAGCAAGCGCTCGCCGCGCTCGAGCGCGAACGTCACGTCCTCGAAGACCGGCGGGCCGCCGTAGGACTTCACCAGTCCTTCGACCTCGAGCACGACGCGGCCGCAGTGCGGCGGGTCGGGCAGCTTCACGGTGATCGAGCGCTCCTGCTTCGGACCCTCGATCACGTGCTCCTGGATGCGCTCCACCTTGTGGTCGAGCACCTTGGCCTTGCGGGTGCGCTGGCCGCCCTGCCCGCGCATCTTGTTGGCCAGCGTCGACAGCCGCACGATCTCCGCGCTCTGCTCGGCGGCCTGCTTGGCCAGACGCTTCTCGTCAGCGGCGCGCGCCGCCCGGTACTGCGTGTACGTGCCCTTGTACTCGGTGAGCGTGCCGCCGTCGGCGTGCTGCTCGCGCTCGAGGTGGAGCACGCGGGTGATCGACTCGTCGAGCAGCTCGATGTCGTGGCTGACCACCAGCAGGGCGCCGCGGTACTGGGCCAGGAAGCCCACGAGCCACGTCTTGGCGTCGATGTCGAGGTGGTTGGTGGGCTCGTCGAGCAGCAGCACGTCGCTGCCGCCGAACAGGATTCGCGCCAGCTCGACACGGCGACGCTCGCCACCGGAGAGCACCCGCAGCGGCAGGTCGATGCGGTCGGCCGTCAGGCCCAGGCCGGCGACGATGCGTCGAACCTCGGACTCCGCCGCGTAGCCGCCCTTGCGCTCGAACTCGTCCATCGAGCGGGCGTGCTTCTTGACGTTCTCCTCGCTCGGATCCTCCTCCATGCGCAGGCGGAGCTTCTCCATGCGCACCACGATCTCGTCGAGCTCGCGGCCGCCGAGCACGTGCTGCAGCGCCGTCTGATCCGACACGTGGGCGGTGCGGCGTGGGTCCTGGTTCAGGTAGCCGAGGGCGCCGGTGCGGGTGATGCGCCCGGCCGCCGGCTCGGCCTCGCCGGCCAGCACCTTGAGCATGCTGGTCTTGCCGGCGCCGTTGCGGCCGATGATGCCGACCTTGTCGCCGGCCTGGACGGTGAAGGACGCGCCGACCAGCGTCAGCCGCCCTCCCACCTCCACGGACACGTCGACCACCCTGAGCACCGGACAAGTCTGGTCGCTCCGGCGTAGGTTCCCGCATCGGATATGGCCCGCCGGAAGCCACCCGTGTACGTGGACGTCGACCCGGACGTGCTCGCCCGGCTCTCCGCGATCTGCGCCGCGCTGCCCGAGACGGTGCAGCAGCAGTCGTGGGGCGGCACGCGCTGGCGCATCCGGCAGGGCACCTTCGCCGAGGTCACCGCCGTCGACGAACCCGGCGGGACGGTGACGGTCCTCCGCTTCTGCGCCGAGGGCGAGGAGCTCGAGTACCTGTTCACGAGAGGGCATCCGTTCATGAAGGCGGCGTGGGGTGACGACGTCGTGTGGATGCTGATCGATGACGGCGTCGACTGGGACGAGGTCCGCGAGCTGCTGACCGACAGCTACTGCCTCTTCGCCCCGAAGTACCTCGCCGCCGCGGCTCGGCCGGAGTCGTGAGCCCCGCCCGCAAGGTCAAGCCGCAAGCGCCCCTGGCGGCACGGATGCGCCCGACGACGTTGGACGAGATCGTCGGCCAGCGGCACCTGCTCGCGCCGGGCGCGCCGCTGCGTGCGCTGATCGAGACCGATCGCCTGTCGTCGATCGTGCTGTGGGGTCCGCCTGGCACGGGCAAGACGACGCTCGCCCGCGTCGTGGCGACGAGGACGGACCGCGAGTTCGTGGCGCTGTCGGCGGTGACCGCCGGCGTGAAGGACGTGCGGGAGGTGACCGCCGCGGCCACGAAGCGGCTGGAGGACGAGGAGCGAGGGACGATCCTCTTCCTCGACGAGGTACACCGCTTCAACAAGTCGCAGCAGGATGCCCTGCTGCCCGCGGTCGAGGCCGGCGTGCTCACGCTGATCGGCGCCACCACCGAGAACCCCTTCTTCGAGGTGAACGCGCCGCTCCTGAGCCGCTCCACGGTGTTCCGGCTCGAGCTGCTGGCCGACGACGAGCTCGGCACCGTCGTCGACCGGGCGCTGGCAGTCGAATCGGCCACGCTCACCGACGACGCCCGGGCTCACGTGATCGACCTGGCCGACGGCGACGCTCGCGCCGCCCTGACCACGCTCGAGGTCGCCTTGGCCATCGCCGCCGCCGACTCGCGCGCGGAGATCGAGCTCCCCGACATCGAAGCGGCTCGCCAGTCACGCGTGCTGCGCTACGGCGACGACGACCACTACGACGTGATCTCGGCGTTCATCAAGTCGATCCGCGGCTCCGATCCGGACGCCGGGATGTACTGGCTGGCCCGCATGCTCGAAGCGGGCGAGGACGCCCGCTACATCGCTCGGCGCCTGGTGATCCTCGCCTCCGAGGACGTCGGACTGGCCGACTCGAACGGCCTCGTCGTCGCCGATGCCGCGGCGCGAGCCGTGGAGTTCGTGGGCCTGCCCGAGGCGGCGCTCAACCTGGCCCACGCCGTGCTGTACCTGGCGACCGCGCCGAAGTCGAACACGGTGGCGGCGGCACTCATCCGCGTGAACAAGGACGTGCGCGAGCACCGAGAAGGTGTCGTGCCCACCGACCTCAAGCAGCAGCACCCGTACCAGCGCAACAAGCTCAAGGAGGGCGGCGGCTACCGCTACCCCCACAACGACCCGTCCGGGTTCATCGCCCAGCCGTACCGCCCGCCCGAGCTCGACGACCACGTGTACTACCGCCCCTCACCGCACGGCGACGAGGCCGCCATCGCCGAGCGCGTGCGCGCGTGGTGGGGCGCCGAGCGCTACGAGGGTGAGCAGTGGTACGAGTTCGAGAAGTTCCGCTCGACCGACCCCGAGCGCTGATGGAGTTTTGGTGATGCCAGCGGGTCGGATGTGACCCGCTCACATCACCAGAACGTCACGTCAGGGCGGCGAGCGCTTCGGCGACGGTGAAGCGGCGCTCGTAGATCGCCTTGCCCACGATGACGCCCTCCAGCGGCAGCCGAGTGAGGTCGCGGAGGTGGTCGAGCGTGCCCACCCCGCCGCTGGCGATCACGGGGATCGCCGTCGCCGCCAGCAGCCGCTCGTACGCGTCGACGTCGGGACCCTCCATGGTGGCGTCGCGGGAGATCTCGGTGACGATCAGCGCGGCGACGCCGGCGTCCTCGAAGCGGGGCAGCACGTCGACCGCCTGCTCCCCGGTCCCCTCGGTCCAGCCGTGGACGGCCACCTCGCCGTGCTTGGTGTCGAGGCCGACCGCGATCGCACCGGGATGGGCGCGACCGGCCTTGGCCACCAGCGCCGGGTCCTGCATGGCGGCGGTACCCAGCACCACGCGAGCGATGCCGAGGTCGAGCAGCTCGTGGATGTCGCGCACCGTGCGCACGCCGCCGCCGGTCTCCACCTTCGCCTTGACG
Source organism: Acidimicrobiales bacterium (assembly GCA_036275955.1). Lineage (GTDB taxonomy): Bacteria > Actinomycetota > Acidimicrobiia > Acidimicrobiales > CADCSY01 > DATLFP01. The sequence continues at coordinate 26,236 of DASUCO010000081.1, forward strand.
GATGAC
>DASUCO010000082.1:0-3170 GCA_036275955.1 Acidimicrobiales bacterium
CGCCCGTTGAGCTGGAGGGAGACGCCGTCAGCGCGCCAGATCGACGCGATGACGAACTGCGTGAAGATCGACAGCGGGTGCGTCGCCGAGAAGTGGTTGGGCGTGATGTAGTCGACGGGGTGCGCGGGCCGGTCGTCGAAGGTGAACATCGGCAGGTCGCCCAGCCACACCTTCCACACCTGCTCGCCCTCGGGTGACGTCTCGCGCGTCGATCGCCACGTCCACGGCCCGTAGGTGACCTCGCCGTCCTTGGGGACGGGGCCGAGCGGCACGGCGCTGCCGAAGCCGACGTCGACGATCCGGTCGTCGATCGTGAGGATCATGTGCGTCGCCGGCCGCGGCGACACCGGGTCGCCCATGCGCACGCGCCCGAGGTGGCGCGTCACCGAGTACCCGAGCTCCTCGAGCACGGCGGCGAACAGCGTGTTGTGCTCGTAGCAGTAGCCGCCGCGCCCGCCGTCGACGAGCTTGGCCACGAGGCTGTCGACGTCGAGCCGGATCTCGCGGCCCAGCCGCACGTCGAGGTTCTCGTACGGGATCGACTCGACGTGGGCGCGGCAGAGCGTCTCGAGCGAGGTGTCGGACCCGTCCAGCCCGACGCGTGCCAGGTACCGATCGATCAGAGGTCGGGGACCGAGTCGGGCAGCGCCGCGGCAGCAGCGGCCAGCGCCTCGACCGGCGCGCCGCCATCGTCGGCCAGCGGCGCCAGCGCGTCGATGGCCTCGTCGCAGTAGCTGCGGGCCAGCACGAGCGCGTCCTCGATGGCACCGTCGGCCCGCACGAGCTTGCGAGCCCGCTCGACGTCGCCCCGCTCGAGCGGCGAGCCGAGCAGCGCGCGCAGCTCGCTGGCGACGGCATCGTTGCGACGGAGGGCGCGGATGACGGGGAGGTTGTAGATCCCCTCGGCCAGGTCCTGTCCCGAGGGCTTGCCCAGCTGCTCGTCGGTGGCGACGACGTCGAGCACGTCATCGACGATCTGGAACGCCATCCCGTAGCGGTGCCCGTAGAGCGTGAGCGCCTCGATCTGGGGGCGCGGGAGGTCGGCCACGATGGCGCCGATGCGGGTGGCGGCGGCGAACAGCGAGGCCGTCTTGCCGGCGATGGCCGACAGGTACTGCTCCTCGGTCCGCTCCGAGTTGTAGGTCGTCTGCAGCTCGCGGACCTGGCCCTCGCACAGCGAGCCGATCGTGGCGGCCAGCAGTCCGGCCACCTCCACCCCGAGCGAGGCGGCGATCTCGGACGCCTTGGCCAGCAGGAAGTCGCCGGAGAGGATGGCCCGCAGGTTCCCCCAGCGGGCGTTGACGGACTCCACGCCCCGGCGGGTCAGCGCCTCGTCCATGACGTCGTCGTGGTACAGCGAGCCCACCTGCACCAGCTCGACGGCGACGCCGCCCAGGATGACCTCCTGGGGCACCGGCAGCTCGCCCGTCTTGCACGCCCCGGCCACGATGGCGAACGCCGGTCGCTGGCGCTTGCCGCCGGCCTGGATCAGGTGGGACGCGATCTCGGTGAGGTACGGGTCGTCGGCGACGACGGCGTCCCGGAGCGCGGCCTCGACCCGAACCAGCTCGTCCGGAAGCCCGTCGAGCGCGAGGAGCGTTGAGGCCGCGGCCACGGCGGTCACGCTACCCGCGGGGTCCTCGCCAGCCGGTGGTCGCGGAGCCGTGCTGGCGGTCACAGGAGTGCCGTCAGCCCGCCGGGCGTACAGTGGAGAGCGATGTTCGAACGGTTCACTGACCGCGCCCGCCGGGTGGTCGTCCTCGCCCAAGAGGAAGCACGACTGCTCAACCACAACTACATCGGCACCGAGCACATCCTGCTGGGGCTGATCCACGAGGGCGAGGGAGTGGCCGCCAAGGCGCTCGAGTCGCTCGGCATCTCGCTCGAGGCTGTGCGCAGCCAGGTCGAGGAGATCATCGGCCAGGGCGGGTCCAGCCCCTCGGGGCACATCCCGTTCACGCCGCGGGCCAAGAAGGTGCTCGAGCTGAGCCTCCGCGAGGCGCTGCAGCTGGGCCACAACTACATCGGCACCGAGCACATCCTCCTGGGGCTGATCCGAGAGGGCGAGGGCGTCGCCGCCCAGGTGCTCGTCAAGCTGGGGGCCGACCTGTCGCGCGTGCGCCAGCAGGTCATCCAGCTGCTGTCGGGCTACTCGGGCAGCCAGGGCGCCAGCGAGGGCGCCGGCAAGGCCGGTCAGGCCGCGGGCAGCACGACCGGCGAGTCGCCGAGCGGCTCCCTCGTGCTCGACCAGTTCGGCCGCAACCTCACGCAGCAGGCGCGCGAGAAGAAGCTCGACCCGGTCATCGGCCGTCACCGCGAGATCGAGCGCGTGATGCAGGTCCTGTCGCGCCGCACCAAGAACAACCCGGTCCTCATCGGCGAGCCGGGTGTCGGCAAGACCGCGATCGTCGAGGGCCTGGCCCAGAAGATCGTCGGCGGCGACGTGCCGGAGACGCTCAAGGGCAAGCAGCTCTACACGCTCGACCTCGGCGCGCTCGTGGCGGGCTCCCGCTACCGCGGCGACTTCGAGGAGCGCCTGAAGAAGGTGCTGAAGGAGATCCGCACTCGCGGCGACATCATCCTGTTCATCGACGAGCTGCACACGCTCGTCGGCGCCGGTGCTGCAGAAGGCGCCATCGATGCAGCGTCGATCCTCAAGCCGATGCTCGCCCGCGGCGAGCTGCAGACGATCGGCGCCACGACGCTCGACGAGTACCGCAAGCACCTGGAGAAGGACGCCGCGCTCGAGCGTCGCTTCCAGCCGATCAAGGTCGAGGAGCCGACGGTCGCCCACACGATCGAGATCCTCAAGGGCCTGCGCGATCGCTACGAGGCGCACCACCGCGTGACGATCACCGACCAGGCGCTCGTGGCCGCCGCCAACCTGGCCGATCGCTACATCTCCGATCGCCACCTGCCCGACAAGGCCATCGACCTCATCGACGAGGCCGGCTCGCGCATGCGCATCCGCCGCATGCAGGCGCCGCCGGACCTGAAGGAGCTCGAGAACGAGATCTCCCGCGTGCAGGCGGCCAAGAAGGAGGCGGTCGAGGGCCAGCACTACGAGGAGGCCGGCAAGCTCCGCGATCAGGAGAAGGCGCTGCTCGAGCAGAAGGGCGCCAAGGAGCAGGAGATCAAGGACTCCGGCGTCGACCTGTTCGACGAGGTCG
>DASUCO010000083.1:0-7657 GCA_036275955.1 Acidimicrobiales bacterium
CGGGACCAGCACGATGCGGCCGCCCTGCTTGGTGAACGTCTTCACCGTGGCCTCGTCGCCGGGGATGCCGGCCACGACCACGTCGTTGTTCTTGGCCTCGGCCTGCTGGCGCACGACGACGTAGTCCCCGTCGAGGATGCCTTTGTCGATCATCGAGTCGCCCCGCACGCGGAGCATGAAGAGCGTCCCTTCGCCGGCGAAGTCCGTCGGGATCGGGACGAGCTCCTCGATGTTCTCCTGGGCCAGCACGTCGGTGCCGGCCGCCACGTCGCCCACCAGCGGGATGTAGTCGACCGGCCGGCGCTCGGCGGTGCCGCCCGAGGCACGGTCCCAGCGGACCTCGATGGCCCGGGGCTTGGTCGGGTCGCGGTGCAGGTAGCCGCGGCGCTGCAGGGTCTCGAGGTGGCTGTGGACGGTGGAGGGGGAGGTGAGGCCGACCGCCTCGCCGATCTCGCGGACCGACGGCGGGAAGCCCCGCACCTGCTGCTGGGTGACGATGAACTCGAGGATCGCCCGCTGGCGATCGGTCAGGTCCTCATCGTTGGTCGTCATGGCGGCTCCTCCGAACAGGTGTTTGGGGCGACCGTACCGAACGGACACCTGTTTGGCAAACATCTGTTCGTTCGCCTCTTGACAGCCGAACACCCGTTCTGGTTGACTGCGAACAGGCGTTCGGAGTGGGGGCCTTCGATCTCGACGGCAATGGAGGGACGCACGCGATGGCTGCGATCACGATCGACTCACCCCGCTGGCGCGATGGATGGGGCGAGCCCCTGTCCACGCCGGCGAGGCCGGCGCCCGCCCTGCGACTGGTCGACTCGGGCGACTGCCGGCCTGACGCCAGGGTGCTTCGCCGCCGCCGGCTGGCCGTGGTCGTGGTGCTCGGTCTTCTCCTGGCCGTGACCCTCGCCGTCGTCTCGGCCACGCTGAGCCGCCCGGCCGAGGCCGGATCGCTGCCCTCGGGGCGCCAGACCCACGTCGTGCAGCCGGGGGACACCTACTGGTCGATCGCGGCGGCCACCACCGACGGCGGCGACCTGCGGGTGGCGGTCGACGAGCTGATCGACGCCAACGGCGGGCGGGCCCTGTTCCCGGGCGACCGGATCGAGCTGCCGTAACACCGGACGGCGCACCGGGAACTCAGTACCGTGCACGTGTGCGGTGCCCGGTGTGTGCGAGCCTCGACGACAAGGTCGTCGACTCGCGGCAGGCCGACGACGGCGACGCCATCCGCCGGCGCCGCGAGTGCCTCGGGTGCGGCCGGCGCTACACGACCTTCGAGCGGGTCGAGGAGACGCCGCTCGTGGTGGTGAAGCGCTCGGGCGAGCGGGAGCCGTTCGACCTGGCCAAGCTGATCGCCGGCGTGGCCGCCGCCGCCAAGAACCGGCTGTCGGCCGAGCAGGTCGCCACGCTCGCTGAAGAGGTCGAGGACGGGGCGCGGCTCGACGGGCCGGAGATCACGACGCAGGCCATCGGCATCGCCGTGCTCGACCGCCTGGGCGAGCTCGACCACGTGACGTACCTGCGCTTCGCCTCGGTGTACAAGGACTTCGAGGACCTCGGGGACTTCGAGCGGGAGGTCGGCCTGCTGGCCAAGACCACCCCGCCCAAGGCCCACTGAGCGAGCGGCTACTCGACCGTCACGACCTGGATCATCCCCTTGGTGAAGTGCGGCGCGCCGTCGGCGGCGTCGGGGATGAAGCAGACGAAGACGTACTCACCGGCCTCGAGCTCGATGTTCACCGTGCGGCCGGGGTCGATCGGACCGATGCCGCCGGCGGAGGTCGCCGGAGGCGGACCGCTGGGCGTCGGGTTCCCGAAGTAGTCGACGACGTCCTGCGCGTCGGACCCCTCGGCCGGCGCGTAGATGGCGACCTCGTGGGCCTGCGGACCCTTGTTGCTCACCGTGTAGGCGCCCGCCTCGAGCAGGGCGTCGTCGCCGAAGCCGAACGCGTAGTCCTGCAGCGCCAGCGACTGCTCCTCCTCGGGCAGCTCGGCGACCTCGCCCTCGGCCTCGCCCACGGTCAGCGGCAGGACCATGCCCTTGGCGGCGTGGGGCTGGCCGTCGGGGGCCGGGATGAAGCAGGCGAAGAAGTAGTCGCCCGGCTCGAGCACCTGCAGCGAGCTGTTCGACTCGCCCGGGGCCACCGCGTTGGGGCCGCCGAAGGTCTCGAGCACCTCGTCGAACTGGCTGACGTCCGCGCCCAGCGCCGCGAAGTCGGCCTGGGTCTTGCCTGGCTTCAGGCGGACGATGGAGACCTGGTGCTCCTCCTCGCCCTCGTTGTCGAGGGTGACCGAGATCGGGCCGGCGGTGATGCCCTCGACGTCGGCGTCGTACGCGTACTCCTTGCCGGTGACCGCGATCTCGGTGGCCTCGCCGGCCTCATCGGTCTCTGGCGCGGTCGTCGTCGTCTCCTCGACCGTCGTCGGGGGCGCCGGTTCGCCGCTGGACGCCGGCTTCTCGCCCTCCTTCCCGCACGCGGCGAGTCCGCCGATCACGAGGAGCGCAACGAGGAGAGGCCGCAGGTTCTTCACGGCCGCAGAAACTAGACGCGCTCGGGTTCGCCCCCGAGAACCTCGGGTTCCGCGCCGAGCACCTCGGCCAGCTCGGCATCGAGGTCCTGCAGGTGGCCCTCGACCGAGATGTGCGGGGTGATGCGATCGAGCCACGCCGGATACCACCAGTTGCGATCGCCCAGCAGCTCCATCGTCGCCGGCACGAGCACCATCCGGACGAGCGTGGCGTCGATGAAGATCGCGGTGGCCAGGCCGAGGCCGACCATCTTCACGAAGATGATGTCGCCGAGCAGGAACGCCCCGAAGACCGACACCATGATGGCGGCGGCGGCCGTGATGACCCGGGCAGTGGCGGCGAGGCCCTCGGCCACGGCCGATGCGTTGTCGCCGGTGCGCACGTACTCCTCACGGATGCGAGAGAGCAGGAACACCTCGTAGTCCATGGACAGCCCGAAGAGGATGGCGAACATCATCATCGGGATGAAGCCGGGGACCGGCGTGGGCTCCTCGATGCCGATGAGATCGCCGACGAAGCCGCCGTTCACTGACAGCGAGACGATGCCGTAGGCGGCGCCGATCGACAGGAGGTTCATGACGGCCGCCTTGAGCGGCACGAGGATGGACCGGAAGACGACCATCAGGAGCAGGAACGACAGGATCACGACGGCGCCGATGAACCACGGCAGCCGCTCGACGAGGTAGTCGTTCTGGTCGACCATCGCCGCGGTGATGCCGCCGACGTGGAGGGCGACGCCGTTCTCGCCGTCGATGTCGTCGCGCAGCCGCTTGACCAGCTCCTCCGTCTCGGGCTCCTGGGGTCCGGTCTTGGGGATGACCATCACCATCGCCGCGTCGCCGGTGGGGCTCGGGATGGTGGGCACGACGAACTGCACGCCCGGGTCGGCCCCCGCGATCATCGAGGCCCGCTGCAGCTCCGCCATCCCGGCCTCGCCCTTGGAGTCGGCCACGATCATGAGCGGGCCGTTGGCGCCGGCGCCGAACGCCTCGGTCTGCAGGTCGAACGCCCGCCGGGTGGTGGAGGTCGTCGGGTTGTTGCTGGCGTCGGGGAACCCGAAGCGGAGGTCGAAGGCGGGCAGCGCCAGCGCGACGAGGATGACCAGGGCGATGATCGCTGCCGGCCACGGCCGCTGCTGCACGACGCGAGCCCAGCGGTGGGCGAGGTTGGCCTCGACGCCGCGCTCGCTGTCCTTCTTCACGAACGGGATGTGGAATCGGTCGATGGTGTGGCCCACGAAGCCCAACAGCGCCGGGAGCAGCGTGATCGAGGCCAGCATCACGATCAGCACGGCGGCGGAGACGGAGACGGCGAGGCCGTAGAGGAAGCCCAGGCCCATGACCATCATCCCGAGGATCGCGATGACGACCGTGGCGCCGGCGAAGAGCACGGCGCGGCCGGCGGTGTCGACGGAGAGCACGACCGCGTCCCGCGGCTCGAGGCCGTCGCGCAGGCCCTGCTTGTAGCGGGCGAGGATGAACAGCGCGTAGTCGATGCCGACGCCGATGCCCATCATGTCGGCCAGCTGCGGCGCGAAGTCGGGCACCTGGAGGACGCGCGCGATCAGCATCATCACGCCGGTGGCGATGCCGAGACCGAGCACGGCGATCGTGATCGGGAGGCCGGCCGAGATGACCGACCCGAACGCCACGAGGAGGATGACGATGGCGGCGAGGAGGCCGAGACCCTGGGAGCCGAACTCCTGCTCCTCGGTGAACATCACCATCTCACCGCCGGCTTCGACCTGGAAGCCCTCGGCGTTGGCCTCCTCGACGACGTCGACGATCGCCTTCACCTCGTCGACGGGCATCTCGTCCTGGTCGTCGAGCAGGACCGTCTGCACCTCGAGCGACCCGATCTCGGGGACCTGGGAGCCAGGCCGCGGCGTGACCGACTCGACGAGGTCGGGTGCGGCTGCCTCGATGTCGGCGATCAGCTTGGCGACGCGCTGTTGGGTCGCCGGGTCGTCGGGGCCGGCGTCGGCCCGGTAGACGACGTCGAGCGTGTTCCCGGCCCGGGCCGGGAAGCGCTCCTCGAGGATGTCGAACGCGTCGTTGGACTCGCTGTTCCCCTCCCCGAAGTCCATGCGGAAGTCGCCGCCGAAGGCGCTGTTGGCGCCCAAGGTCAGGAAGAGCAGGGCGATCCAGGCAAGGAGGACCCGCCACCGGCGGCGATAGCAGACATCGGCGAGGCGTTCGAGCATGGCGGCATTCTCCTACGTCAGGCGTTCCTTGACCCTGTTGCAGACGTCACACCTCCGCGAGACTCATCGCGATGCCCGAGACGAGCTACCGGACGTGTCCGCTGTGCGAGGCGACCTGCGGCCTGGAGATCATCCATGACCAGGGTCGCGTGGTCCGGATACGGGGCGACCGTGACGACGTGTTCAGCCACGGGTTCATCTGTCCGAAGGGGTCGACGCTCAAGCAGCTGCAGGAGGACCCGGACCGGCTGCGCACCCCACTCGTGAAGCGCGAGGGCCGGCACGTCCCGGTCAGCTGGGACGAGGCGTTCGCGGAGATCGAGCGGCGGCTGCTGCCGATCATCGCCGAGCACGGCGGCAACGCCGTCGCCACCTACCTGGGCAACCCGAGTGCCCACACCATGTCGTCGATGTTCTTCGGGCCGCTGCTGCGGTCGATCGGCACCACCAACCGGTTCTCGGCCAGCACGGTCGACCAGATGCCCAAGCAGATCAGCGCCGGGCTCATGTTCGGCACCGCGCTGTCGGTCCCGATCCCCGACATCGACCGCACGGACCACCTCGTGATCATGGGCGCGAACCCCTACGCGTCGAACGGCTCGCTGTGGACGGCACCCGACCTGCCCGGCCGCATCGAGGCGCTCCAGGCCCGAGGCGGCAAGCTCGTCGTCATCGACCCCCGCCGGTCGCGCACCGCCGAGCAGGCCGACGAGCACCTCATGATCCGGCCCAGCACCGACTCGTTCTTCCTGCTCGGCCTGGTGCACGCGCTGTTCGACGAGGGCCTGGTCACCCTCGGCACCGTCGGCGACTGGGTGAACGGGCTCGAGGAGATCGAGGCGGTGGCGAAGGAGTGGTCGCCGGAGACGGTGGCGCCGGTGTGCGGCATCGACGCTGAGACCATCCGCCGCGCGGCGCGGGAGCTGGCGGCGGCACCGAGCGGTGCCCTCTACGGGCGCATCGGCACGTGCACGCAGGAGTTCGGGACGCTGGCGTCCTGGCTCATCGACGTGGTGAACGTGCTCACCGGGAACCTCGACGTGCCGGGCGGTGCCATGTTCACGCTGCCCGTCGCCGGCGGCGCCACCACCAACGGCTCGCCGGGCAAGGGGCGGGGCATCACCCTCGGCAAGTACCGCACGCGCGTGTCGGGGATGCCCGGCGCGTTCGGCGAGCTGCCCGCCGTCGCCATGGCCGAGGAGATCCTCACGCCGGGCGACGGCCAGATCCGGGCGCTGCTGACGGTCGCCGGCAACCCGATCCTGTCGACGCCCAACAGCGCACAGCTCGACACCGCACTGTCGACGCTGGACTTCATGGTGTCGGTCGACATCTATCTGAACGAGACGACGCGCCACGCCGACGTCATCCTCCCGCCGCCGGGACCGCTGCAGCGGCCGCACTACGACAGCGCGCTGTACCAGCTGGCCATCCGCAACGTCGGCAACTACTCGCCGGCCATCTTCCCGCTGGAGGACGGCGACATGGCGGAGTGGGAGATCCTCGCCAAGCTGGCGCTCATCGTGCAGGGCGCCGGTGCCGACGCCGACCCGTCGGTCGTCGACGACCTGATGATCACGTCGATGGTCGAGAGCGGGATCGCCAACCGCAACGGCCGCATCCACGGCCGTGACCGCGACGAGATCCTCGATGCGCTGTCCGGCCGCCGCGGCCCCGAGCGGATCCTCGACTTCCAGCTGCGGGCCGGGCCCTACGGCGACGCGTTCGGCGCCGACCCCGACGGGCTGTCGCTCGACGTGCTGGAGGCCAACCCCCACGGCGTCGACAAGGGCCCGCTCGTCCCGCGCGTGCCCGAGGTGCTGCGCACGCCCTCCGGCCGCATCGAGCTGGCGCCGCCGGAGCTGGTGGACGACGTCGCCCGTCTGCGCGAGGCCAGGGAGCGGCTGGCCGACCACGACACGCTGGTGCTCATCGGGCGGCGCGACCTGCGCTCGAACAACTCGTGGATGCACAACCTCGAGGTGCTCGTGAAGGGCAAGCCCCGCTGCACCATGCACGTGCATCCCGACGACGCGTCACGGCTCGGCCTCACCGATGGCGGCAGCGCGAAGGTCGCGTCGCGAGTGCATGCGGTGGAGGTGCCGGTGGAGATCACTGACGCGGTGATGAAGGGCGTCGTGAGCATCCCGCACGGGTGGGGGCACGACGTCGACGGCGTCGAGATGCAGGTGGCGCGGCGCTACGCGGGCGTGAACGCCAACCTGCTCACCGACGAGCGCGTGTACGACGCCATCTCCGGCAACGCTGCCGTCAACGGCGTGCCGGTCACCGTCTCACCTTGCTGATGCGCGTTCGCTGGTGCTGAGTCGCGCCCAGGCGCGTCGCATCGCGATCGCGGCCACCGGTCTCGGACAGCCGCGCCCGGCGGGCAAGATCGACGTGCGCCACCTGCGCAAGGTCGTGCAGCAGGTCGGTCTCATCCAGCTCGACTCGGTGAACGCCGTCGCACGCGCGCACGAGCTGCTGTTCTTCAGCCGCGTCGGCCCGTTCGACAAGCAGCAGCTCCACTCGCTGATCTACGACCGCCGCGAGCTCTACGAGGGCTGGCTGCACGTGGCGTCGCTCATCCCCACCGAGCTGTGGCCGATGCTGGCGTGGAGGCGGGCCGAGGGCTTCACGCACTGGAAGGATTGGCACGTCCGCAACGCCGAGGTCATCGACGACGTGCGTGCCCTCCTGCGCGACGCCGGGCCGCTGGCCTCGAGCGAGGTGAACCACCTCGGGCCCTCCAAAGGACAGTGGTGGACGTGGTCCGCAGGCAAGACCGCGATCGAGTGGCTGTTCACCACCGGGGAGGTCGGGGTGGCGACTCGCCGCGGCGCGTTCGAGCGGGTCTACGACCTCATCGAGCGCGTCATGCCAGCGGCCGTCCTCGCCGCGCCGTCACTGCCGGAGCAGGA
>DASUCO010000084.1:0-16760 GCA_036275955.1 Acidimicrobiales bacterium
GGCCGCCGGTTCAGCGTCGACGGCATGAGCGCGGGGCAGGAGGTGCCGGTGCGCCCGCACGCCGGTGACACCGTCGTGCACGAGGTGCCCATGCGCCTCCGCTGCGACGGCCGCGACGGCTTCGGCATCTACGAGCTGCTCGACAACAGGACGCCTGCCGGAGGCGATGGAGTCAGGACGCCTGCCGGAGGAGATGGAGTCCGGTGATCACGCACGGCGTCGTCACCGACGACGGCGTCGTCAGCGTCGATGGCGATGCGACGGTGTCGCTGCCGTGGGCGTCGCTGACCAAGCCCTGCACGGCCATCGCCGTGCTCGTCGCCGTCGAGGACGGCTCGCTCTCGCTCGACGATCCGGCGGGGCCACCGGGCTCGACGCTGCGCCACCTCCTGGCGCACGCGTCCGGCTACGACTTCGATACCGACGCCGTGCTCGCCGCCCCGGCAACGCGCCGCATCTACTCCAACACCGGCTACGAGCGGGCGGCCGAGGTGCTCGTGGCCGCCACCGGCATCGACTTCGACATCTACCTGCGCGAGGCGGTGCTCGAGCCGCTGGGGTGCACGCGCACGACGTTGCAGGGCACGGCGGCGGCGGGACTCGTCGGCCCCCTCGACGACCTGCTGCGCGTCGCGGCCGAGCTGCTGCACCCGGCGTTGCTCGCGGCAGAGACGGCGGCGCTGCTGCGCACGGTGGCGTTCCCCGGTCTGCGCGGCGTGCTGCCCGGCTTCGGCGCCCAGGACCACAACGACTGGGCGCTGGGTCCCGAGCTGCGCGACCACAAGTCACCGCACTGGACGGGCACTCGCAACAGCCCCGAGACGTTCGGCCACTTCGGTGGCGGCGGCGGCTTCGTGTGGGTCGATCCCGCCGTCGGCGCCGCCTGCGCCTCCCTCAGCGACCGCCCCTTCGGCGACTGGGCGGTGGCGGCGTGGCCGGCGCTGTCCGACGAGGTGCTCGCCGCACTCGACCGTCGCTGACGGCGATCCCTTCGGCTCGCAGCCGGCGGGCGTGCTCCTGCTCGTGACCGGGGACCAGCCGGCCACTGGCGGTGACGACTCGCCACCACGGCACCGGCACATCGGTGGTGCGCAGGATGTTGCCGACCGCCCGCGCTGCGCCCGGGAACCCGGCTTCGGCCGCAACCTCGCCATACGTGACGACCTCCCCGGGTACCAGGGAGCGGAGCACGGCGAGGATCCGCGGCTCGAACGACGACACGGGATCCGACATGAGAACGGAGTCTGCAATGTCCGACGTCCCCGAAGCAGACGCACAGGAGCAGGCGACCCCGGTCGACCCCAAGCTGGAGCCATCGGAGCCACCGACCATCCCCGACGACGTGCCGGAGGCGGATGCGCTCGAGCAGTCCGAGGAGGTCCCGGACGTCGAGGAGCCCTAGCGCGAGGAGCTACTCGGCGTAGACGGCGACCTCGGTCGCCTTCACCGACGCCCACACCCCGACGCCGGGCGCCAGGCCGAGCGCCGTCACCGCCGCTGGCGTCACGTCGGCTGACAGCCGCACCGGTCCCTCGAGCGTGACGCGCACGCGCCCGCCGTCGAGGTCCAGCGCGGCCACCGTGCCCGGCCACACGTTGCGCGGCGTGCCCTCGGGCCGCGCCCGGTGAAGGGCGACGGCGTGTGGGTGGAACACGACGAACACAGCACCGTCGACCTCGTCGGCCGACACGACGACGGCGTCGTCGCGCACGCGGACGACGCCGCGCTCGGCGTGGCCCCGCAGCAGGTTCACACCGATGAGATCGGCCACGTAGCGCGAACGCGGTCGAACGCGGATCTCCTCGGCCGACCCCGCCTGCACCACGCGACCCGCCTCGAGCACGACGAGGTGATCGGCCATGGCCAGCGCGTCGAGCGGATCGTGCGTCACCACGACGCGCACGCCGTCGTGGTCGGCGAGGTGTCGCACGAGATCGCGCCGGGTCACCGCGCGCGTCGTGGCGTCGAGTGCCGACAGCGGCTCGTCGAGCAGCAGCAGGCGTGGCTCCACGGCCAGCGCACGCGCCAACGCCACCCGCTGGGCCTGTCCGCCGGACAGCTCGCCCGGTCGCGCTGCGGCGTGCTCGGCGAGGCCGACGCGCGCCAGCCACCGATCGGCGACGACGCGCGCGTCGCGCCGCGACCGACCGCGGCACCGGAGGCCGAACGCCACGTTGTCGCGCGCCGACAGGTGCGGGAACAGCGCGTGGTCCTGGAACACGTACCCAACTGAGCGCGCCTCAGCCGGCACCGCGGTGATGTCGTCGCCGTCGAGCACGATCCGACCGTCGGCCGGCAACAGTCCGGCGAGCGCCCGCAACAGCGTCGTCTTGCCGGCCCCGTTCGGACCGACGACCACGACGGTCTCCCCCGCCGCCGCGTGCAGCTGCGCGTCGAGCCGCAGCCCGCCCAGCTCGACACGGAGGTCGACGTCGAGGCTCACCGCGTGAACAGCCAGCGGTCGCGGAGAGCGACGAGCACCCCGACGGAGACGATCAGCAACAGGACGCTCAGCACGATGGCCCCCTCGAGACGGCCCGACTCGAGCAGGATGTACACCTGCAGGGGCACCGTCGTCGTGCGGCCCGGCGCGCTGCCGGCGAACGTGATGGTCGCCCCGAACTCGCCCAGCGCGCGTGCCCACGCCAGCGTGAGCCCGGCGGCCAGCGACGGCCACGTGAGCGGCACGACCACGCGCCACACGAGCGCCGCCGGTCCTGCGCCCAGCGTGCGAGCCGCCTCCTCGTAGCGGGTGTCGAGGTTGCGGAACGCGGCCTCGGCGGTGAGCACCAGGAACGGGAGCGCCACGAACGCCTCGGCCACGACCGCCCCGGCCAGGGTGAACGGCAGCGTGATCCCGAACCACTGGTCGAGCCACTGGCCGAGCAGTCCCCGACGACCGAACGCCAGGAGCAGCGCCACGCCGCCGACCACCGGCGGCAGCACCAGCGGCACGAGCGCCAGCGCCCGCACGGCGCGGCGACCCGGGAACTCGTGGCGCGCCAGCACCCACGCCAGCGGGAGGCCCACGACGGCGGCCAGCGCGGTGGCGCCGAGCGACGCGACGAGCGACAGGCGGAGCGCGGTGCGCACGGCGTCGTCGCCCAGCACGTCCCACGCCGCAGACCACGGCGCCCGCCACAGGAGTCCGAGCACCGGCAGTGCGAGCAGCAGCGCGCCGAGGGCGGCGAGGGGCACCGCCACCGGGACCCGCCTCACGGCGCCAGAAACCCGTGCGCGGCGAGGACGCGCCGTCCCTCGGCACCCGCGACGAAGCCGATGAACTCGGCCGCCAGCGCGGCGTGCTCGCTCTGGCCGAGAACCGCCATGGAGTACACGGCCTCGAGCTCCCGATCGGCGGCGACGTCGATGTCGACGCCCGCGGCGTCGTCTCCGGCGGCTTCGACGTCGGTGACGTAGACGAGGCCGGCATCGGCCTCGCCCAGCGTCACCTTGGACACCACGCCCTTCACCTTCTCCTCCAGCGAGGCCGGCGTCACCACCACGCCCGCCTTCTCCAGCGCCAGCGCGCCGAACCGGCCGCACGGCACCTCGGGCGCGCACAGGACGAGCACCACGTCATCGCGCGCGAGGTCGGCGAGTCCCGTGATCCGCTTCGGGTTGCCGGGCTCGACGATGATGGCCAGTCGGTTCCGAGCGACATCGGTCGGTTCGCCGGCGTCGTCGACCTTCGCCAGGCTCGCGCGGTCGGCGGTGACGATGACGTCCGCCGGCGCGCCCTGGTTCGCCTGCTCCGCCAGCGAGGACGACCCGCCGAAGCTGAGCGTCACCTCGACGCCCTCGGCCTCCTCGAACGCGGCGCCGATCTCGGTCATCGCCTCGGTGAGAGAGGACGCGGCCAGCACGGTGATGGCCGCGTCGTCGTCTCCCGTACCGCAGGCGGCGAGCACGAGCAGGACGACCAGCCACACACGCCTCACTCCGCCACCTCGACGACGACGTTGGTGGCCTTCACCGCGGCGATGGCGGCGACGCCGGGCGCCAGCCCCAGCTCGTCGCACGCCTCCCGGCTGAGCAGCGACACGATGCGGTGCGGCCCGGCCTGGATCTCGACCTGGGCCATCACCGTGTCCTTCACGACCCGGGTGACGATCCCTGCGAAGCGGTTCCTGGCCGACTGGCCGACGATGACCGGGTCCGGCTGCGTCTCGGCGCGCTCGCGCGCGAGCCGGGCGACGTCGGCGTCGTCGACCTCCCGCTGGCCGCCGGTGGTGCGGGTCGAGCCCAGGCGGCCGGCGTCGGCCCATCGCCGCACCGTGTCGACGCTCACGCCCAGCCGGTCCGCTGCCTCGCCCAGTCGCATACCAGGAATCTACGTCAGATGCCTGGCTTACAGCGGTTCGAACCCCCGGTCCTCGAGCACGGACTGGCCCTCTGCGCTGCGCACGAACGCCACGAACGCCGTTGCCCCCTCACGGTCGACGGCGCCGGCCAGCAGGCTGATCTCGTACTCGGTCACGCGATCCAGCAGGTCGGCCGCCACCTGGACCTCGGGGTCGAGCGCGGCAGTCGTCGAGTACACGAGCGCGGCGTCGAGCTCACCGTCGCGCAGCTCACCGAGCAGCTGGCGCGCGCTCTCGCGCGTCGATGCCGGCGCACGCCCGACTCCGGCGTCGCCGAGGACGTCACCGGCGAGCAGGCCGCAGGGCACGATCGGATCGCAGACACCGAAGCGGACGTCGTCCCGGCCCAGCGCGCCGACGCCGTCGATCCCCTTGGGGTTGCCGCGGGCGACGACGAGCGCCAGGTGGTTGCGGGCGAACGGCTGCGGGTCGCGCGCATGGTCCGCCTCGACCGCCAGACGCATCGTGTCGTCATCGGCGGTGGCCAGCACCGCCGCTGGCTTGCCCCGCTCGATCTCGGCCAGCAGCAGGTCGGAGGCCGCGAACGTGAAGTCGACGCGCACCCCCGGGTTGTCCTCGCTGAAGCGCGCACCGATGTCCTCGAACGCCTCCGTCAGCGAGCTGGCGGCGTACACGCTCACCACCGACGTCGGCAGCGGCGCCCCGGTGTCTGGATCGACACGCGGTGCCTCGGGCGGACCGGGGTCGCCGCAGGCCCCCGCCAGCACCACGACGGCGAGCGCCAGCAGCGCGCGCCGCCTCACGGGCGACCGAGGGCGGCCACCATCCGGGCGATGAGGTCCTCCCACGGCCCCGCCGCCGGCAGCGGCAGGTCGATGGTCTCCATGAGGAGGAAGCCGAGGCCGACCGCGTGGCAGAAGCGCGTCACCGCCAGCGTGTCGAGGTCGCCGTCGACGAGGCCGGTGGCCTTGGCGCTGGCGACCAGCTCGGCGAGTCGGGCGGCCCGGTCCTCGACGATCTCGCCGACCAGGCGCTTCACCTCGGGATCCCGCCGCGCGGCCACGAACGCCTCGAGCAGCAGCGCCTGCTCGGTGGTCGGTTGCCGCGTCACGAGGTGGGAGCCGACGGTGGTGAGGATGTCGGTCACCCGCCCCTCGAACTCGTGCGAGGCGAACAGGTCGTCGAGCTCCGAGCGGGAGTGCGCCTCGATGGCGGCTCGCAGCAGCTCGGCCTTGCCGGCGAAGCGGCCGTAGATGGCGCCGATGGTCAGGCCCGCCCGATTGGCGATCTCCTGCACGCGGGCGCCGTCGTACCCGCGCTCGGAGAAGACCTCGGCCGCGGCGGCGACGAGGCGCTCCCCGATCTCGTCACGCTCGACGGCGCGGGCCTCGCTCACAGGGGAAGGCTACGACGCCGGGTCCAACAGCTGCTGGAAACCGGACGGGAGGTGCCGGCCGATCACCAGCTGCTCGAGGATGCCGGTGCCCACCCGGTCCCCCCACGTGGCCCGGCACAGGGCCTGGACGTGCAGGTGCTGGAGGGCCATGGGGTCGAGGTCGTGCAGCTTCCAGCGCTCGACGCCCACGGCCTCCTCGCCCTTCCAGGTGCCGTGACCCCACTCCGGGTGGAGGTAGCCGATGCCCAGCATCTGGAAGTCGACGAGCGGCTCGAGCTCGATGCGGTGGACGGTGCCGTCGAGCATCGTGAGCATGACGGCGGCACGCTCGGCCCGCCGCGTGCCGGGTCGCCAGCGGATCTCCCAGTCGACGGCCACGGCACGCTCGGGGGTCGAGCCGTCGGTCGGCGCGATCTCGCCGTTCCAGTGCCACCGGCGGCCGTCGGCGTCCTCCTGCACGTCGAAGTGGACGCACGCGCCGTCGAAGCTGGTCGGTCCCCACAGCCAGAAGAACTGCGGCTCCTGCGTGCCGGGTGCACCGGCGTCACGCTCGCCGACGCCTCGGATGCCCCAGGAGCGGTCGCGCGAACCGAGGACCTCGTCGGGTCGCACCTCGATGCGCTCGCCGTCGACGGTCAGCCAGCCCTCCCACGCACCGAACTGCGTGAGGCGGGTGTAGTCCATGACGACCCTCGTCCCGGCATGGCGCGTGAACCGGGGCTCCTCCATGGCCGCCGTCGAGTTGCGGAACAGCAGGTCGCCCTCGACGCCGGACTCGTTCGGCCCGATCTGCAGGCGCAGGGCGCGCAGCGGCTCGACCACCTCGACGGTGATCGGGCCGACGGTCATGTCGACGCGGTCGGTCGGCGCCCGCCGGGATGCATGGATCGAGATCTGCTCGCCGCCGCGGACGACGCTGAACGCCGCGTCCTGCACCGAGCGGTTCGGGTACAAGCCCCAGGCGGCGGCGAAGTAGAGCTGCGCGTCAGCGCGGTAGCCGTTGAAGAAGTACCGGTCGTAGACGTTGCGGTCACCGCTGGCCGGCTGGGCGATCGGCTCGGGCGTCTGGTGGACCGGGTAGTCGTCGAAGGGCGTCAGCACCCGGGCGAACCTAGGCGGCCGGAGGTTCCGCTTGCCGATGACGGGGAAGAACCGGGACGTGCTGCTCTGGAGCCTGCCTGCCGCCTTCATCGTCCTCTGCGGCCTGCTCGCGCTCGCCACCCACCTCGAGGCCCGACGGGTGCAGGTGCTGGTCCGCCTCACCGTGCGCAACCGGCAGTTCAGCCCCGAGCTGGCCGAGGCGCTGGTCGCCGCCGAGCTGGCGCCGGTGCTGGCCGCCCACGGCTTCCATCGCTGACACAGCTCAGCCGATCCGGGCGAAGACCCCTTCGAAGTCCGCGTCCAGCGCGGCGCTGAACCCACGCTCGGCCAGGGCACGCACGAGCGCCTCGCCACGCGCGTTGCCCAGCTCCATGTCGGCGCCGGCGGCGACTGCCACCACCAAGCACACGAGGACGCTGGCCGCGTAGTCGGCCTTGGCCTGGTCGAGCGAGTAGTCCTTGACGCCGGCCTGGCACAGGCGCTCGTGCCAGGCACCGAGGATGTCGTCCTGGTGGGCGCGCCGGAGCTCGACGTCCATGCTCTGGGAGAGCAGGTAGGCGACGTCGTAGACGCCGCTGCTGCGCGTCGACAGCTGCCAGTCGATGACGGTCACACCCCCGTCGCCGAAGAAGAGGTTGTCGAGACGGAAGTCCGTGTGCACGAACGTGCGCGGCGGCACGGCCAGCTCGGTGAGCATGTGGCGGTACGCGTCGCGCACGCGAGCACCGAGCTCGAGGCCGCCGGCGGGCACGACGTGCTGCCACTTCTCGACGAAGTGGTCCCAGCCGTCCTCGTAGACCTTGGCCGCCTGCATGGTGATCGGGTGGTCGGCGGCGGGCAGCCACTCCAGGGCCTCCAGCTCCTTCGTCTCCCACCACTGGGCGTGGAACGGGGCGATCGCCTGCACAGCCTGGATGGCCTGCTCGACCGTCATGCCGGCCACCTGGTCGGCCAGCTCCAGGTGGCTGAGGTCCTCGAGCACGAGCACGAAGCGCTCGGTGTCGAGGTCCATGGCCGAGTGCAGGACGGCGGGCACCTTCACGCGTGCGGTGGGCGCCACCTCGTCGAAGAAGCGCAGCTCGCGCTCGTAGAACCGGAACGCCATCCCGATCGCCTTGTTGGCGGGCGCGTGCGTCGGCATCTTCACGACGACGCTCTCGGGCGCGTCCTCGGGCCGGTCGGCCTTGTAGGTGAGCGTGACGCGCAGCAGCTCGCCCAGCAGGCCGACGCCGACGCCGATCGGCTCCTTCTGGATCGAGGCGATGGGCAGGTCGAGCGCGCCGGCGAGCCACTTGGCGGTGACCTCGTCGGTGGAGGCGGGGATCATCCCGCCGAAGTTAGGTCAGGTTCCTAGGACCGCAGCTTGCCGACGACGGCGACCACGGCGGCGACGATGAGGCCGAAGATCACGGCCTTGGCCACGAACATGACCGCCCCGAAGATCCAGGACAGCACCCAGAACCCCACCATCACCGCCACCACACCGACCACGACCGCCAGCACGGTGTCCGCGGTGTCCAGGGCCCCCCGACGACGCTCGAGCTTCATGCGGTCACTGTGACATGGCCGGTTCCGGCTGTCACCGTGTCAAGGGTCACCTGACAGCGTCGGACGCGGTGACGAACCGGACGCCTCCTCGGGACGCGCGCGCCAGCACGGCGGGGAGGTCGGCGACCTCGGCTCGCCGCTTGGCGCGGAGGCCGTGGCGCCACGGCCATCGGCTCAGCTCGGAGCGGCCGGTGCCGTCGTGCAGACACGCCACGGACCCGGGCTCGAGCGGTCGGTCGAGATGAGTGCGGGTGCACGACCACAGGAGCACGTCGTAGCCCAGCTCGGCCGCGGCCTGGGTGGCGGCACCGGTGAGGATCCCGCGGGGCGGGCGGAAGAAGCGGACTGGGGCGTCGGGCACGATGCGCTCCAGGGCGTCCGCCGTGCGGCCCAGCTCGGCGCGCACGGCGTCCGGGTCCAGCGTGGCCAGGCTCCGGTGCGACCACGTGTGGTTGCCGATCTCGTGACCGGCGTCGACGGCGCGGCGGACGAGGTCGGGGGTGGCGACGGCGCGCTCGCCGACGACCATGAACGTGGCCCGCACCCCGGCGCGATCGAGCGCGTCGAGCACGCGCGGGGTCAGCTCGGGATCGGGACCGTCGTCGAAGGTGAGCGCCACGCCCTCGCCGGTGCCCGACCACACGATGCGCTGCACGCCGAGGCCCCGTCCGCTGCGCGCCCGCGTGTGGAGGCCATCGTCGTCCGCGCCGCGCTCGAGTGCGGTCGTGACACCGACACCGAGGACCGCGGGCGCGCCGAGCGCACCTGTCTGGAGGAAGCGTCGACGGTCCACCCACGGAGCGTACGGAGCGCACGCCGCCCGGTGGCTTCGCCCCCCGATCGGTGGTCGCCCTACCGTGCGGGCATGTACGAGTGGTCCGAAGAGCAGCTGATGATCCGCGATGCCGTCCGCCAGTTCGTGGACAAGGAGATCCGGCCCAACGTCGAGGCGCTCGAGCACGGCGACATGCCGCCGTACGACATCCTGCGCAAGCTGTTCAAGACCTTCGGCATGGACGCCATGGCGCGCGCCGGCTTCGAGAAGCAGATCGCCCGCGAGAAGGCCGGAGAAGCGCGCCCGCCGCGTGGCGAGGGCGAGGGTGGCGGCGCCGCCATGACGATGATCCCGATCATCGAGCTGTGCCGGGTGTGCCCCGGCATGGTCACGGCCATGGGCGTGTCGATGGGGCTGACGTCGGCGGCGATCATGTCGCGCGGCACGACCGCCCAGAAGGAGCGCTGGGCCGGCGACCTGCTCACCTTGGAGAAGATCGGCGCGTGGGCCATCACCGAGCCCGACTCCGGCTCCGACGCGTTCGGCTCGATGAAGTCGACGGCGCGCCGTGACGGCGACGAGTACCTGCTGAACGGCTCGAAGACGTTCATCACCAACGGCCCCTACGCGGACACGATCGTCTTCATCTGCAAGCTCGACGAGGGCAACCCGCCGGCCGAGCGCAAGGTGCTGTCGTTCGTCCTCGACAAGGGCATGCCCGGGCTCGAGCAGAGCCCGCCGCTGCGGAAGATGGGCATGCACTCATCGCCCACCGGCCAGCTGTTCCTCACCGACGTGCGCGTCGGCAAGGACCGCCTCATCGGCGAGACCGAGGATGTGCCCTCGGGCGGGCGCGAGGGCGCCAAGGACACGTTCTCCATGGAGCGGTCGGGCGTGGCTGCCATGGCGCTCGGGATCATCGAGGAGTGCCTCGACCTGTCGGTCGACTACGCCAAGAACCGCGTGCAGTTCGGCCAGCCGATCGGCCAGTTCCAGCTGATCCAGGAGAAGCTGGCGAAGATGGAGGTCGCCCGCCTGAACGTGCAGAACCTGGTGTTCCGCACGCTCGAGATGGGCGCCGCCGGCAAGGGCCTGACGCTGGCCGAGGCGTCGGCGATGAAGCTGTACTCGGCGCGTGCTGCCACCGAGGTGGCGCTCGAGGCCGTGCAGCTGTTCGGCGGCAACGGCTACATGAGCGAGTTCCGCGTCGAGCAGCTGGCGCGCGACGCCAAGGTCCTGCAGATCTACGCCGGCACCGACGAGATCCAGATCACCCACATCGCCAAGGCGCTGCTCAGCGCCTGAGGGCTAGCCGGGGTTGCCTGCGGCTGACGCGCCGCCGGGGTGCAGCCACGTCACCGGGTTGCGAGCCACACCGCCGATGCGGACCTCGTAGTGCAGGTGGGCGGCGGTGACGCTGCCCGAGGCGCCGACGGCGCCGACCTGCTGGCCCTGGGCCACGACCTGCCCGGCGACCACCGTGATCGCCGAGAGGTGGCTGAAGGACGACACGATGCCGTTGCCGTGGTCGATGTGCACGACGCGGCCGTAGCCGCTCATGCCCCACCCGGCGAGGATGACGGTGCCGCGCTGGGGTGCGACGACCGCGCCGCCGTACGGCGCGTCGATGTCGACGCCCTCGTGCGCGCGACCCCACCGGCGACCGAACGGCGAGGTGATCGGGCCGTCAGCGGGCCAGATCCACGTCGCCGGGTCGGCGATGTTCGACGGCGGCGGCGGAGGCGGCGGGGCCTGGGCCCGCAGCGCGGGGGCCGGGACCTTCTCGGCCGGCGGCGCCACCGACTCGGCGGCATCGGCGATCACGTCGATCGCCTTCTGCACCGAGGACTTCGTCACGGCCAGCCAGGTGACCGAGACGATCTTCTGCTTCGTCGGCGACGCGGGGCTCGACTGGGCCGCGACCGCCGTCGCCGCCAGGAACGGGGCGAGGAGGAACGCGAGCGTCATTGCGGCTACGGGCCGCAACCGGCGCGACTGCATCGTTGTGTGTCTCCCTGAGGTTCGTGCCGAGGACTACGTTCCGTCACCCGGTCGTAACAGACCGGGGCAAGGTAGTGGCTTCCGCAACCAAACAGGTAGCGCGCAGCAACGATTCCGTCACAAATGACCCGTCCATGACCCGCCTGGACTACGGATGGGTTACGGCGTACAGCACCTCGGAGCCGGCCGTGACGGCGGGCAGGAAGCCCCGGGCCTGGGGCAGCTGGTGGGCCTCGAAGAAGCGGCTGACCAGGGCTTTCTCGCTGTCGGGCCCGGCGGCGGCGGCCGAGCGGGCCAGCAGCCAGCCCCCCACCGTGATCCCCCACATCCGCAGGTAGGGGACCGATCCGGCCATGGCGTCGTTCGGGTTGGAAAATCCGTTGGTCAGGAGCCAGTCGGTGGCCTCCCCGACGGCGGCGACGGCGTCGGCAAGCGCCGGCGAGGCCCCGTCGGCCATGCGGGCGAGGAGGTCCTTGGCCACCCCGCCGCCGCGCATCGGCAGCTTGCGACCGACGAGGTCCATGCCCTGGATGCCGTTGGTGCCCTCGTAGATCGGGGGGATGCGGGCGTCGCGGTAGTGCTGGGCGACGCCCGTCTCCTCGATGTAGCCCATGCCGCCGTGGATCTGGATGGCGAGCGACGTCACCTCGATCCCCATGTCGGTGCACCAGCCCTTGGTGATCGGCGTGAGGAAGTCGGCCAGCTCGCGACGCGACTCGTCGCCGGCGCGCGCGAGGTCGGTGCACTCGGCGTTCAGGTAGACGAGGCAGCGCATCGCCTCCACCAGCGAGCGCATGGTGAGCAGCATGCGGCGCACGTCGGCGTGCTCGACGATCGGCGACTGCTCCCCCGGCGCGGCGCCGGCGGCGCGTCCCTGCTTGCGCTCGTTGGCGTACTCCCGCGCGTCCTGCAGCGCGCGCTCGCCGATGGCGAGGCCCTGCAACCCGACGCTCAGGCGCGCGTTGTTCATCATCGTGAACATGAAGCGCATGCCCTCGTTCTCCTCGCCGATGAGGTAGCCGGTGGCGCCCTCGTACGCGAGCACGCACGTCGGTGAGGCGTGGATGCCCATCTTGTGCTCGATGCCCACGCACGTCACCGCGTTGCGGGTGCCGTCCTCGAGGATCTTCGGGACGATGAAGCACGAGATGCCCTTGGTCCCGGGCGGCGCGGTGGGGGTGCGAGCCAGCACGAGGTGGACGATGTTCTCCGTCATGTCGTGCTCGCCGAAGGTGATGAAGATCTTCTGGCCGGTGATCGCGTAGGTCCCGTCGTCGCGGGGCTCGGCCTTGGTGCGCACGGCGCCGACGTCGCTCCCGGCCTGGGGCTCGGTGAGGTTCATGGTGCCGGTCCACTCTCCCGTCACCATCTTCGGCAGGTAGGTGTTGCGCTGCTCCTCGCTGGCATGGTGGGCCAGGAGCTCGATGGCGCCCTGCGTGAGCAGCGGGGCCATGGAGAACGACATGTTCGCCGACGTCATCATCTCCTGGAGCGCGATGGCGACCAGCCACGGAAACCCGCCGCCCCCGTACTCGGGATCGAACGGCACCGCGCCCCAGCCGGCGTCGACGTACTTGGCGTAGGCCTCCTTGAACCCGGTGGGCGTGGTGACGACGCCGTCGGCCAGTCGGAGCCCTTCGACGTCACCGGTGCGGTTGGTCGGCGCGATCTCCTGGGCGATGAACCGGCCGGCCTCCTCCAGCAGCCCCATGACCGCGTCGGCGTCGGTCAGCTTGCCGACGTCGACGACGTTGGTGAGCACGAAGCGGATGTCATCGAGCGGCGGGCGGTAGTCGGCCATACCGGCAATGATCGCACCGTGGCGAAGCAGCTCGACTGGGAGCAGGTCCTGCTCGAGGGGTACGAGCCGTTGCGCAAGGCCCAGAAGCTGTTCCGCCGCCTTCCCCACGACCCGCGCTGCCGCATGTGCCTCAGCCCGTTCTCCGGGGTGGGCGGACGGGTCTTCGGCTGGATGGGGCGCACGCCGAGTCGCAAGAACCCCAACCTGTGCACCGCGTGCTTCGACCATCTGCCGGAGGGCGGCCTCGAGCTCGACGTCGGCATCCTCTTCGCCGACGTCCGCGGGTCGACGTCCATGGGCGAGCGCAGCAGCGCCACCGAGTTCGCGGGCCGCCTCAACCGCTTCTACGCCACCGCGACGAAGGTGCTGGTCGACCACAACGGGATGATCGACAAGCTGATCGGCGACGAGGTCATGGCGATCTTCCTCCCGGGCCTGGCGGGAGACGACTACCGACGGACGACGGCACTGGCCGCCGTCGAGCTTGCGCGGGCGCTCGGCGACGTGCCCGTCGGCGTGGCCGTGAACGCCGGGACCGCGTTCGTGGGCAAGGTCGGCACCGGCCCCATCGTCGACTTCACCGCACTCGGCGACGCGGTGAACGTCGCGGCGCGGCTGCAGTCGCATGCGCAGGACGGGCAGGTGGTGCTGGCCGCCGAGCTCTACGACCTGATCGAGGCGCAGCACCCCGGCGCCGTCCGGTCCCGCATCGACGTCCGCGGCCGCGACGAGCAGGTCGACGTCGCGGTGCTGACGCCATGAAGCACGGCGTCAACCTCCCGAACATGACCGACCCGTCGGTGCTGGTCGACCTGGCCGTCACCGCCGAGGAGGTGGGCTGGGACGGTGTGTTCCTGTGGGATCACGTGGCGTATGCCGACGGCGTCGACCTGCCGGTGGTCGATCCGTGGATCGTGCTGGGGGCCATGGCGCAGGCGACGTCGCGCGTGCGGCTGGGGCCGATGGTCACGCCGCTGGCGCGGCGCCGGCCCTGGCGGGTGGCCCAGGAGGTCGCCACGCTCGACCACCTCTCGGGCGGCCGTGCCGTCCTCGGCGTCGGCCTGGGATGGCCGGCGGTCGAGGACTTCGCCCGGTTCGGCGAGAACAGCGACGACGTGCATCGCGCCCAGCTGCTCGACGAGGCGCTCGACCTCATCAGCGCGCTGTGGTCGGGCGAGCACGTGCGACACGAGGGCGAGCACTTCGACGTCGACGCCACGATGCGGCCACGACCCGTGCAGCAGCCGCGTCCGCCGATCTGGGTGGCCGGCATGTGGCCCAACCGCCGGCCGTTCGAGCGGGCGGCGCGGTGGGACGGCGTGTTCGCCATGTCGGCAGCGACCGACGTTGTCCCGCTGCTGCGTCCCGACGACGTGCGCGAGGTCGTCGCCTACGTCACGGAGCGACGCGAGACGGACGCGCCGTTCGACGTGGTGACCTCGGGACACTGGGAGCACACGGCGGCCGAGTACGAGGACGCCGGTGTGACCTGGCTGATCCAGTCGTGGAACGCCGAGCCCGGCTGGGAGGGCGAGCTCCGGCCGCGCATCGAGGCGGGTCCGGCGGCCTGATGCGCGTCGAGCACCTGGCCGGGCTCGAGCGGCTGGCAGCGATGACCACGATCCTGCAGCGCGCTCGTCTCACCCACGACACGGCCGGCATCTGGGACGCGGCCGACGTCCAGTGGTGGTGGCGACGGCCGCGCCCGTCCGACGACGTGGCGACGCCGGTGTGGTTCGACGCGGAGGGACCCGTCGCCGCCGTCGCGCTCACCGACTGGGACCGGGCGTGGCAGGTCGACGCCATCGTCGTGCCGGGCACGGTCGAGCTCGAGGCAGTGTGGGACCGCGCCCTCGATGCCGCTGAGGCGTCCGGCGCGCCGTCGCTGGAGGTGCTGGCGAGGGACGAGGACGCCGAGCTGCGAGCGCTGCTGGCGCGCGACGGCTTCCGAGAGACCGACGAGCGCTCCGGCACCACCTGGATGCTCGCCACCGACCGGCCGCCCGTCGCGCCGGTGCCGGAGGGCTACCGGCTCACCGATCGCGCGTCCGACGCCGCCGGGCCCCACCCGATGCGAGTGCGCAACGGCGAGGAGGTCGAGGCGCGACTGCGGCAGACCTCGCTGTACGACCCGTCGCTCGACCTGGTCGTGCGCACCCACGACGACGACGTCGCCGGGTACGCGCTGTTCTGGTTCGACGACGTCACAGGCGTCGGGATGCTCGAACCCATGCGGGTGGAGGACGAGCACCAGCGCCGCGGTCTGGCCCGCGCCCTGCTGACGGAGGGCCTCGACCGGCTCGCTGCCCACGGCGCCCGGCGGCTGAAGGTCGGCTTCGACGGGGAGGCCGGGCGCAACCTCTACCTCGGCGCCGGCTTCGTCCTGGTGTCGACGGACACCACCTTCCGGCGGTAGCCCCGACGCGCGTCGGCGCCGTCGTGCAACGCTCGGGGCATGACGCGCTTGAAGCAGGACAAGGTCGAGCAGCTCCTCGCCCGGGCGAGGCGAGAGGTCGACGAGGGGCTGGTGCCGAGCACGCAGGTGGCGCTGGCCATCGACGGCAAGGTCGAGGTGTTCGAGACGTTCGGGGACCAGACCAACGAGACCCGCTACGTCATCTTCTCCTCGACCAAGGCGTTCGTCGCCGGCGCCGTCTGGGTGCTCATCGGGGTGGGGAAGGTCGACGTCGGCAAGCGCGTCATCGACTACATCCCCGAGTTCGGCACCAACGGCAAGGAGGACATCACCGTCGAGCAGGTGATGCTGCACACCTCCGGCTTCCCGCACGCGCCGATGCCGTTCGACCAGGGGGCGACGAGCGAGGGCCGCACCGCCGCGTTCGCGAAGTGGCGGCTCAACTGGGAGCCGGGCTCGACGTACGAGTACCACGCCACCTCGGCCCACTGGGTGCTGGCCGAGATCATCGAGCGCGTGACGGGCCAGGACTACCGCGACGTCGTCGAGCAGCGCATCACGCGGCCCGCCGGCATCGGCCGGCGCGTGCTCGGCGTGCCGCGCGACCAGCAGGAGGGCATCGCGCCCCTGGTGAACGTGGGCGAGCCGCCGACCCCGGACGAGCTCATGGCCGTGTTCGGCATCAGCGAGCTGCCGGTGACCGAGGTGACGCCCGAGGCGCTGATCTCGTTCAACCAGCCCGAGGTGCGCGAGGTCGGGGTGCCGGGCGGCGGGGCGATCATGACCGCGGCCGACATCGCCACCTACTACCAGGCGCTGCTGCTGAACCCCGGCGGCATGTTCGACGGCGACGTCCTGCGCGACGCGACGGGCACGGTGCGCTCGATGGTGCCGGACCGGCTCTTCGGGGTGCCGGCCTCCCGGGCGCTCGGCGTGGTCGTGGCCGGGAACGACGGCAAGGCGTCCCTCCGCGGCTTCGGCAAGACCGGCTCGCCGAGGATCTTCGGACACGGTGGCGCCGGGGGTCAGATCGCCTGGGCCGACCCCGACACCGGCCTGTCGTTCGGCTACACGGTGAACGGCCTCGACCAGCACACGCTGCGCCAGGCCCGGCGTGGCGTCGCGCTCTCGAGCATCGCCGCCGAGTGCGCCTGACGATCGCCCTAGGAGCCTGCTGAGCGATCGCCGTGCAGATCTCCGAGTGAGATCCGTCGCTCGCAAGGACGCAGAAGCGAAGGAATCCTCTTGTCGGCTTTCGAGCGCCGAGGACGCCGCGAGCGGCAGATCCGGCCGCAGAGATGCCCGTGCGCGTTGCGCAGCAGGCTCCTAGGTACCGTCCCGGCGTGCCCCCGTCGGACTGGACCTTCCTCGACCACCCCGGCGTCCTCGCCTTCTCG
>DASUCO010000085.1:0-3862 GCA_036275955.1 Acidimicrobiales bacterium
GTCGTCACCGTCGAGGACGGCATCCGGGTCGGGGGCATCGGCATGCAGATCCAGGACGCGATGGCGAGCCTGACCGACTCCCGGGTCGCGCCGCCGACGCTGATCCTCGGCCTGCCGTCGGAGTTCCTCCCCCACGGCAACCCCGACGAGATCCTCGCCTCCCTCGGCCTCGACGCCCCCGGCATCCTCGCCGCCACCGAAGCGGCCCTCGCGAGACTCACTTCCCCCCTCTAGACAACCGTTGTGCCCCGATGGTGCGGCTGAGCCGCACCCGGGGGGCACAAGGCAACACGGAGGGACCATGAAGCTCCACACCAAGGCGGCGCGCGTCGCGCACCGTCAGTACGGGATGCTCACGTACGCGCAGGCGCTCGAGCTGGGCTATTCGCGCAGTCAGATCCGCACCCACGTCTCGACCGGTGCGTGGGTCGAGATCCGCAAGGGGGTGTACATCGTCGGCGCCGTCCCACCCTCGTGGGAGCAGACGCTCTGCGCGGTGACACTGGGCTTCGACGACTG
The DNA here is from genome assembly GCA_036275955.1 of Acidimicrobiales bacterium. Lineage (GTDB taxonomy): Bacteria > Actinomycetota > Acidimicrobiia > Acidimicrobiales > CADCSY01 > DATLFP01. The sequence goes on from DASUCO010000085.1 coordinate 520, forward strand.
CTGGATCTCCCACGGCACTGCGGGTCGCCTGCAGAAGCTGAAGCACGCGCCGCTCGTCGACGGGATCGAGATCCTCCGGCCGTATGGCAAGCACCGCCGCGTCGACGGCGTGATCGAGCACCGCAGCCGGATCATCACGCCCGCCGATGTGACCCGCGTGCAGCGGCTTCCGGTGACGTCGATCGGCCGCACCATCGTCGAGTGCTCTGGCCGACTCACCCCGAAGCAGACCGGCGAGATGATCGATGACGCGAAGCGTCGCCATCCGCAGGCCCTCGAGGAGACCAGGGCCGCGTTCGCGCGGGTCGCCAGCGGTGGCCGCAGGCGACTGCGTGGCATCCGCGCCGCGCTCGGGCTGCGCATCCCCGGCTACGACCCCGGCGAGAGCGACCTCGAGCTGCGCGCGCTCCGCGTCCTCGTCGCTGCCGGTCTGCCGATGCCCGTCCAGCAGCTGCGCGTCACGCTGAACGGTCAGCGGCGACGGATCGACCTGGCCTACCCCGACCTGAAGATCGCCATCGAGCTCCTGGGGTGGGAGTGGCATGGCGGCCGGGCAGCGTTCGACGCCGACCATGCGCGCAGCAACGAGCTCGTCGCCATCGGCTTCCGCCTCCTCCAGTTCACCTCCGAGACGAGCGACGCCGACATGGTCCGCCTCGTCACCCAGACCCGGGCGATCGCGGCGTGACCGTTGTGCCCCGATGATGCGGCTGAGCCGCATCATCGGGGCACAACGACGTACGGTCCCGGAGATGGGGAACTACACGGAGATCTCGTATGACGTCGAGGGGCATGTCGGGGTCATCACGCTGCGGCGGCCGGAGGCCCGCAACGCACTGACGTTCACCACCTACGCCGAGCTGGAGGACGCGGTGCGGACGACGAAGGAGCGCTGCCTCGTCATCACCGGTGAGGACCCGGCGTTCTGCAGCGGCGACGACGTGAAGCAGATCATGGTGAACGCGTCGAAGAGCACCACCGAGAACCTCGAGCGCAAGCCCCGTCTCACGCCAGCGGCCGACGCGCTCCTCCACACCGACGTCCCCGTGGTCGCCGCCGTGAACGGCGCCGCCGTCGGGTGGGGCATGGAGCTGGCGCTCATGGCGGACATCCGCGTCGCCAGTGAGAAGGCGAAGATGGGCGAGCTGTTCGTCCTGCGCGGCCTCGTGTCCGACGCACCCGGGCTCGGCCGCCTCGCCCAGATCGTCGGCCGGGAGAAGGCGGCCGAGATGCTGTTCACGGGTGAGGTGCTGGCCGGTGAGGCGCTCCTCGCGGCTCGCCTCGTCTCCCGCGTCGTCCCCCACGACCAGCTCCTCCCGACGGCGATGGAGGTGGCCGGCCGCATCGCCGCCAACCCGCCGCTCGCCGTCCAGTCGCTCAAGGCCGGCCTGCGCAAGGCGCTCGACCCCGACTGGAACGAGCTCGGCACGTGGGTGAGCAGCACGCTCGGCCGCCTGTTCCAGACCGAGGACCACAAGGAGGGCGTGGCCAGCTTCCTCGAGAAGCGGCCCGCCCAGTACGTCGGGCGGTAGGTCTAGAAGAACTGGTTGACGACCGGCGGCGATCCGGCGAACACGGCCGCCAGCGCGCCGACGTCGTCGCCGGTGAGGAGCCCCGCGGTGCGCAGCAGCTCGGGTGAGGACCACCCGCTGTAGAGCGACGCGAACGCGTTGATCGTCATCGACACCGCGCCGTCGCCGCCGCGCTCGGCGTGCCCCTTGCCGTCCTCGACGACGAGACGCCACCGACCGGCGTTCTCGGCGATGACGGGGTCGTGCACCTCGACGTCGACCACCGCACGAAGCCCGGCCGGGTAGCCGCGCGCCTCGACCGCGCCGGGGAGGTCGCACACCCGCAGCATGTACTGCAGGTCGAACGTCGTCTCCACCTCCTGCTCGGGCAGGAGCAGCAAGAGCTCGCGGTCCATCGGCGCGACGAGCGTCAGCGAGTGCGCCATCGTCGACGACGACCCGACCGCGTGCCACAGCGCGCACAGCACCTCGACCGAGTCGGCGACGAGACCGAGCACCTCGATCGAGTACCCCCACTTGGGATCCTCGCCGTGCCGGTACATGACGTCGCCGACGATCTCGTCGCCGTCGGTGGCCACGTAGCAGAACGCGTCCTCGAAGCCCTGCCGACCCCACCACGCCCACCACTCGTCGCTCGGGTCGAGCCACCCGTTGACGGACGCGCCGATGCGCCGCTCGAGCGCGGCGATGGCGGGGAGGTCGTCCACGGTCCCGATGCGCACGGGCACGTGGACCACGCGCGGCAGACCGTGCAGCGCACGCGTCGGCAGCGTCCGCCGCGTGAACGGCGCCGCCACCTCGTAGCCGACCTTGCGGTAGAGCCCGGTCGACGCCGGCATCAGCCCCGACAGCGGCACGCCCCGCTCGCGGATCGAGCGCAGCAGCCGCTGGAACAGCTGGCTGGCGTAGCCCCGCCCTCGCTGCTCCGGCGCCACGCCGACGCCCGACACCGCGGCCATCGGCACCAGCTGCCCGCCGAACGCCTGGGTCCAGTCCATGACCTTCGCCGTGGCGAGCAGGTCGGCCGACTCGTACAGACCCCACAACAGCTCGTTGGGCGAGCCGTCGTCCCACCGCTCCCGCCGGTCCCGGGGCGAGTTGAACGCCCGGCGCACGATCTCCCACGTCTGGTCCCGGTCCGCCGCCGAGGCCGCTTGGCGCAGCTCCATGCACAGAGCGTGACGTGCCGGACTTCACTCGACCAACCGGTTAACACCTGCAAGCACTCGGGTATCGGCTTCAGATGCCCCCCAAGGACAAGCTCATCGGCAAGATCAAGGAAGCGGCCGGTGCCCTCGTGGGCGATCCCGGCCTGGAGCTGGAGGGTGACCTCCAGCAGAAGAAGGCGGAGGCCGAGGCCGAGGCGAAGCGGCTCGAGGAGCGCGCTGCGCAGAAGGCCGAGGTGACCGAGGTCGAGGCTCGTCAGCGCGAGATCGAGCTCGAGCAGCAGCGGATGGCGACCGAGGCCGCCGCCGCCGAGCGTGACGCTCGCATCGAGGCCGAGCGGGCCGCCGAGGAGCGCAAGGTGGCGGCCGAGGCCGCCATGCGCGAGGCCGAGGCCGAGCAGCGGACCGAGGCCGAGCTGGCCGCCGTCCGCCGCGAGGAGGCCGAGGCCCGTGCCGCTCACGAGCGCGCCATGCAGGCCGCTCGCGAGGCCGAGCGCGCCGCCGAGCAGGCCAACCAGACCGCCGACGTCCTCGACGGCACCCGACAGCAGATGGAGGCGTGATGAAGATCGAAGAGCTCCCCCGCAAGGCCGTGCTCGGCTACCTCGAGCTCACCCGGCTGCCGCTCACCGCGGCAGAGCGGGC
>DASUCO010000086.1:0-3358 GCA_036275955.1 Acidimicrobiales bacterium
TCGATGCCGTTCGGGGCGTAGACGTAGAGGTCGTAGTCCATGTTCGCCGGGACGTCGAGGAAGATCCTGACGTTCTGCCCGGGGACGGGGACGATCTTCAGCGCGAAGTGCTCGCACGCGAGCGGGCCGACGCACTCGACCGGGTTGACGTTGTTGGCGGCCCCGGTCCACGCCACCTTCGGGTGGGCGGCATCCAGGGTGGCCTTGGAGGGCTTGGAGGCAGCCTGGGCTGAACCGCTGGCCAGCCCGGCCGCCGCGACTGCGGCGAGTGCGACCTTGAGGAGCTTGTTCATGCTCCGTCGTTTCGTCGGCACGAGGCGTGTTCCCTCCCTGCCATGATCTGAACGTGGCCCTCGACCTCAGCTACGGGCCGGGGTCGCCGCCGGAGTCGGAGCTCCGGTTGCTGGGTCCGGTCGCCGGCAAGCGGGTGCTCGTGCTCGGCTGCACCGACGCGGAGGTCGCCGCCGCGCTGGCCGAGCAGGACGCCAAGGTGGTGGCCGTCGAACCGTCGGCCGACCGCATCGCCGCCGCCCGGGCCCGCACCGACGGGGCCGGCGTGCAGGCCGAGCTGCACCACGTCGACCTGGCCGAGCTGGCCTTCGTCCGGGCCAACACCATCGATGCCGCCGTGGCCGTGCTCTCGCTGGCCGACGTCGACGACCTCGACCGCGTGTTTCGCCAGGTCCACCGGGTGCTGCGCCCCCAAGGTCCACTCGTCCTCTCGCTCCCCCACCCGGCGGCGATGCTGACCGAGGGCCGCTCGTGGTTCGATCGCTCGGTGGCCGACGTGTTCACGTCGCTGGCCCGCACCAGCTTCGGCGTCGACGTGCTGCTCGAGCCGGTGCCCGCCCCCGGCGCGCGGTTCCCGCGGACGCTGGTCGTCCGCGGGCGCAAGCTCGGCTCTTGACCCGCCTCGTCTCGGGGCGGTTCGCGCTCGTCACCGCCAGCGCCCTGGCCTACTTCCTGTCCATCGGCATGCTCATGCCGACCATCCCGCGCTTCGTGGAGAACGTGCTCGACGGCGGTGGCGTGGCGGTTGGCGTGGTGGCCGGCGCGTTCGCGTTCAGCGCGGCCGTGCTGCGGCCCTGGGCCGGGCGCATCGGTGACCGCCAGGGCCGGCGGGTCCTCGTGCTCGGCGGCGCCGCCGTCCTCGGGCTGTCGTACGTCCTCTACGTCTTCGTCGACGCGCTCGTGCCGCTCGTCCTGCTGCGCGTGCTGAGCGGCGTCGGCGAGGCGGCGATGTTCGTGGGCGCGGCGACGGCGATCCAGGACCTGGCACCGCCGGAGCGCAGCGGCGAAGCAGCGTCGTACTTCTCCGTCGCCGTGTACGGCGGCCTGGGTGGTGGTCCGTTCCTCGGTGAGTCGATCCAGCGGGCCCACGGCTACGACGCGGTGTGGATCGCCGCCGCGTGCGCGTGCGCGGTCGCCTTCGTGCTCGGCTGGTGGACCCCGATCGGCACGACATCGGACGAGGCGCGCCCGCTGCTCAACCGCGCCGCGCTCGGGCCGGGCGCGGCGATGCTGCTGTCGCTGTCGGGGCTGGCCGCGTTCACCGGGTTCCTGGCGCTGTACGTCGACCACGAAGGTCTGGGGGACGCCGGGCCCGTCTTCGCCACCTACGGCGGCCTGATCCTGGCGATGCGACTCGCGGGCGCCCGCATCGCCGACCGCTTCGGCGCCCGGGAGACGGCGATGTTCGCCGTCGGGTGCATCGTCGCCGGGATGCTGCTGCTGGCGTCGTGGTCGACGCGCCCGGGCGTGTTCGCCGCCACCGCGGTGTTCTCCATCGGGATGGCGCTGCAGTACCCGGCGCTGATCCGCCTCGTCATCTCCCAGGCGCCCGCCGACGAGCGCAGCTCGGCCATCGCCACGCTGTCGATCTTCTTCGACCTGTCGCAGGGCCTCGGGCTGTTCGTCCTCGGTGGGATCGTGGCCGTGTTCGACGGGGAGCGCGCTGCGTTCCTGGCCGCCGCCGTGCTCTCCGCCGGCGCGGTGGGCGCCTTGGTCAGGATGACGCCTCGACGAGCAGCGGACGGTGGTCGCTCACCGCTTGCTCCGGAAGCGCAGCCACCCGGCTGACGCGCAGCCCGCCGACGGCGACGTGATCGATGCGGCGCCGCGGCCGGTGAGCGGGGAACGTGGGCGGCGGCTCCACCAGCGTGAGCGGCGCCACGTCCAGCACCTCGAACTCGAGGTTGAGGTCACCGATGAGGAGGTGGGGGCCGGGTCGCTCGCACAGCGCCTCGAGCACGCGCGGCAGCTGGGGCACGGCGTCGCCGTGCAGTCCGAGGTGCACGCACGCGATCGAGATGCCCGCACCGCGCCCGAGCACGGCCACGCGCGGCTCGCGGTCGGGCGCGTGGGGCAGCGCCAGCACCTCGACGTCCGCCAGCCCGCCTCGCACCAGCAGCGCGTTGCCGTAGTGCGGCAGTGCCTCCCCGAACGCGAAAGCCATGTCGCACGCCTCCGCGACGACCGCGGCCTCGTCGGCGAAGCCCGCACGCCTCGTCTCCCGGTCCACCTCCTGCAGCGCGAGCACGTCGGCGTCGAACGAGGCGCACGACGCGGCCAGCGCGTCGACGTCGACGACGCCGTCGGGCCGGCGACCGTGCTGGATGTTGAACGACACGGCGCGGATCGGCACGCCTGCCGGAGGAGATGGAGTCAAGACCGCGCGGCCCACCACGCATCGAGGCGGCGGCGCGCCTCCTCCTCGCCCAGCGGGCCCTCCTCCAGACGAGCCTCGAGCAGCATCGCCAGTGCCTCGCCGACGTCGCGGCCGGGCTGCAGACGGAGGTGCTGCATGATCTGGTTGCCGTCGAGGTCGGGCCGGATGCGGTCGAGCTCCTCCTCGGCGCGCAGCTCAGCGATGCGCGCCTCGAGCGCATCCATCCGACGTGCGAGCTCGGCCGCCTTGCGCTCGTTGCGCGTGGTGCAGTCGCAGCGGGTCAGCTCGTTCAGGTGGTCGAGCAGGTCGCCTGCGTCGCGCACGTAGCGACGGACGGCGCTGTCGGTCCAACCCATCTTGTAGGTGTGGAACCGGAGGTGGAGCTCGACCAGCTTCGTGACCGCCTCGATCTCGTCGTGCGGGTAGCGCAGCGCCGTCATGCGGTCGCGCGCCATGCGGGCGCCGACCACCTCGTGGTGGTGGAACGTCACGCGGCCGCCGGGCGCGAACGAGCGCGTCTTGGGCTTGCCCACGTCGTGCAGGAGCGCGGCGAGCCGCAGCACCTTGTCGGGCGACGTCTTCTCGACCACGGCGATCGTGTGGGCGAGGACGTCCTTGTGGCGGTGGATCGGATCCTGCTCCACCGCGAGCGCCGGCAGCTCGGGCAGGAATTCGCCGGCCAGGCCGGTG
>DASUCO010000087.1:0-10754 GCA_036275955.1 Acidimicrobiales bacterium
GGGCCAGGAGCATGGCGCGGTTGGACAGGTGGGCGTTCGTGGTCCACACCTTCTGCCCGTCGACGACCCACTCGTCGCCGTCGCGAACCGCCCGGCAGGCCAGACCGGCCATGTCGGATCCGGCCAGCGGCTCGCTGAACAACTGGCACCACGAGTCCTCGCCGGTGAACGACCGCCGCAGGAGGCGCGCGCACAGGTCGTCGGAGCCGTGCGCCGCCATGGTGGGGCCGGCCAGGGTCACGCCACCGCCCGACGCCAGGGTGGCGACGGCGATGCCGCGGTCCTGCACCCGGCGGAGCACGTCGAGCTGGCGGGCGCGGGGCACGTCCAGCCCGCCTCGACCGCGGGGGTGGTGCACCCACGCCAGGCCGAGGTCGAACAGGCGGCCTCGCTGCTCGAGTGGATCGTCGGGGACCGACGCCAGCAGCTCCTCGATGGCGGCGTCCACGGCGTCCACGCCGGGCAGCCTCGCGCGACCAGGCACCCGCGGTGACCTGCTCGTTAGGGTGGCGGCCATGTCGCGTGAAGCCGTCATCGTCAGCTACGCCCGCACCGGTCTCGCCAAGTCGGGTCGTGGCGGGTTCAACCACACACCGGCCATGAGCATGGCGGCCCACGCCATCAAGCACGCCGTGGAGAAGTCGGGCGTCGAGCCCGAGGCGGTGGAGGACCTCTACCTGGGCAACGGCGCCCACGGCGCCGCCAACCTCGGTCGCCTGGCCGGCCTGTTGGCCGGCCTGCCGGTCACCACCGGTGGCTCCACCATCCAGCGCCACTGCTCGTCGGGCCTCAACGCCATCGCCCTCGCCGCCAACTACATCAAGTCCGACGGCGCCGACGTCGTCGTCGCCGGTGGCGTCGAGTCGATCACCATGCCCGGTGGTGGGATGGGCGGCTCGGCCAACATCGACCCGAAGCTGACCGAGATGTACCCGGCCATCTTCATGGCGATGATCGAGACGGCCGACATCGTGGCCGAGCGCTACAAGGTCAGCCGCGAGTACCAGGACGAGTACTCGCTGCAGTCGCAGCAGCGCATGGCCAAGGCCCAGGCCAACGATCTGTTCGCCGACGAGATCGTCCCCATGAAGACGACCATGAAGAAGGTCGACAAGGAGACGAAGGAGGAGTCGTTCGTCGACTACGTCGTCGACCGCGACGAGTGCAACCGTCCGGACACCACGCTCGAGGGCCTGGCCAAGCTGCCGCCCGTGCGCGGCGAGGGCAACTACATCACCGCCGGCAACGCCAGCCAGCTCTCCGACGGCGGCGCCGCCGTCGTGCTCATGTCGGACGAGGAGGCGAACCGCCGCAACCTCACGCCGATGGGCGCGTTCAAGGGCTGGGCCGTCGCCGGCTGCGAGCCGGACGAGATGGGCATCGGCCCGGTCTTCGCGGTGCCGAAGCTGCTGAAGCGCCACGGCCTCACCGTCGACGACATCGACCTGTGGGAGCTCAACGAGGCGTTCGCGTCGCAGTGCCTGTACTCGCGCGACACCCTCGGCATCGACCCCGAGAAGTACAACGTCAACGGCGGCTCCATCGCCATCGGCCACCCGTTCGGCATGACCGGCGCCCGCTGCGCCGGCCACATCCTCCAGGAGGGTGCGCGCCGCAAGGCCAAGTGGGGTGTCGTCACCATGTGCATCGGTGGCGGCCAGGGCGCCGCGGGGCTGTTCGAGATCTACTCCTAGGCGACGCGTGAGCGACGCGCTCGTGCTGCGGGGCGATGCCGACGGCGTCGCCACGCTCACGCTCAACCGGCCCGACAAGCTCAACGCCATGAACCCGGCGCTGTTCGTCGAGCTGCGCGACCACATCGAGGTGCTCGGCAAGCAGACCGACGAGGTCGGCTGCGTCGTGCTGACGGGTGCCGGCCGCGCCTTCTCGGCCGGCAACGACCTGGCCGCCATCGCCGCCCGCGAGCAAGCGCCGTCGCCCCACTTCCAGGCCGAGACCATCGATGCGCTGGAGGCACTGCCCCAGCCGGTGATCGGCAAGGTCCGCGGCCACTGCCTCACCGGCGCGCTCGAGCTCGTGCTCGGCTGCGACCTGATCGTCGCCGGCGAGTCGGCGTCCTTCGGTGACACCCACGGCAAGTGGGGGCTGGCGCCCGTGTGGGGCATGTCGGTGCGGTTGCCCGAGCGCGTCGGGCGCAGCGCGGCGAAGGAGATGATGTTCAGCGGGCGACGCGTCGACGGCCGCGAGGCCGCCCGCATCGGCCTCGCCAACCGCTGCGTGCCCGACGACGAGCTGGACGACGCGGTCGCGGCCCTGGCGGCCGAGATCGTGGCGAACAGCTGGGGGACGAGCCGCATCGACAAGCTGCTCTTGGCCTCCTCGGCCCGCATGCCGCGCGACGAGGCGCTGCTGCACGAGCGCAGCGCACCGTTCGGCTTCCCCGACGACATGGCGGAGCGGCTCGGAGGCGGCTGATCGCTACGGTGCCGCGGTGCGCGCACTGCAGCTGACCAAGCCATCGGTCCTCGAGCTGATGGACGTCCCCGATCCCGAGCCGGGACCGGGCGAGGTGGTCGTGCGCGTGGGCGGCGCCGGCCTGTGCCACTCCGATCTGCACGTGCTGCACCTGCCCTTCGAGGTGCTCCCGCTGCCGCTCACGCTCGGACACGAGATCTCCGGGCACGTCGAGTCGCTCGGGTCCGATGTCGCCGGCTGGTCGGCGGGCGATCCGGTGCTCGTCCACCTGGCGTGGGGGTGCGGCACGTGCCGGCAGTGCGTTGCCGGTCGTGACAACGCGTGCGCCACGTTCGGTCGCCACGGCACCCCGCCGGCGCCCGGCCTCGGCCCGCCCGGCGGCATGGCCGAGAAGGTGCTGGTGCCCGCCCGCCACCTGGTCGACATCACCGGTCTCGATCCCGTCACGTCGGCACCGCTGGCGGACGCCGGCCTCACGCCGTACCACGCCATCGCGGCCGAGCTGAACCGACTGCAGCCCGGCGCGACGGCCGTCGCCATCGGCGTCGGCGGGCTCGGGCACATGGGCGTGCAGCTGCTCGAGGCGATGACGGCGGCGACGGTGATCGCCGTCGACCTCGATCGGCGGAAGCTCGACGTCGCCCAACGACTCGGCGCCGAGCACGGGCTCCTGGCCGACGCCTCGACGGCGGCTGCCATCCTCGACCTCACCGGCGGTTACGGCGCCGACGTCGTGTTCGACTTCACCGGTGTGCAGCCGACCATCGACCTGGCCGTCGCGTGCGTGGCGCCCACCGGCGCCATCCGCATCGTCGGTCTCGGCGGCGGTGCGCTGACGTACCCGGCCGGCGGTGACCCGTTCGCGCTGCCGTGGGGCGTGTCGGTCACGCGGGCCTACGGCGGCACCCGCGGGGACCTCGACCACGTGGTGGCGCTGGCTCGTGCCGGGCGTCTGCACGTCGAGGTCGAGCAGCACCCGCTCGAAGACGGCCTCGCCGTGTTCGAGCGCCTCCAGCGCGGTGAGGTCGCCGGCCGCGCCGTGCTCGTGCCCTAGGGAACCTGTTGTGCCGCGACGTCCGCGGCGCGCGGTCCTTCGGCTCTGGTCCGACAGCCCGGCGCCGGTTGAGATGACGGCGTGAGGACCGATCCCGTCGCGCCCGTGCCGTCCTCGGCACTCGTGGTCATCGCCCACCCCGATGACGAGAGCTTCGGCCTGGGCGCGATCCTGGATCACCTCGTCGCTGGCGGCACTGACGTGCGCGTGCTGTGCTTCACCCGCGGCGAGGCCAGCACGCTGGGGGCGACGAGCGATCTCGGCGCCGTCCGCGAGGCGGAGCTGCAGTGCGCGGCCGAGGTGCTCGGTGTGCGAAGGGTGACGCTGCTGGGTTTCGCCGACGGCGCGCTGACCGACACGCCCCCCGCCACGCTCGACGCCATCGTCGAGTCGCAGCTGGCCGACGCGCAGCTGCTCGTCGTCTTCGAACCTGACGGGGTGACCGGCCACCCCGACCACCGGGCGGCCACGGCGGCGGCCGAGCGCGTGGCCGAGGCGCGGTCCCTGCCCGTGCTCGAGTGGGGTGTGTCGCCCGAGGTGGCCGAGCGCCTGAACGCAGAGCTGGGCACCGAGTTCGTCGGCCTGCCGGGTGTCGACCTGATCGTGGACCGCGTGCGGCAACATCGCGCTATCGCCTGTCACGCCAGCCAAGCGCGCGAGAACCCCGTCCTCGTCCGGAGACTCGCGCTGCAGGAGCGGGTCGAGCGCGTCCGTGTCCGACCGGCCGAGGGGGTGAAGCCGTGAGCAGCGAACCGCGTGAGGAGCTCGGCGTGACGCTCGTCGGCCACGAGGTCGCCGTCCCGTGCATCGACGGGGAGGAGCGCCCCTATCTCTCCCTCGACGCGGCCGCCTCGACCAACGCACTGCCCGCGGTCGCGGCGCGGGTGCACGAGTTCCTGCCGTCGTACTCGAGCGTGCACCGCGGCGCCGGATGGAAGTCCCAGCAAGCCACCGGCGCCTATGAGTCCGCCCGGGACGCGTTCACCACCTTCGCCGGTCGCGAGGGGCGCGACGACGTCGCCATCATCTGCCGCAACACCACCGAGGCGATCAACCACCTCGCCTACCGGCTCCGCCTCGACGCCGATGAGGTCGTCGCCACGACGGTCGTGGAGCACCACGCCAACCTCCTTCCGTGGTCCCGCGTCGCGCGTCGCGCGTACGTCGAGTGTGACGCCGACGGCACGTTCGACCTGGAGCGGGTCACGTCCGTGCTCGACCAACGACCCCGACCACGGCTGCTCGCCATCACCGGCGCGTCGAACGTCACCGGCTGGGTCCCTCCGATCGATGAGATCGTCGCCGCCGCCCATCACCGTGGCGTACCCGTCCTCGTCGATGCCGCCCAGCTGGCGCCGCACCGCCCTCTCCCAGCGGCGGCCGACTACGTCGCGTGGAGCGGTCACAAGATGTACGCGCCCTTCGGCGCCGGCGTGCTCATCGGGCCGCGGTCGACGTTCGCCACCGGCGATCCCTTCCTCGCCGGCGGTGGCGCCGTCGACCTCGTCGATCTCGACGAGGTCGCGTGGACCGACCCGCCCGACCGCGAAGAGGCGGGCTCGCCCAACGTCGTCGGTGCCGTCGCGCTCCACGCCGCCATCGACGAGCTCGACCGCATCGGCTGGAATGCGATCCGAGCCCACGACGACGCCATGACTGCTCGCCTGCACGACGGTCTCGGCCGCATCGACGGCGTCCGCCTCCTGGGGGCCTCGTCCCGTCCGGGAGGGCTGCCGGTCGCCGCCTTCGTCGTCGAGGGCGTTCACCACGCGCTGGTCGCCGCTCGCCTCAGCGCCGAGCACGCCATCGGCGTACGCCACGGCTGCTTCTGCGCCCACCCCTACCTGTTGCGTCTCTTGGCGCTCACCGCGGCTGAGGTCGACGAGTACCACCGCGCCGTCCGCGCCGGAGACCGGACCCGCGTGCCCGGCGCCGTTCGCGCCAGCGCCGGGATCGACGCCACCGCGGCCGACATCGATCGGTTCCTCGCCGCCGTCGCCGGCATCGCTGCCGGACCCTCGCCGGTCGCCTACGAGCAGGACCCGCACACCGGTGACTACTGGCCCGTCACCGAGGACCCGGCGTGGACGGAGGCGTCCCGGCGTCTCGGCGCGTCCTGCGCGCGCGGCTGACGCCGCGGGTCTGCGCCTGCCGGTGACCTTCGGCTCTAGCGGATCGGCGGTCGGCGGCGTCTGCTGGAGTCATGACCCGCTCGGTGGTGATCCTGGGCGGTGGCACGGGTGGGACGCTCGTTGCCAACCGTCTTCGCCGTCTCGTTCCCGCAGACGACCTGGCCATCACGGTGGTCGACCAGGACGACCGGCACGTGTACCAGCCCGGGCTGCTGTTCGTGCCGTTCGGCCTCGCGCACGTGGAGGACATCGTGCGGCCACGAGGGCGACAGCTGCATGCCGGCATCGAGCTGCACGTCGCCGCCATCGATCACGTCGATCTGCCGGCCAAACAGGTCCATCTCGACGACGGGAGCGTGCTGGCCTACGACGTGCTCGTCGTCGCCACCGGCGCCGTGCTCCTGCCCGAGGAGACCGAGGGGCTGACCGGCCCGGGCTGGATGGAGTCGGTCTTCACCTTCTACACGCCCGAGGGCGCGGCGGCTCTGGCCGGTGCGCTCGCCACGTTCGACGGCGGCCGGTTCGTCGTCAACGTCGTCGACATGCCGATCAAGTGCCCGGTGGCGCCGCTCGAGCTGTGCTTCCTCGCCGACGCGTACTTCACCGAGCGGGGCATCCGCGATCGCGTCGAGCTCACGTACGTCACGCCGCTCGACGCCGCCTTCACCAAGCCGGTCGCCGCCGCCCACCTGGGCGGCATGCTGGCGGCCAAGGGCATCGAGCTCGTGACCGAGTTCAACACCGGCGAGGTCGACGGTGCCAGCGGTCGCCTCGTCTCCTACGACGGTCGCGTGGTCGAGTTCGACCTCGCCGTGGTCGTGCCGCTCCACGGGGGCGCGCCCTACGTGGGCCGGTCACCGGGGCTCGGGGATGACCTTGGCTTCGTCCCGACCGACGAGCACACGCTGCAGTCGAAGGTGGCGCCGAACGTGTTCGTGATCGGCGACGCCGCCAACGTGCCGGCGTCGAAGGCAGGCTCGGTCACGCACTTCGAGGGCGAGACGGTCGTCGAGAACGTGCGCCGCCACCTGGCCGGTGAGCCGCTGGTGAGCGGATTCGACGGGCATGCGAGCTGCTTCATCGAGAGCGGCTTCGGCAAGGCGCTGCTCATCGACTTCAACTACGACGCCGAGCCGCTCGGCGGCCACTACCCGACGCGGGTGGGCCTGCCACTGCTGAAGGAGTCGCGGCTCAACCACCTCGGGAAGCTGCTGTTCCAGTCCTTCTACTGGCACGGCCTGCTCCCGGGGCGTGACATCCCCGGCATCGGCTCGACCATGCCGACGGCCGGCAAGGACACGAGGGAGAGGACGACAGCATGACAACGACGACCATCGCCGCCACCGAGGTCGAGCTGAACGACGAGGGCTTCTTCGTGCGGCCCGACGAGTGGACCGAGGACATGGCGCCCGAGCTGGCCCGGCGAGAGGGGATCGGCGAGCTGACCGACGCGCACTGGACGGTGCTGCGCTTCGTCCGCAACGAGTACTTCGACAAGGGCACGGGACCGACGGTCCGCGTGCTGGGCAAGACCTCGGGCGTGTCCGTCAAGGAGCTGTACCAGCTCTTCCCCAAGGGCCCGGCCAAGGTCGCGGCCCGCATCGCCGGCATCCCCAAGCCGCGCGGCTGCATCTGACGAGAGAGGAGCCAGCAGTGGCAGACACCATCCAGAAGGTCTCGGTGATCATCTCGAAGGGTTCGCTCGACGGGATCTATCCGGGTCTGATCATGGCCAACGGCGCGCGGGCCGAGGGCATCGAGGCGAACCTGTTCTTCACGTTCTTCGGGCTCGATGCCATCCACAAGGCACGGCACGACCACATCAAGATCGCATCGGTCGGCAACCCCGGCCTGCACGTCCCGACCATGCTCGGCGGCCTACCCGGCGTGTCGCTGGCGATGACGAAGTACATGAACCACAAGATGGAGGAGCTCGACATCCCGTCGATCCCCGAGTTCGTCGAGATGATCGCCGACACGGGCGCCGGCCTCTACGCGTGCAAGGCGTCGGTCGACCTGTTCGGCCTCGAGAAGAACGACTTCATCCCGCAGGTGCAGGACATCATCACGGTCGGCGAGTTCTACGAGATCGCCGCCGGCGGCCACATCATCTTCACGTGACCACGACCATGCGCTTCACCGAGGTCATCGACGACCTCAAGGAGCCGACGAGGTCGCTCAGCGAGGCAACGCCGGGCGTGTGGGCCGGCTTCGCGCAGCTGCACAAGGCGGCGGTGGCCGACGGCGCGCTGAGCGCCAAGGTCAAGGAGCTCATGGCCCTCGCCATTGCGGTGGTCAAGCAGTGCGACGGCTGCATCGCCTACCACGCCAAGGCGGCCGGTCGCCGAGGGGCGACGCCCGAGGAGGTGGCCGAGGCGCTCGGCGTGGCGCTGCTCATGGACGGCGGCACCGCGTCCGTCTACGGCCCCCGGGCGTGGGACGCCTACAGCGAGCTCACCGGCAGCGTCGCCTCCGCGGGTGTGGACTGATACCCTGGGGGGTATCCTCGTGAATACCCCCCAGGGTATGAGCGAGGAGGACGTGTGGACCTGCCCCACGAGACCATCGACGACCTGACCCGTCGCCTCCGCCGGATCGGCGGACAGGTGCGAGGCCTCGAGCAGATGCTCGAGGACCGACGTGACTGCCGCGACGTGGTGACCCAGATCTCCGCGGCAAACAAGGCGCTCGAGCAGGTCGGCTTCCTGCTCGTGGCCGCCGGCCTCGAGTGGTGCCTGTCGGACCCCGAGGCGTCGGCCGCGGAGGGCTACGAGCTCGCCGACGTCCAGCGCATGTTCCTGAAGCTGGCGTGATCGGGATGGCCACGTTCACCCCGATCCCGCTCGCCGAGGAGCCCCTCACCGACCCGGCACGCACGCACGCGGACGGCTGGCTCGCCGGTCTGGGCCGCTTCGCCGTCCGCCGGCGCCGCGGCGTGCTCCTCGTCTGGCTCCTGCTCACCGCCTCGGCCGCGCCGCTGGCCGCCACCCTGACGCCGGCGCTCTCGGGCGCAGGTTGGGACCCGCAGGGCACGGTGGCGGCGTCGGTGCGCGCCGAGCTCCGCCGCGACTTCCCGCAGGTGGGCGCCGAGGCGGCCGTCGTCGTCTACCGCCAAGTGGGTCCGATCAGGGACGACGCCACCGGGATGCGCGCCGTCCTCGACGCGCTGGCCGGCACCGGTCCCGTGGTCGACCCGCTCTCGGCCCCGGCCGACGCCGGCCTCGTCGCGGCCGACGGGCGTACGGCGCTGGTCCCGGTCGTCCTCAGCGGTGCGAGCGACGCCGATCTCCCCGATGCCGCGCACGACCTCATCGAGGCCGTCGACCGCGTGATCCTGCCGCCCGGTGCGCGCGCAGAGGTCACCGGTGAGTGGCCCGTGTGGAGCGACTTCAACGCGTCGAACGAGGAGGCCCTCCACAAGGCCGAGCTGCTCTCCGGTCTGCCGACCATCGTGCTCCTCGTGGTCGCGTTCGGGTCGGCCGTCGCCGCCGGCCTGCCGCTCGTGCTCGCCGTCGCCGGCATCGCCGTCGCGTTCGCCACGCTGCATCTGCTCACCGGCCTGACAGCGCTGTCGGTGTGGTCGATGAACTTCTCGATGATGATCGGCCTCGCCGTGGGCATCGACTACAGCCTCTTCATCGTCTCCCGCTACCGCGAGGAGCGAGAGGACGGCTGGGACACCAGCGCGGCCATGGCCAACACGCTGGCCACCGCGGGCAAGGCGGTGTTCCTCTCCGCGCTGACGGTCGTGCTGTCACTCGCCGCCGTCCTCATCGTGCCGATCATGGTGTTCCGATCGATGGCACTCGGCATGATCCTCGCCGTCGTCGCCACGGCGGTCGCATCCCTCACGCTGCTACCCGCCGCGCTGGCCGCCCTCGGTGATCGCGTGCTGGTGGCTCGGGGCCACGCCGATCCCGATCGGGCCGCCATGGGTCGATGGCAGCGGTGGACGGGGTGGGCGCTGCGCCGACCCGGCCGCGCCCTCGCGGCAGGACTCATCCTGCTGCTGGTCCTGGCCGCGCCGGCGGCCGGGATGCGCCTGGGCATGCCGGGCGCTCGTGTCGTCGACGAGGGTCGGTCGAGTCGTGACGGCTACGAGCTCCTCGTCGGGTCCTTCGGCCCCGGTGCCGCGGCACCGCTGTTCGTCACCGTTCCGGCTGAGGACGCGCCACGCGTCATCGACGTCGCCCGCGCCGACCCCGGCGTGGTGGACGCCCGCGTCGTCGCCGAACCGGCGGCGTCGGGCCGCACCGTCGTGCGAGTCACGCCGAGCACCGCCGTGGATGACCAGGCCACGAGCGATCTCGTCGCCCGCATGCGAGACCGTCTGGCGACCGTGCCCGACGTGCTCGTCGGCGGCCCCGCCGCCCAGAACCACGACCTGACCGGGCTGCTCACCGGACGAGCACCGCTCGCCATCGGCCTGATCATGGTGGTCGCGTTCCTCCTGCTGCTGGTGGTCTTCCGCAGCCTGCCCATCGCGATCGCGTCGATCGCGCTGAACCTCGTCAGCGTCGCGGCCAGCTTCGGCTTCGCCACGCTGGTGTTCCAGCACGGCATCGGTGCGTCGCTCATCGGCATCGAGCACCAGGGCTTCGTGGACGCATGGGCCCCGCTGTTCTTCTTCGCGCTGCTCTTCGGTCTCTCGATGGACTACCAGCTCTTCCTGCTCGCCGGCATCCGTGAGCGCTACGAGGAGACCGGGGACGCGCATGCAGCTGTGCGCGACGGCACCGCTCGGACTGGCCGTCCGATCACGAACGCGGCGCTGGTGATGATCGTCGTGTTCATCGCGTTCGGCGTCACCGGTCCCATCCCCCCGACGGAGCTGGGGGTGACGCTGGCGCTCGCCGTCCTGCTCGACGCCACGGTCGTGCGGATGCTGCTCGTGCCCGCGCTGCTCGGTCGCCTCGGCGACCGGGCCTGGTGGCTGCCGGACTGGCTCGACCGCCTGCTCCCTGTCGTGAAGTTCGACCACTAGAGGAGATGTCGTGTTCTTCCGCCAGTACCAGCTGTCGTGCCTGAGCCTGTTCAGCTACCTCATCGGGGACACCTCGACCGGTCGCGCCATCGTGGTCGATCCCCAGCGGGACACCACCGCCTACCTCGAGGACGCGGCGGCCAACGGC
>DASUCO010000088.1:0-2273 GCA_036275955.1 Acidimicrobiales bacterium
CAGCGCCTCGATCGCGCGCGTCCCGTCGTCGAGGAGCTCCTCCCCGCCGAGCGGCTGCTCGCCGCGCTCGACGAGATCGAGGTAGCGCTCGGGCGTGCGCACGTTCCAGAACCGGCGGCCGTGCTCGTGCGAGTGGGCGGCGCAGCCGAAGCCGCGGTAGTCGGCCTGGCTCCAGTACAGGAGGTTGTGGCGGCACTCGTGGCCGGGCTGGGCCCAGTTGCTGATCTCGTAGGACGTCAGCCCGGCAGCGGTGAGCGCGTCGTCGGCCGCGACGTACATGTCGGCCTGGGTGTCGTCGTCGGGGTGGCGTGCGGGGTCGGCGGCGAGCGGGGTGCCGGCCTCGACCGTCAGGCCGTAGGCCGACACGTGGGGCGGGTCGAGGGCGAGTGCGTCGGTGAGCGTGCGCTCCCAGTCGGCCAGCGACTCCCCCACCGAGCCGTAGATGAGGTCCATGTTGAACGTGGCGAAGCCGGCCGCCCTGATGCCGTCGACGGCGCGGGCCACGTTGTCGGGATCGTGCGTGCGGCCCAGCGCGGCGAGCACGTGCGGGACCATCGACTGCACGCCGAGGGAGATGCGCGTGACGCCGGCGTCGCGGTAGCCGGCGAGCTTGTCGTGGCTCAGCGTGTCGGGGTTGCACTCGATGGTGACCTCGGCGCCGGGCGCGATCGTCAGCTCGGCGAGGACGCCTCGAAGCTGCTCGGGTGACAGCAACGAGGGCGTCCCGCCGCCGAGGAACACCGTGTCGACCGCGGCGATGTCGGCCGTCGCGATCTCACGGCGGAGGCCGTCGACGTAGCGCTCGAGCAGCTGGGGACGGTCGTCCCACGTCGCGAACGCGCAGTAGTCGCACCGCTTCAGGCAGAACGGCACGTGCACGTACGCCCCGAACATGGGGCGAGGCTACGAGGACTACGACGGGCTGAAGCGAAGGCCGAGCTCTTCGAGCTTGGCCCGGGCGGCGTCGGGGTTCACGTCGAGCAGGCAGGCGATGGCCCGCAGGTCGTCGCGCCGCACCGTGAGCATCCGGCCGTTGAAGTCGCCGCGCTGCACCTGGATGTAGCCGAGGTAGCGGGTCAGCAGCTGCGCCTCACCGGTGCCCATCGACTGCAGGCGGTGCAGGTCGATGATGACCTTCGACTCGTCGGGGCCGGTGCGGGTCACCGTGCCGGACTCGAGGTCGATCACCGAGTCGGGGCCGACCTCGTCCTCGCGCGGCAGCAGCTGGTCGACGGGCACGGAGTAGAAGCGGGCCAGGCGCTGCAGGCGGGGCACCGAGATGGCGCGCTCGCCACGCTCGTAGGCGCCCAGCACCGATGCCTTGAACTCCTGCTCCGAAGATGCCTCGACGTCCTGCAGCGACAGCCGCTTCTGCTTGCGGATGGCGCGCAGCCGACCACCGACCTTGACGGCGTAGCCGAGATCTTCTGCTTCTTCCGATTCGAGCATGTTGTCCAGACTCATCGTCGCCAGTGTTCCCCATCGAGCAGGCCGTTACCAGCACCGTACGTCACAACGCGCAGGACGACAACGCGCAGCGTGAGATTCTCACCGAGCGGGGCGGAACAGCCCCGTTCTGAGGCCGCCGAGCAGGGCGGCTGCGGCCATGGCCGCCGTCTCGGCCCGCAGGACATGTTGGCCGAGACCCACCGTGGGGAGCCCGCAGGCTCGCTCCTCGTCGTCCCATCCGCCCTCGGGGCCGACCAGGACGGTCGGGCGTTCGAGGCTGGGCGGCCCGCCGCCGGCCTCGGCCAGGGCGGCGTCGGGGAGGGCACGAGCGGTGGCGAAGGTGCCCAGCGGGGTGACCTCGGGGAGCCACGAGCGCCGGCACTGCATGGCCGCCTCGCGGGCGACCCGGCGCAGCCGCTCGACGTTGCCGTCGGCTCGCTGGGCGTCCCAGCGCACGACCGAGCGCGCCGCGGTGAACGGCACGATCACGTCGACGCCCAGCTCGGTGAGCTTCTGGACGGCCAGCTCCGGGCGCTCACCTTTCGTGAGCGCGAACGCCACCGTGATCGAGGGCGAGGGACGCTCGTCCACCTGCACCTCACCGGTGACGTCGACGGTGCCCGCCCCACCGAGGGTGCCGTCGCGCCAACGGCCGGCGCCGTCACTCACGACGACGGGATCGCCGGTTCGGACGCGCCGCACCCGCTCGAGGTGGTGGCGGTCGGCCGGGGACAGCGTGGGCCGTTCGACGTCTTCGACGAACACCCACGGCCCGGCCACTACTTGAACGCGCTCCTGATCTTGGAGAAGAAGCCCTGCTCCGG
>DASUCO010000089.1:0-30314 GCA_036275955.1 Acidimicrobiales bacterium
CTGCATGACCTTCTCGAGGACCGGGATGAGGTCGTGGACGGCGCTGATCTTGCCGTTCACGATCAGGATCGACGGATCCTGGAGGACGGCCTCCTGGCGCTCCGGGTCGCTGACGAAGTACGGCGACAGGTAGCCCTTGTCGAACTGCATGCCCTCGGTGAAGTCGAGCTCGATGCCGAAGGTGTTCGACTCCTCGACGGTGACGACGCCGTCCTTGCCGACCTTGTCGATCGCCTCGGCGATGACCTCGCCGATGGCCGGGTCGGCCGCGGAGATGGTGGCGACCTGCGCGATCTGGTCCTTGCTCTCGGTCGGGACCGACAGCGCCTTCAGCGCCTCGACGGCGGCGGCGACCGCCTTGTCGATGCCCTTCTTCAGGGCCATCGGGTTGGCGCCGGCGGCGACGTTGCGCAGGCCCTCCTTGACCAGGGCCTGGGCCAGCACGGTGGCGGTGGTGGTGCCGTCACCGGCGATGTCGTTGGTCTTCGTGGCGACCTGCTTCACCAGCTGGGCGCCCATGTTCTCGAACGGGTCCTCGAGCTCGATCTCCTTGGCGATGGACACGCCGTCGTTGGTGATCGTCGGGGCACCGAACTTCTTCTCGAGCACGACGTTGCGGCCCTTGGGGCCGAGCGTGACCTTGACGGCGTTGGCCAGCCGGTCGACACCCGCCTCGAGGCTGCGACGAGCGGCCTCGTCGAACTTCAGGATCTTCGGCATGGGCGCTCCCTACTTCTTCACGATGGCGAGCACGTCACGGCTGGTGAGGATGAGGAGATCCTCGCCACCGCTGGAGATCTCGGTGCCGCCGTACTTCGAGTAGACGACGGTGTCGCCGACCTTCACGTCGATCGGGATGATCTCGCCGGTCTGCTCGGAGCGCCGGCCCGGGCCGACAGCCAGGACCTCGCCCTCCTGGGGCTTCTCCTTGGCCGTGTCGGGGATGACGAGACCGGAAGCGGTCTTGGACTCGCCCTCGCTCGCGCGGACGACGATCCTGTCCTCCAGGGGCTGAAGGTTCATGCTGGTGCCTCCCATGGCGTCTTAGCACTCTCGTAGGTCGAGTGCTAACGATAGACACCCCCGCCACGAGGGGCAACCCCGACGGGTTCTCGGCACCACAACCGACCAGATGTGGTCGGTTCCGGTACCCAGAAAACGGTCAGAGGAGGCCGGGGAGGGGTTCGAGGCCGAGGAGGACCCGGCCGACGCGCTCGTAGCCGCGGGGCGAGACCATGACGTGGGCGGGCACGACGTGGGCGTCGCGCCAGCAGCGCTCGATGCGCTCCGACTCGTACACCGCCGAGGACCCGGCGCACCGGCGGACCAGCTCGGTGGCCTGGGCGGCGTTGTCGGCGGCGGTGACGTACGACAGGCGCAGCATGGCGAGGTCCTCGACCGTGAGCCGCTCGGGGGTGGTCGTCGACCGCTCCCAGGTGCGGACGAGGAACGCCTCCCCCGCCTCGACCAGGGCCTGCGCCCTGGCCACGTCGATCTGCACGTCCACCCGCTCCCGCATGGGCGACGACGTCGCCAGCGCCACCCGCTCGCCGGCCACGTCGCGGAGGGCGTCGATGGCGCCCCGCGCGATGCCGAGCCCCACGAACGCGAACGGCGCGCCGAAGCGGCTCTGGATCGGGATGTGGGTGGCGCCGTCGGGCACGAGGTCGCCCGCCCGGTGGGGGTCGGAGATGAACGCGTCCGGGATGAAGACACCGTCGAGCACGGCGTCGTTGCTGGCCGTCGCCCGCAGGCCGGCCACGTGCCACGTGTCCTCGATCGGGATGGACGACATCGGCAGCACCCCGCGGATGACCTCGGGCCCGGCGGCGCCGAACACCGGCTTGCCGTCCTCGCCGATCAGCCAGCCGCCCAGCGACAGCCACTGCGCGTGCGAGCTGCCGCTGAGGAAGGTCGCCTTGCCGTCGAAGCGGTAGCCACCGTCGACCCGGCGGGCCTGGATGTTCATCCAGTTCAGCGAGGCCGAGCACAGCGCGGACGGGTCACCGAGGACCTCGTCGCGGGCGTCGTCGCCGGCCAGCGTGACGCACAGCGTCGCCGTGCCGGCCCAGATGCTGGCGTTCCATCCCGTCGCCCCATCAAGACGGGCGATGGCCTCGACGACCTCGAAGCTGTCGGCCCACGAGATGCCGCCCCCGCCGAGCGCGGGCGGCACCATCATCCGCGTCACGCCGCTGTCGCAGACGGCGGCGACGGTGGCGTCGCCCAGTCGGCGGTTGCGATCGGCCTCCGGCGCGTCGGTGCGGATGACATCGGCGATGTCAGCGACGCGCTGGAGGTAGGTCACCGGATGCCGAGGTTGGGATCGGCGCCGGCGTCGAGCGACGTCGGGCCGTCGTCACGCAGCCGGAACCATGCAGCGGACGCCACCATCGCCGCGTTGTCGGTGCACATGGCCCGACTGGGCAGGAAGCCGTGCACGCCGATCTTGGTGCAGGTGTCGAGGAACCGCTCGCGCAGCAGCGAGTTGGCGGCCACGCCGCCGCCCAGGCACAGCCCCTTGGCCCCGTGCTCGATGGCGGCCCGCTCGGCCTTGGCCACCAGTACGTCGACGACCGCGGCCTGGAACGATGCGGCGACGTCCTCGGTCGACACGTCGGGGTGCTTGCGCACGTGGTTGATGACCGACGTCTTCAGCCCGGAGAACGAGAAGTCCAGCCCCTCGTCGATCATCGAGCGCGGGAAGCGGATGGCCTCGGGATCGCCCTTCAGCGCCTCACGGTCGATGGCGGGCCCGCCCGGGTAGCCGAGGCCGAGGTACCGCGCCACCTTGTCGAACGCCTCGCCGGCGGCGTCGTCGATCGTCGAGCCGAGCACGACGTACTTCCCATGGTCGTCGAAGCGCACGAGCATGGTGTGGCCGCCCGACACCAACAGCACGACCATCGGCGGCTCCAGCGCGGGGTCCTCGAGGAACGACGCGTAGAAGTGGGCCTCGAGGTGGTTCACGCCGACGAACGGCACGTCCCACACCAGGGCCAGCGCCTTGGCCGCGGCCACGCCGACCAGCAGCGACCCGATGAGACCGGGACCGACGGTGGCCGCCACCGCGTCGATGCCACCGTTGTCGACGCCGGCCGACACGAGCGCCTCGGCCACGACGGGCGTGAGCAGCTCGACGTGGGCACGGCTCGCGATCTCGGGCACGACGCCGCCGAAGCGGGCGTGCAGGTCGACCTGGCTCGAGACCACGGACGACCGGATGTCGAGCCCGCCCGTGACCACGGCCGCGGCCGTCTCGTCACACGACGTCTCGATGCCGAGGATCGTCGTGCCCGGGTCGACGTCGAAGTCCAACACGGTCATCGGGCGACACCCTCCCACGTCGTGGTGCCGGGCACCGACGCGGCGATGGCATCGAGCCGCTGGCGATGCGCGGCGAGATCGATGTCGTGAGCCCACATCACGATCGCGTCCTCGTTGGTCTCGGTGTAGTAGTTCTTCCGCACCCCGGCCGGCGCGAAGCCGAACGTGCGGTACAGCTCCTGAGCGCCGGTGTTGCTCACCCGCACCTCGAGCGTGAGCCCGGTGCAGCCGCGCTGGGCGGCCGCGGTGCACAGCCCCAGCATCAGCCGGGTGCCGATGCCGTTGCGGTGCCAGTCGGGATCGACCGCCACCGTGGTCACGTGGCCGTCGGAACCGGTGATCATCAGCCCGGCGTAGCCGACGACCTCGTTGCCGACCTTGGCTGCCAGGTAGACGCGCGTCGTCTTCAGCGCCAGCTCCGACATGAACAGCCCCAGCGACCACGGGCGGGGGTACACGAGCGCCTCGATGCGCAGCACCGAGCGCAGGTGACGACGGCGCATCGGCGTGACCGTGACGTGCAGCGGCAGCTCCTCGAGCCTCGCTGCCATCAGCGCGCCTCCCGGGAGACCCAGTTGATCTCGGCGTCGGCCTTGCGCAGGTAGACGGGCGAGACGTCCCACGGGTTCACGAACTCCTCGCGCAGGGCGCGGGCGTGCGCCAGCTGCACCAGCGACGACGGTGACGGATAGGCCAGCCCCGCATCCGCGATCTCGACCTTGATCAGGTCGCACAGCTGGTCGGCGTAGCGGCGGGCGCCGTCGCCCACGGCCACGCACTCCTCGCCCGTGGCCTGGATCTCGTTGCACAGCTGCTCGGGTGAGCCGACGGCCGGCTCGCTCAGCCGCTGCACGCCGCCCGGGACCTGCCGGTAGGAGGCGTAGAAGACCTCGCCGCGGCGAGCGTCGACGACCGAGACGATCCGCCGGTTCGACCACCGCAGCGGGAACGCGAGCAGGTCGAGGCTGGAGACGCCGACGACGGGGATGCGCAGCGCGGACGCCATGGCCTTGGCGGTGGCGACGCCGACGCGCAGACCGGTGAACAGGCCGGGGCCGACGTCGACGGCGATGGCGCCGATCTCGTCCAGCTCGACGTGGGCCTGGCGGCACAGGAAGTCGATGGCCGGCACCAGCGTCTCCGCGTGGCGCTTGCCCTTGGCCGTGGAGAACGAGGCGATGACGCCCTCGTGCCCGCCGAGCGCGCAGCCCACCTGCGGCGTGGCGGTGTCGATCCCCAGAATGATCATCTACGCGTCCACCCATGCCGTGAGGACCTCGTCGAGCGCGTGGCGGCGCGCCGACCAACCGGTGCCGACGGAGTGGAACGAGAACAGTCGCTCGTCGTCCTCGAACCCGTAGGCGAGACGGATCTCGAGGAAGTCGGCCGGCAGCGTCGGGATCACCACGTCACCCCACTCGATCACGGTCACGCCGCTGTCGTCGTCGATGAGCTCCGACAGCCCAAGGTCGATGGCCTCCTGCAGGTGGTCGAGCCGGTAGACGTCGAGGTGGTTCAAGCGCAGCGACGTGCCGTCGTACTGGCGTGCCAGCGTGAACGTCGGGCTCACCACCTGCTCGGTGACGCCGATGCCCCGCGCGAACCCCTGGGTGAACGCTGTCTTGCCGGCACCCATGTCACCGGCGAGCAGGATGAGATCACCGGCGCGGGCAAGGGACGCGACGGCGGCGCCCAGCGCGCGCGTCTGCTCGACGCCCGTCGTCTTCGCATGGCTCATGACTGCAACACCTGCTTGGCGCGGACGAGGTCGGCGCGCATGGCGGCGATGGCGTCGGGGTTGCCCCGCAGCGCGGCCGCCGGGTGGAACGTGGGGACGAGCACGATGCCGGGCCGCCAGTCGTAGGTCTGGCCGCGCAGCTTCGTGATCCCGACCTTGGTGTCGAGCAGCTGCTTGGACGCGAAGTTGCCGAGGCTGACGATGACCTTGGGCTTCAGCGCCGCCAGCTTGGCGTCGAACCACGGCCGGCACGCGTCGAGCTCCTCGGGCAGCGGATCCCGGTTGTTGGGCGGCCGGCACATGAGCGTGTTCATGACGAAGAACTCATCACGGTCGAGACCGAGCTCCTCGAGCACGAGGCGGTCGAGGAGCTGGCCGGAGCGGCCCACGAACGGGAAGCCCTGGGCGTCCTCCTCGGCGCCGGGGGCCTCGCCCACGAACACGAGGTCGGCATCGGGATCGCCGCGGCCGAAGACGACCTGGGTGCGCGTGGCAGCGAGCGGGCACTTCGTGCAGTCCTTGCACGCCGCCGCAAGCTCGGCCAGATCCACGGCACCGAGGGTAGATCGACGCTCGACGTAGCAAGCCGTGGCCGTTCCGCCGAAGGCTCCCCGGCCACGGCGCCGCGGGCGCGCGCACCTGCAGGGCGGCCACGCAGTGGCGCAGTCGAGCGGAGCCTGCGGAGCGAGACCATCAAAGGGGCACCGCATCTCGGATGGCGGCCGAGAAGGCGCTGACGGCCAGAGCGCGGACGCGGTCGGTGCGGGCTTCGACCTGTCCCGTCGCGGCAGCGACGATCGCATCGCCGTCGACCGACGTGTGCGGCGGGTGGACGGTGCGGGCGATGCCGTCGTGGCCGCCCTGGGCGACGACCAGGCAGTCGGCCTTGGTGAGGATGGCGTTGGTCAGGATGACGCCGACGATGGTGTTCGACCCGTCGGCGGTGCGGAACGCCGCCTCGGCCTCGTCCCGGGGCCAGGCCGGTGTCGGTGGCTCCTCGCCGCGCTGGAGGACGATGCCGAACGCGTTGACCACGGCGATGGCGGTCACCACCAGCCCATCGGGATCCTCGATCGTGTGCGTGCCGAGTCCGCCGGGCCGGCGGTTCTCCGGGCCCCGCCACTTGTCGACCGTGCAGCCGGTGCCGGCGCCGACGGAGCCGGTCCGGAACTGGCCCTCGACGGCGGCGTCGCACGCGGCCTCGCCCTCGGCCAGGCCCGGCCGCACCGAGCCGTCGCCGACGGCGAGGTCGAACACGCCCATGGCGACGACGATCGGCACCACGCCGCCCGCCGTCGGGTAGCCGTGACCCTCGGCTTCACAGAACCGCATCACGCCGGCGGCGGCGTCGAGGCCGAACGCGCTGCCGCCGGTGAGGAGCACGGCGTCGATGCGGTGCACCAGCTTGCTCGGCTCCAGAAGCGCGAACTCGCGCGTGGCCGGCGCGCCGCCCCGCACCTCGCCTGAGGCGAGCGTCCCCTCGGGCAGCAGCACGACCGTGCAGCCGGTGCGCGCGTGCGGGTCGGTCCAGTGCCCGACCCGAACCCCCGGGATGCGAGTCATGAGACGTACCGCCGCGGCACGCGGGCGGAGATGCCGCACACGATCTCGTACGAGATGGTTCCGAGCAGGGCGGCCCACTCCTCCGCGCCGACGCGCTCGTCGCCCTGGGCGCCGAGCAGCACCACCTCGTCGTCCCGTTCGACGGGATCGTCACCGCAGTCGACCAGGAGCTGGTCCATGGTGACGACGCCGGCCAGCGCACGGCGCCTCCCGCCGATCAGCACCTCGGCGCCGACGTCGAACAGTCGCCGCGGCACCCCGTCGGCATAGCCGATCGGCACGGTGGCGACGAAGCTGTCGCGCTCGAGCGGGCGGCGCAACCCGTACGACACGGCGTCCCCTGCCGGGACACGGCGGACGTAGGACACCCGGGCGACGAGCCGCATGGCCGGCACCAGGTCGGCGTGGCCGGCGAGCGCCGGGCTCGGGTCGAGGCCGTAGAGCGCGATGCCGCAGCGCACCAGGTCGTGGCGAAGGCCGGGGTGGTCGATGGTCGCCGCCGAGTTGGCGGCGTGGAGGAGCGGCACCGTGATGCCGGCGTCGCGCAGCTCGCGCACGGCGGCGTCGAACCGGTCGGACTGGCGCGGCGTCGCCGAGTGCCCGGGCTCGTCGGCCACGGCGCAGTGCGTCCACACGCCGCCGAGCCGCAGCGAGGGATGGGCCAGCACCGACTTCGCCAGCGGCACGACATCCTCGAGCGCGGACCCGACGCGGTGCATGCCGGTGTCGACCTTGAGGTGCACCGGGAGCGGGCGCGAGGCGGCGCGCGCCAGCGACTCGATGCCGCTCTCGGTGTAGACGGTCGGCGTCAGGTCGAACCGCACGACGTCGGCGTGCTCGTCCACCGGTGGCTCCGACAGCAGCAGGATCGGGGCCGTGATGCCGGCGTCGCGCAGCTCGGCGCCCTCGGCCGTCAGCGCCACCGCCAGCCAGGTGGCCCCGCCGGCCAGCGCGGCGCGGGCGACGGGGGCGGCACCATGCCCGTAGCCGTTGGCCTTCACCACCGCACACAGCGCCGCGGGAGACGCCAGCGCCGCCAGGGTCGACGCGTTCGCCGTGATCGCGGCCAGGTCGACCTCGGCCCACGCGCTGCGATCAGCCATCGAGCACGTCCAGCACGGCTGGCAGCAGCGCCGGCAGGTCGCCGGCCACCAGACCGCGCCGCCATCCAAGCTCGGACGCGGCGCCGAGCAGGAACGCCGCGCACCCGGCGGCGGCGAACGGCTCGAGACCCTGCGCCAGCAGCGCCACCGTGATGCCGGTCAGGACGTCGCCGCTGCCGGCCGTCGCCAGGCGCTCATCGCCGTTGGCGGCGACCAACACGTCGCCGTCCGGTGACGCCACGACCACCGTCTCACCCTTCAACACGACGGTGGCCGACGCGGCGCGGGCAAGGTGCCGCGCCGCCTGCAGCCGATCGCGGCCGGGCGCGTGACCGACGAGCCGCGCGTACTCGCCGTCGTGGGGCGTGAGCACCACCTGCGACGCGAGGCCGTCGAGATCCTGGCCCAGCGCGGTGAGCGCGTCGCCGTCGACGACCAGCGGCACCGGGCACTCGCGTGCGAGGCGGCGCACGTCCTCGTCGCTCCCACGTCCGAGTCCGGGGCCGACAGCCACCGCCTTGAATCGCTGCAGGTCGTCGAGCACGTCGCTGGCCCAGTGATCCGGCTCGAGGACCCGTCCGACGGCCTCGGTCGGTGCGTCGCTCCCGTCGCCGCCCGGCGTCGAGAGGCGCACGTAGCCGGCGCCGGCGCGCTGTGCAGCGCGCGCGGCGAGCGTGGCGGCGCCGGTCATGCCCGGGCCGCCGGCGATCACCCACGTCGCGGCGTGGTACTTGTGCGCGTCGCCGGGTCGCTCGGGCAACAGGTCCGCGACGTCGTCCTCGGTGAGCAGGTGCGCGCGCGCCGACGACACGTCGAGCCCGATGTCCGCCACCAGGATCTCACCCGCGTGCTCGGCGCCGTCGGCGAAGAGCAGGCCCGGCTTCAGGGCCGCGAAGGTGACGGTGCGGTCGGCCCACAGCACGTGCCCGTCGGCGTGGCCGGTGGTCCCATCGACGCCGGACGGGATGTCGACGGCCAGCACTGGGACGTCGCCCACGTCGGGCGGGTCCCACTCGCCATGGAATCCCGTGCCGTACGCGGCGTCGATGACGAGGTCGCAGCGAGGAAGCGCCTCCGGAAGGTCCTTCGGGTCGATCACGGTGCAGCGAGCGCCGCGCCGCTCGAGGCGCTGCGCGGCGTCGCGCCCGTCGGCGCCGTTGTTGCCGGGGCCGGCGATGACGACCACCCGCCGGCCGTAGGCCCCATCGAGCATGTCGACCGCGACGCGGGCCACCGCGCCACCGGCGCGATGGATCAGCACCTCGACCGGCTCCGGCGCGGCGGCGTCGACCGCCTTCATCTCGTCCGGCGTCAGGATCGAGATCACGGGGACCACCACGCGTTCTCGCAACCTGAGCGCGGCACATCCGCACCGTTGCGGTCACGAGAACGGCTCACAGGGCCACCGCGATCGCCTGGGCCACGGTGTTGGTGTGCGTGAGCGTCAGGCGCCACTCGGTGACGCCGCGCTCGGCGGCGACGTGCGCCGCCTTGCCGTGGAGCAGCACCGACGGCTGACCCGACTCGGCGCGCACGACCTCGATGTCGCGGAGCGGGAACCGCCACAGGCCGACGCCCATGGCCTTCATCACCGCCTCCTTTGCCGCGAAGCGAGCCGCGAACCGCTCGGTCGGGTCCGTCCGGCGCCGGGCGTACGCCTGCTCGGCGTCGGAGAAGAGCCGGTCGACCAGGCGCGGCGTGCGCTTGAGGGCGAGACGGAAGCGGTCGAGCTCGACCAGGTCCGTCCCGATGCCGATCATGAGGAGCTGCTCCTCAACGCCAGGCGCCGCGCAGGATGTGGACCGGCTCGGTGAGCAGGTCCACGATCGGCACGTCGCCGAGGACCTCGTCGCGGAACGTGGGCTCGGTCTCGAGCACGGCATCGGTGAGGGCGGCCATGCGCGTCTGGTAGCCCTCGAGCACGCTGCGGGCGACGGCAGGCTCGAGCTGGCCCTTGTACGTCACGTGCAGCAGCGTGATCCCGGTGACCTCGCTCCCCTTGGTCTCGGGCACGATCACCAGCGTCCGGCCGTCGCTGCCCTTGGCGGCGGTGACCTCGCGCTGACGCGCGGCGAGGTTCTTGGTGCCCTGCAGGA
Organism: Acidimicrobiales bacterium; assembly: GCA_036275955.1. GTDB lineage: Bacteria > Actinomycetota > Acidimicrobiia > Acidimicrobiales > CADCSY01 > DATLFP01. The sequence continues at coordinate 9,828 of DASUCO010000089.1, forward strand.
CGGGATGGCCCTCGGTGCGCGAGTGCAGCCCGGCGGCGGAACCGCCCTTGTCGAGGACCGTGGCGCGCGCGTGCCCGGTGGCGGGATCGCCCTCGACCGCGTAGCGGGTGTAGCCGGTGACGCGCGAAACGGCGGCGTCCAGCGCGGCGAGCGTGCGCAGCGAGCGGTAGGAGATGCGGTCGCGTGGCGCGCCCGCGTCGAGCACGGCAGCCACGAGCGTTGACTCGTACAGGGCTTCCTCCGACCGGCTGGTCCCGACGGTGACGGTCTTGGCCTGGTGCTTGATGGCGTCGACCGGGCGCGTCAGCTGCTCGATGCCGCGGGTCAGCGCGTCGGTCAGGTCCTCCAGCACGACGCCCGGCGTCCCGATCTTGCCGTGCTCGACCTCGTAGGCCTCCAACGGCGACTGCCGCTGCGCGTACCGCAGGAGCGAGACGATGCGCACCGCGGTGCCGGCGTCGAGGTTGCCGTCGTACTGACCGCCCCGCAGGCCCTCCATGAAACGAGCGGCGGGCGCCGCGATCTCGATGGCGAGCCGCTCGAGCAGATCGTGCTGTCCGTGCTCCACGACCGACTCGATGGCGCCGCGCGCCTCGCGCAAGGGGCGGGCCTGGGCATCGATGGCGAGCGCGGCCTCGTAGCCGAAGAGGTGGCCGGCCATGGCCGACAGCACGAACGCCAGCGCCGGGTGCACCGCGGGCACGGTGATCGTGGCGAGCGCGGCGCCGAATCGATCCTCGCCCTCGGTGGCGATGACGATGGGTGCCGCCTTGTGCGCCCGGAAGATCGCCACCTCCTTCGCCACGTCGTCGGCGGTGGCGCCGTCGAGGCCGGCGGCGCACACGACGACGAGGGGCTCGGCCGACAGGTCGATGTGCTTCTTGTCCTCGGTGGCGTCGACGCCGATCGACTTGTACGCCAGCTCGGACAGCTTGATGCGGATCTCGTTGGCGGCGATGCGGTTCGGCCCGTTGCCGACGACGGCCCAGTACACCCGCGACGGCGCGTGCGCGGCGGCGGCGTGCCCGATCGCCTCCCGCTGCGTCAGCACGCGGTCCATGGCATCAGGCAGCTCCCGCAGGCCCTCGAGGACCTGCGACGTGGCCGACGGGTCGCCGTGACCGGTGATCTCGCCGATCGCGGCGGCCAGCAGGATGCCGGCTGCGATCTGCGCGTAGAAGGCCTTCGTCGACGCGACGCTCATCTCGACGTCGCGACCGTCCGACGTGTACAGCACGCCCTCGCTCTTGTCCGTGAGGTCGCTGTTGCGGCGGTTGACGATCGCCACCGTCGCCGCGCCACGAGCGCGCACGAGGTCGACGGTGCGGTTGGTGTCGGTCGACGTGCCCGACTGGCTGATGGCGACGACGAGCGTGTCGTCCATCTCGTCGACCAGACCGAAGCCGGACAGCTCGGTGGCCTGGGTCCACTCGACGCGGATGTCGGCGCCGCGCAGCGCGTCGGTGACGGCGGCCGCGAACGCCTGACCGGCGACGGCGGCGGTGCCCTGCCCGATGGCGATGATGCGCCGGATCGAGCCGGATGCCAGGCGCTCACGGATGCTGGGCGGCAGCGCCTCGTCGCCCAGGTCGACGGCGGTGCGGCCGTCGCGGTCGACGAGCTTGCCCCGCAGGGTCTTGCGCAGCGACCGAGGCGCCTCGCTGATCTCCTTCAGGAAGAAGTGCGGGTTGTCGCCGCGATCGATGTCGCGCGTGGTGATCTGCGCCGTCGTCAGGTCGTCCTCGGTCACCGGCAGCTCGGTGCCGTCGTACGCCATGCGCCGGATGCCCTCGATGGAGCCGGCGCCGGCCCGGTCGAGCACGACGACCTGCCCCGCCTCGCCGGTGCGGCCCGACGCGCTCTCGCCGTCCATGCGCAGGTACTGCCACGCCTCCTCGACCAAGCCGTACGGCTCGCTGGCCACGATGAACGCGTCCTCGGCGAGACCGACGTACAGCGCCTGCCCGCTGCCCCGCAGCGCGAGCAGCAGCATCCCGGGACGGTCGGCCACGCTGGCACCGATGGCCACCGAGCCTTGGAAGCTGGCCACGGTGGACCGGAACGCCTCCTCGGGTGATGCGCCGCCGGCGATGGCACGACTCACGAGCGTGGGGATGACCTTGGCGTCGGTCGTCACCTCGGTCGGGATGTGCAGGCCGGCGCCGTCGCGGAGCTCGGCGTAGTTGTCGACGTCGCCGTTGAGGGCGGCGGTGACGTAGGGACCGTCGCGTCCCTCCTCGTCGGAGTTCAGTGGGTGCGCGTTGGCCTCGGAGATGATCCCGACGCTGGCCCAGCGCGTGTGGCCGAGCACCGTCACCTGTGCGCCGTCGTTGGCGATGGCGCGGTGCAGCAGCTCGTCGGTGGCGATCGCTCGCCGCAACGCCCGCGTGTTGTCGCCCAGCTCGCCGATCTCGGCCGCTGCCTTGTAGACGATGCTCAGCAGCCCGCCGGGTGTCCGCACCGCGGTTGACGTGAACAGCCGGTCGGCCAGCCGATCGCCGAGGGGCTCCGACGCCAGGTCGAGCCCGTGCCCCTCCACGAGCAGGTGCAACCCCGCCGAGTCGCGGCCGCGCACCTCGAGCCGGTCGATGGCCGACAGGGACAGCTGGATTGCCGTGCACGCGTCGACCGTCGACGGCGTCGGGTGCTCGCCCGCCAGCGCGGCGACCTCGCGTGCGGTGCGGAGCCGGTCGTTGCGAACGGCCCACACGGCGTCCTTCAGCCGGATCAGCGCGGCGTTGAACGCCTCCAGCTCCTTCGGGTCGTCGAAGCGCACCTCGCCGCGGTCGACGCGCTGCTCGTGGGCGAGCGCCCGGTCGTCGACGGCGGTGATGCCTGCCCCGACGAGCGACGTGACCGACGAGTGCCCGACGAGGGCGCGCACGCCGGCCGCGCCCCGCAGCAGGCGGTCGACCTTCTCCACCGACACGGCGGCACGGTGCACGGACGCGGCCAGGTCGGCGGCGTCGTGATCGAGGACGTGGCGAGCCTCGTCCAGCAGGGCCAGCACGTCCTTGGCGTCGGGGGGCTGTCGCCGGGACGGCCGCTGGACGATGGCGATGATCCCGCACATGAGGTACGTCAGGCTACGGCTTGGACGGCGGCCAGCAGCCGGTCGACGGCGGCTTCGGCCGCCGCCGCCGTCGGGGCCTCCACCATCACCCGAACGAGCGGCTCGGTGCCGCTCGGGCGCAGCAGGACGCGACCGTGGTCGCCCAGCTCGGCCTCGACGGCGGCCACCTCGCCGGCGACCGCCGCCACCGCCTCCGCCGCCCCGCCCGCGACCCGCACGTTCTTCAGCACCTGGGGCAGCTGGGTCATGGACTCGTCAGCCAGCTCGGCCAGCGCGCGACCCGAGCGCTTGACCACGTCGAGCACGCGGATCCCGGTCAGCGTGCCGTCGCCCGTCGTCGCGATCTCGCGAAAGATGACGTGACCGCTCTGCTCGCCGCCCAGCGACAGATGACCCTCGTCCAGCGCCTCGAGCACGTACCGGTCGCCGACCGCCGTCTCGACGACGTCGATGCCGCGCTCGGCCATGGCCAGCCGGAAGCCGAGGTTGGTCATGACGGTGACCACCACCGTGTTCGCCGCCAGCAGGCCGCGCGCCGAGAGGTCCTGGGCGCAGATGGCGATGAGGTGGTCGCCGTCGACGAGCCGGCCGCGATGGTCGACGGCCAGCACCCGGTCGGCGTCGCCGTCCAGGGCCAGACCGGCGTCGAAGCCGAGCTCCACGACCTTGCGCTGCAGGGAGTCGGGATGCGTCGCCCCGCAGCCCTCGTTGATGTTGACGCCGTTGGGCTCGGCGTGCAGGACGTGCACCTCGGCGCCGAGCGCCCGCAGCACGTCGGGCGCCGCCTCGTGCGCAGCGCCGTTGGCGCAGTCGACGACGACCCGCAGGCCGTCGAGCCGATCGACGGTCGTGCCCAGCCACTCGACGTACGCCGCCTCCGCTCCCGGCCTCGACGTCACCTCACCGACGTCGCCCCCACTCGGTGCCACACCCTTGAGCAGCCGGTCGAGCTCGGCCTCCAGCTCCTCCTCGACGTCGTCGGACAGCTTCAGGCCGCCGGCGGCGAACAGCTTGATGCCGTTGTCGGCGTAGGGGTTGTGCGACGCCGAGACCATGGCTGCCGGCACCGACTCCCGCGCCGACCACCAGGCGACGGCCGGCGTGGGGACCACGCCGAGGAGCTCGACGGCGACGCCCTCCGATGCCAACCCAGCGGCGAACGCGGCCTCGAGCATGGGACCCGACCGGCGCGTGTCGCGCCCGATGAGGAACCGCTTGCCGGGCAGCACCCGCGCCGCGGCGCGTCCGAGGGCGAGCACCAGCTCGGGGGTGAGGTCGGTGTTGGCGACACCGCGAACGCCGTCGGTGCCGAAGCGCAGGGTCACCGCGCGCTCGGAGCCTGTCGACCGATCGGTGTGCAGATCTCCGAGTCAGATTCGACGGTCGCAAGGACGCACAAGCGAAGGAATCCTCTTGTCGGCTTTCGAGTGCGGAGGACGCCGCGACCGGCGGATCTGGCCGGAGAGATGCGTGCCGCCATCGGTCGGCAGGTTCCGACCTAGCGCTTGCTGTACTGCGGAGCCTTGCGGGCCTTCTTGAGGCCGTACTTCTTCGACTCCTTCTCGCGCGCGTCGCGCGTGAGCAGGCCTGCCTTCTTCAGCGTGGCCCGCTGCTCGGGGTCGAGCTCGATGAGGGCACGGGCGATGCCCATGCGCAGCGCGCCGGCCTGGCCGGAGACGCCGCCGCCGTCCATCGTGCAGTCGATGTCGAACGACTCCATCTGGTTCGACAGGCGCAGCGGCTCGGTGATGATCATCCGGTGCGTCTCCGACGGGAAGTAGTCGTCGATGGCGCGCTTGTTCACCGTGATGGCGCCGGTGCCCGGACGCAGTCGGACGCGGGCGATGGCGCGCTTGCGGCGGCCGGTCGTCTGGGTGAGGGGCTTGGTGGCCATGTCGTTCTACCTACGCCTTCGCTCGCGCCGCGGACAGATCCAGCGGCTGCGGGCCCTGGGCGCTGTGGGGATGGGTGGGGCCGGCGTACACCTTCAGCTTGGTGAGCATCTGGGCGCCGAGCCGGTTCTTCGGGAGCATGCCCTTGACCGCCTTGCGCACGGCCTCCTGGGGCTTCTTGGCGAGCAGCTCGGTGTAGCTGGTCGAGCGCAGGCCGCCGGGGTAGCCGGAGTGGCGGTACGAGATCTTCTTCTCGGCCTTGCCGGCCGTCAGGACGATCTTGTCGCAGTTGATGATGATGACGTGATCGCCGGTGTCCATGTGGGGGGCGAAGATCGGCTTGTGCTTGCCGCGCAGGATCCGAGCCACCTCGGTGGCGACGCGCCCGAGGACCAGGCCTTCGGCGTCGACGACGTGCCAGGCGCGGGTGATGTCCTTGGGGGTGGGCGTGTACGTGCGCAACGAACGACCTTCGTGATCCGGGGTGGCGCTGGGCTTGAACCCGCGCCGGGGACGGCTGGCAAGTGTACGGTCCGCCTGTGGAAGGCGGCAACCGGGGCCTGATCGGCCTCGACGAGGTCGTCGCCGCCGCCGAGCGGCTGCGCGGCGTCATCCGCCCGACCCCTGTGACCAGGGCCGATGCCATCGGGAAGGTGGTCGGCCGCACCCTGCTGCTCAAGCCCGAGCAGCTGCAGCGGGCCGGCTCGTTCAAGATCCGCGGCGCCTACAACCGGATCTCGGGGCTCCCCCGCGGGACGGCGGTCGTCGCCGCGTCGGCCGGGAACCACGCCCAGGGCGTCGCCCTGGCGGCGTCGCTCACCGGGGCGACGTCGACGATCTTCATGCCCGCTTCGGCCCCGCTGCCCAAGGTGCAGGCCACCCGGGACTACGGCGCCGAGATCCGCCTCGTCGACGGCGTGGTCGACGACGCCATCGCCGCCGCCCGGGCCCACGCGGCGGAGACCGGCGCCGTGCTGGTCCACCCGTTCGACGACCCGTTGATCATCGCCGGGCAGGGCACCGTTGGCCTCGAGCTGCTCGACGAGGCAACCGATGCAGAGGTGGTGCTGGTGCCCATCGGTGGCGGCGGGCTCATCTCCGGCGTCGCCACCGCCGTGCACGGCCACGTGCGTGTCATCGGGGTGGAGGCCGCGGGCGCGGCGAAGGTGGGTCGGTCGCTGGAGCTGGGCGCCCCGGTGCGGCTCGACTCGGTGGCGACCATGGCCGACGGCATCGCCGTGAAGTCGCCGTCCGCGCTCACGCTGGCGCACATCGACGCGCTCGTCGACGACGTGATCACCGTGACCGAGGAGGAGATCAGCCAGGCCGTCGTCCTGCTCCTCGAGCGGGCCAAGGCGGTCGTCGAGCCGGCGGGCGCCGTCGGCGTGGCCGCCCTCCTCGCCGGCAAGGTGGCGGGCACCGGGGCCGTCGTCTCCGTGCTGTCCGGCGGCAACGTGGATCCCCTGCTGCTCACCAAGCTCATCGAGCACGGGTTGTCCGCGGCCGGTCGCTACCTCGTGCTGCGCGTCGTCGTCGCCGACCGGCCCGGCGCGCTGGCAGCCCTGACCGCGGCGGTGGCGACGATGGGCCTCAACGTGCTGTCGGTGGACCACCACCGGGCCGGACTCGAGCTGGCCGTGGACGAGGTCGAGGTGCTGCTCACCCTGGAGACGCGCGATCCCGCGCACCGCGACGAGGTCGTCTCCGACCTGCGCGGCCAGGGGTACCGCGTCGATCTCGTCCGGTGAAGATCGCCCGCGTCCACGGCGGGCTCCTGAACCGCATGTGGCGGTTCGACACCGACGACGGCTCGTTCGCGGTGAAGCAGCTCAACCGCGACCGCGACTGGACGTACCGCCACGACGACACCTTCCGGTTCGAGCGCGCCGCGTTCGAGGCTGGCGTGCCCATGCCCGAACCGATCGCGGCCAACGAGACCGTCCTCGTGCACCGCTGGGTGGACGGTGACCGCGTGCCGGTCGACCGCCCGGTCACGGTCGACCTCGCGCGCGAGGTGGGAGCGCTGCTGGCGCGCATCCACGCGCTCGAGGTCGAGTGGACGCACGTGTCGGTCGAGGACCCGATGCCGACCGAAGAGGTCTGGCGCGACCTCGCCGACCGCGCCGCGGACCAGCCGTGGGGTGCGGCGCTGGCACACCTCGTCCCCACGCTCGGCGCCATCGGCGCCTTCGTGGACGCCAACGGTCAACCGCCGCCCATCGTGCTCACCCACCGCGACGTCGGCCAGAAGAACCTGCTCGTCCGCGACGGCCGCCCGATCCTCCTCGACTGGGAGACCACCGGGAAGATGCCGCTGGCGGCGGAGCTGGGCTCGACCGCGCTCACGCTCGCCACCGGGCACACCCTCGACACGCTCGACCCGGCCGTGTTCCGCGCCACCGTCGCCGGCTACGTCGACGGCGGCGGCATGCTGCCCGAGCTGGGCACCCACTGGTTCGCCGACCACCTCAGCGGCTGGACGTGGTTCCTCCGGTGGAACGTCGAGCGGTGTCTTGCGGGCGCCGAGCCAGCAAGCGGCCCGAGCCTCGCCGTCAGCCACGACACCGTGCGCCGAGGCCTCGCCGTCGTGCCCGCGGTGTTCGCGCGCATGGAGGAGCTCGCCGCGCTCACGTCGATCGGCTGAGCGCTAGCGACCTTCGAAGCGCGGCGGCCGCTTCTCGAGGAACGCCGCCTGGCCCTCCTTGTAGTCGTCCGACCGGAAGCACGCCTCGACCATCGCGGCCACGCGGTCGAGGTCGCGCTTCTCCGGCGGTCGCCGCGCCTCGCGGATGGCGGCCTTGAGCGAGGCAACGGTCAGCGGCGCGTTGTCGCGGATGGTCGAGGCCAGCGACCACACCTCGTCGCGCAGCGCGTCCACCGTGGTCACCCGGTTGACGAGCCCGCAGTGCAGCGCCTCGGCCGCGGTGAGCCGGCGGGCGGAGAAGAGGATCTCGCTGGCCCACGACGGCCCCACCAGCTGCAGCAGCTGCTCGACGCCGCCGAACCCGTAACCGAGTCCGAGGCGCGCCGCCGGGACGCCGAACTGGCTGTCATCGGACGCGATGCGCAGGTCCGCCTGCAGCGCGGTGAGCAGGCCGCCGCCGATGCAGAAGCCCTGGATCATGGCGATGATCGGCTTCTCCAGCTCCAGCCACGCCCGACCGGCGTCGGCGGCCTTGCGGTCGTACTCGGCGCGCGCCTCTGGCGTCGTGCGCTGCTCGCCGAACTCGGAGATGTCCGCACCGGAGACGAACGCCTTGCCGCCGGCACCGGTCAGCACCACGACGCGCACATCACCGTCCGCCTGCAGCGACCGCAGCACGCCGGGCAGCGCTCGCCGGATCTCGGCGGACAGCGCGTTGCGCTTGCTCGGGTTGTTGAACGTCACGAGGGCGATGCCGTCGTCGACGTCGCACAGCAGCTGCTCGGTGCCGGTGTCCACTACGCCCACTCCTGTTCGATCTGCTCCAGCGTCACGTCCACCAGGTCGTGACGGACGGTCGTCTCGTCGCCCATCGTCACCGGGTTGCGCACGAGGTCGAGGCCGACCATGTCCAGGTGCTGCACCTGCGGGTCGGCGAACACCTCGTCCATGGCGTACACGGGACCGCAGGGCACGCCCGCCGCGTTCAACACGTCGACCCACTCCGCCGTCGTGCGCTCGCGCAGCTTGGCGGCGACGATCTCGTTCAGCTCGGCGCGGTTGGCCGAGCGCTTGCGGCCGGAGTCGAATCGCTCGTCGCTCGGGAGGTCGGGCAGGCCGATCGCCTCGCAGAAGCGCTGCAGCAGCCGCCCCGAGGGACCGGCGACGTTCACCCACCCGTCCTTCGACGCGAAGCAGCCCATGGGGACCAGCGTCGGGTGGTGGTTGCCCTCCTGCTCGGGCACGACGCCGTCGACGGTCCACCGCACCGCCTGCAGGTCCATCATCGAGATCATCGTCTCCAGCAGCGACGTCCGCACCCAGCGGCCGACGCCCGTGCGCTCCCGGTCGTGCAGCGCCACGAGGATGCCGACGGCGAGGTGCAGGCCCGAGGCCAGGTCGCTGATCGGGATCCCGACGCGCGTCGGCTCGGTGCCGGCCAGGCCGGTGACCGACATGAGCCCGCCCATGCCCTGCGCGATCTGGTCGACCCCGCCTCGCTCCGCGTAGGGGCCGTCCTGCCCGAACCCGCTGATGGAGCCCATGACGATGCGCGGGTTGCGGGCCGAGATCGTGGGCCAGTCGAAGCCGAGCTTCGCCTTGACCGGTGGCCGCAGGTTCTCGACGAGCACGTCGGCACGGTCGACGAGACGGTGCAGGGCGGCGACGCTGTCGGGCTCCTTCAGGTCGAGCGTCACAGCGCGCTTGTTGCGATGGAGGTTGCGAGCGTCGGAGCCGAGCACGCCGGCCGGATCGCTCGGCGGCGCGATGCGAACGACGTCGGCGCCCCAGTCGGCCAGCTGGCGGACGCACTGCGGTCCCGCCCGCGCCACGGTGAGGTCCAGAACCCGGACGTCGTCGAGAGGCAGCCCGGGCACGGACCTACGGTACCGATGGTGGATCTGCTGGAACGGGTGAGCCTCCCGAACGCGTGGTCGGAGGAGTGGAAGGCGGCGCCGTACGAGCGCGTGCTGCGCGACGTCGACGGCACCTGGCTGGACGGCTTCGACATGCTCGACCGCACGGCGCGCATCGCCGGCCGGCTGCACGGTGCCGGCCTGCGCGCCGGTGACCGCGTGCTCGTCTCGGGCGACACGTCGGCCGACCTGGTGCTGGCCCACTGCGCCGCGCTCCGGCTCGGTCTCGTCGTGGTCCCCACCAACAGCGCGTACACCGAGCGCGAGGTCGAGGTGCTCCTGCAGGTGGCCAAGCCGCGCGCCGCGATCCTCGAGCGTGCCGAGCTGCGGGCGATGATGCCGAGCGACGTCGTCACCACCGGCGTCGACGTCGACCTGCCCGATGCCATCGTGCCCGAGCTCGACGCGGTGTCGTCGGACGACCCGGCGCTGCTGCCGTTCACGTCGGGGACGACCGGCGTACCCAAGGGCGCGCTGCTGTCGCACGGCAACCTGCTGGCGAGCGCCGAGGCGGTGCGCCGGGCCTGGGCGTGGACGCCGGCCGACACGCTCATCCTCTGCCTGCCGCTGTTCCACGTGCACGGCCTCGGCGTCGGGATCCACGGCGCGTTCAACGCCGGCGCCGCCGTGCTGCTCCAGCGCGGCTTCGACCCAGAGGCGGTGCTGGCCGCGGCCGACGAGGCCACGATGTTCTTCGGTGTGCCCACCATGTACGCCCGACTGGCCGGCGCGGACGGCCTCGAGCGCCTGGGCAAGCTGCGGCTGTGCGTGTCCGGCTCGGCACCGCTCAGCGCCGAGCTCCACGAGCGCATCCGTAGCGCGTCGGGCCAGACGATCCTCGAGCGCTACGGCATGACCGAGACGCTCATGTTGACCACCAACCCCTACGACGGCGAGCGTCGCGCCGGCACCGTCGGCCTCCCCTTCCCCGGCGTCGAGCTGCGGCTCGCGCCCGACACGTCCGAGATCGAGGTGCGCGGGCCGAACGTGTTCGCCGGCTACCTGGATCGCCCCGAGGCGACCGCCGAGGCCTTCACCGAGGACGGCTGGTTCCGCACGGGTGACATCGGTGCGCTGGACAGCGACGGCTACCTCTCGATCGTCGGCCGGGCCAAGGAGCTGATCATCTCCGGCGGCTACAACGTGTACCCGCGCGAGATCGAGGACGTCCTGCGCCTGCACCCGTCTGTGCGCGATGCCGCGGTGGTCGGCGCGCCGGACGACGAGTGGGGCGAGATCGTCACCGCGTTCGTCGAGGCCGACGACGACCTCGACGCGGACGCGCTGCTGCTGTTCGCCGGCGAGCAGCTGGCGCCGTACAAGAAGCCGCGCCGCGTCCACCGTGTCGATGCGCTCCCCCGCAATGCCCTGGGCAAGGTGCAGCGCGACCAGCTCCAGCCGTGACCGCCGGCCGCGTGATCGTGTTGAACGGCACGTCGAGCAGCGGCAAGACCTCGCTCGGGCGGGCGCTCCAGGACCGGCTCGACGGCACCTGGCTCCTGCTCGGCATCGACACGTTCATCACCGCGCTGCCCTGGAAGCTCTACGGCACGCCGGACGGCCACACCATCAACGACGACGGGACCATCGACTTCGGCGACGCGTGGCACGCCGAGCGGAGCCGGTGGCGTGCCGCGGTGGGGTCGCTGGCGCGCTCCGGCTCCAACCTGCTCCTCGACGAGGTGTTCACCGAGGGCGCCGTCGACCAGTCGCGATGGGCCGAGGCGCTCGCCGGCATCGATGTGACGTGGGTGGGGGTGCACGTCGACGTGGAGGTCGCCGCCACGCGCGAGCAGGCGCGGGGCGATCGCAACATCGGCATGGCCCGCCAGCAAGCCCTCGTCGTGCACGAGGGCGTGCGCTACGACGTCGAGGTCGACAGCACCTCGGCCGCACCCGAGGAGCTGGCGGCTCAGCTCCAGCTCGCGCTGTCGTAGCCGAGCGGCGGGGACGGGCGGTCCCAGCGCGGCGGCGTGGCGCTCATCTCGACGATGGGACCGAGGTGCTCGAGCGTGCCCTCGGGCGTCGTCGTCGTCATCATCCACGGCGTCAGGACGGGCACGCCCGAGGCGTGGGCGGGATCGCAGCGGGCGCCCTCGGCGATGACCCATGCGGCGGTCTGACACAGCGACACCTGCACGTGGTAGCTGCCGCCGTCGGCGGCCCGCAGCGCCAGCGCCATCATCGCCCCGGCCGCGGCCAGGTGGCCCGTCGTGTAGTCGCACGCCGCCGCCGGCACCAGTCGCGGCGGACCCTCGCCGCCCTGGGTGTGCGCCATCCCGCTGACCGATTGCGCGAGCTGCTCCCAGCCCGGTCGCGTGCGCCACGGGCCGACGTCGCCGTAGCAGCTGATGCTCACGTAGACGATGCCGGGACGCAGCGCGGCGACGTCCTCGGCGCCGAAGCCACGGCGGTCGAGCGCGCCGCCGCGGTAGCCGTTGGTGAACACGTCCGCGCCGCGCACGAGCTCTCGCAGCACGTCGGCCTCCGTGTCGAGGTCGAGGTGGGCGGACCGCTTGCCGTGCGACGTGTCGAGCACGAACGCGGGCACGTTGGGCATGCCCGCCTTGTTGAGCAGGAGCACGTCGGCGCCGTGCGACGCCAGCGTGCGCCCGCACGTGGGCCCGGCCAGCACGCGCGTGAGGTCGAGCGCTCGCACACCGCCCAGCGGTCGTACGCCGTCGCCGACCGGTTCGGGCGCGGCATCACCGATCTTGGTGACGGCGATGCGCGCCAGCGCGTCGACTGCCTGCGCCTGCGGGTGCGCCTTCCACTCGTCGGGCGTGCGCACCATCGCGCCGCACGTGCCGGCCTCGGCCAGCGCGTCCTCCAGCGCCTGGGCATCCCAGCGCCGGACGAGCGTGGCGACGTCGTCGCCCTCGCCGATCACCTGCCGCGTCGCCGCGGCCAGACCGGGGAACGAGCCGTGCAGGTGGATCCATCGACCGTCTCGGCACTCGTAGAGGGCGACGAGCGGGTTGCCCTCGGCCGTGCGCATGGGCGTGACGCCGTCGAGCTTCTGGAACGCGAACCCGAGCAGCGACGCCGCTGCCGCCCCGACGTCGACACGGACGTCCTGCGACTCACCGGTGCGCAGCTCCCACAGCGCGGCCGCCGCCCGACCGGCAGCCGCCATCGCCGTCGCCGCGATCTCGCCCAGTGGGAACGGCGACGCCAGCACCGGGTCGGCGCCGACGATGTCCTTCCGAGCGGTGTCCGGCGGCATGTTCGGTCAGTCTCCCGTTTGTGCGGTGCTCGTGCCGAGCAGCGCGGCAGGATCACCGCACATACGACTCAGTAGCTGACCTCCCACAGCACCAGGCCGTGGGGCGGGGCCACGCCGGACGCCGCCGAGCGCTGCTTGGCCTCGAGGATGCCGCGCATCTCCCCCGCCGTCCGCTTGCCGAGGCCCATGTCGACGAGCGTCCCGACGATGGCCCGCACCATCTGCTGGCAGAACGACGACGCGGTGATGTCGAAGCGGAGGAGCCCCTCGCCCAGGTCGAGCCAGCGGGCATCGCGGACCTCGCGGACCATCGACGGCGCCTCGTCGCCGTCGGCCACCTTCGGCTTGCGGCAGAACGACGAGAAGTCGTGGGTGCCAATGAGCGCGTCGCACCCCAAGCGCATGACGCTGAGGTCGAGCGGGTCGGGCACGTGCCACACGGTGCGGGCCAGCAGCGGGTTGGCCGTCGGCGTGTTGAGCACGGTGTACCGGTAGCTGCGGGCGGTCGCCGAACGGCGGGCGTCGAACCCGGGCGGCACGATCTCGGCCGAGCGCACGACGATCGACGGCGCGCACATGCGGTTGAGCGAGCGCACCAGCGCCTCGAGGTCGACGTCGTCACCCGCGTCGAAGGTGACGACCTGGCCCCAGCCGTGCACGCCGGCGTCGGTGCGACCGGCGCAGGTGATCGGGCACTGGTGGCGCAGCACGCGCTCGAGCGACGTGCGCAGCTGGCCGCCCACCGTCTTGACCCCAGGGTTCGGCGCGAAGCCGCTGAACCCCGTGCCGTCGTACGCGACCAGGAGCTTGACGCGAACGAGCGGCCCCAAGGGGCCGCTCGGAAGCTGTTCCTGATCGAAGAGCGTCATGTCTCCCGCTCTGGGCCGCTTGGGGCCGTGGTCAGACGAACTCGAGGCGTGCCATCGGCGCGTTGTCGCCGTGACGCGGGCCGAGCTTGAGGATGCGGGTGTAGCCGCCGTTGCGGTCCGCGTAGCGCGGGCCGATCTCCTCGAAGAGCTTGTGGGCCATGTCCTTGTCGCGGATGAAGGCGACGACCTGGCGCTGGTTGTGCACGCCGCCCTTCTTCGCCTTGGTGATGACCTTCTCGGCGATGGGACGCAGCGCCTTGGCCTTGGCCTCGGTGGTGACGATGCCCTCGGCCGCGATGAGCGACGCGATCATGTTGCCGAACATGGCCTTCTGGTGGGCGGCGTCGCCGCCGAACCGCTTGCCCTTGCGCGGGGTGCCGAGCATGGCCTACTCCTTCGTGCGCAGCGACAGGCCGCGCTCGTCCAGCTTCTCGATGACCTCGTCCAGCGACTTCTGACCGAAGTTCGTGATGGCCAGCAGGTCGTCCTCGGTCTTCTCGAGCAGCTCGCCGATCGAGTTGACCTGCGCGCGCTTGAGGCAGTTGCGCGGGCGCTCCGACAGGTCGAGGTCCTCGATGGGGAGGTCGAGGTCGGGCGAGCCCGTGGACGGGCCGGCCACCTCGCCGAGCTCGAGACCCTGCGGGTTCTCGCTCATGTCGGCCACCAGGCTGACCAGCGAGCGAAGCGTGTCGCCGGCCGAGGCCAGGGACTCGCGGGCGGTGATCGAGCCGTCGGTCTCGATGTCGAGGATCAGGCGGTCGAAGTTCGTCGACTGCTCGACGCGGGTGGGCTCGACGTCGAACGTGACGCGGCGCACCGGCGAGAAGATCGAGTCGACCGGGATGACGCCGATGGTCGTCGACTTCTTGTTGCGGTCGGCCGAGACGTAGCCGCGGCCGCGCTCGACGGTGATGTCGATGGCGAGGCGGCCCTTGGCGTTGATCGTCGCGATGTGGAGGTCCTTGTTCAGGATCTCGACGTCGGCCGTCGTCTGGATGTCGCCGGCGGTGACGTCGGCCGGGCCGCGCACGTCGAGGCGCAGCGTGACCGGCTCCTCGGACTCGCACGTGAGCACGAGGTCCTTGAGGTTCAGGATGAGGTCGGTGACGTCCTCGACCACGCCCTGGATCGTCGAGAACTCGTGGAGGGCATCATCGAAGCGCACCTGCGTCACGGCTGCGCCCGGGATGGACGACAGCAGCGTGCGGCGCAGCGAGTTGCCGAGGGTGTGCCCGAAGCCGGGCTCCAGCGGGCCGATGGCGAACCGCTGACGGTTGCCCTCCTGCTCGCCGAGCGCCTCGACGGTGGGTCGCTGCATGACCAGCATGGCGTGTTCCTTCTCCGAAAGACGGGGTGTTGAGGGGGGTTACTTGGAGTAGAGCTCGACGATGAGCTGCTCGCGCACGGGCACGTCGATGTGCTCGCGCATCGGCAGGTCGCGCACCGTGGTGGTGACGCCGCCGTCGCTCGACTCGAGCCACGGCGGGACCTGGCGGTCCAGCACCTCGATGTTGTGGCGCACGACGATCATCGCCTTGGCCTTGTCGCCCAGGGAGACGACGTCGCCCTTGCGCACGAGGTACGACGGGATCGTCACCCGGCGGCCGTTGACCTGCACGTGGCCGTGGCGCACGAGCTGGCGGGCCTGGCTGCGGCTCGCACCCCAACCGGCGCGGAACGCGACGTTGTCGAGGCGCTGCTCGAGCATGCGCAGCAGGTTCTCGCCGGTGACGCCCTTCTGGCGGTTCGCCTCCTCGTAGAGGTTGCGGAACTGCTTCTCCAGGACGCCGTAGATGCGGCGGGCCTTCTGCTTCTCACGCAGCTGGACGAGGTACTCGCTGTCCTTGCGGCGCATCTGCGTGCGGCCGTGGTCCCCGGGGGGGTACGGGCGCTTCTCGATCGGGCACTTCATCGAGTCGCACTTGCTGCCCTTGAGGAACAGCTTCATCTTCTCGCGCCGGCAGAGCTTGCAGACCGGACCGGTGTAGCGCGCCATCTCAGACCCTCCGCCGCTTGGGGGGACGGCAGCCGTTGTGCGGCGTGGGCGTGACGTCCTTGATGCCGGTGACCTCGATGCCCGTCTGCATGATCGAGCGGATCGCCGTCTCGCGGCCCGAGCCCGGGCCCTTCACGAGGACGTCGACCTTGCGCACGCCGTGCTCCATGGCGCGGCGAGCGCACTGCTCGGCAGCCATCTGGGCGGCGTAGGGCGTGGACTTCTTCGATCCCTTGAAGCCGATGTTGCCGGCCGAGGCCCAGGCGAGGACGTTCCCGTCCTGGTCCGAGATCGAGATGATCGTGTTGTTGAAGGAGCTCTTGATGTGCGCCACCCCGTAGGTGACGTTCTTCCGCTCCTTGCGACGCGGGCGACGACCGCCCGGCTTCGGCTTCGCCATTACTTGCGCACCTTCTTCTTGCCGGCGACGGTCTTCTTGGGGCCCTTGCGAGTGCGAGCGTTGGTGTGGGTGCGCTTACCGCGGACCGGGAGGCCACGACGGTGGCGGATGCCCTGGTAGCAGCCGATCTCGATCTTGCGCTTGATGTCGCCGGCGACCTCGCGGCGGAGGTCACCCTCGACCTTGAAGTTGGCGTCGATGTAGTTGCGGATCTTCGTGACCTCTTCCTCGGTGAGGTCGCGGACCCGCGTGCTGGCGTCGATGTCGACCGCCGCGCAGATCTGCTTCGAGACCGAAGGCCCGACGCCGTAGATGTAGGTGAGGCTGATCACCAGCCGCTTCTCGCGGGGGATGTCGACGCCTGCAATGCGTGCCATGTGTCCTGGGTGCTCCTAGCCCTGACGCTGCTTGTGACGCGGGTTGTCGCAGATGACCCGCACGCTTCCGTGGCGGCGGATCACCTTGCACTTCTCACAGATCTTCTTGACGCTCGGTCGGACCTTCATGGCTCCGTTACTTGTAGCGGTAGGTGATGCGGCCCCGGGTGAGGTCGTAGGGCGTCAGCTCAACCTGGACTCGATCGCCCGGCAGGATCCGGATGTAGTGCATCCGCATCTTCCCGGAGATGTGCGCCAGGACCTCGTGGCCGTTGTCGAGGGCCACTCGGAACATGGCGTTGGGAAGGGGCTCGGTGACCTTCCCTTCGAGCACGATCGCGTCTTCTTTGGGCTTCGGCAGGGGACGACCCTTTCGAGGAACGTCGGGGGACTGAACGACTTGCTGCGGCGCGGGTGGTGCGCGCACCGGAAGGCCCGTCCGGGCCGACGGACCAGGGTATCGGAGCAGGCCTTTCCCGCCAACCCGGGTGCTTGACAGGCTCAGCGGCGCCGCAACCGGGGTCGGAGGGCGGCGACGGCCACCGCCACCGGGATGGCCGAGTAGACGAGCCAGCGGCTCCCCGGCGCGTCGACCGAGCCGGCCAGCTCACGGGTCTGGGTGAGGAGCAGGAGGCCGGCCACGGCCAGGCCCAGCAGCCGGGCGGGCACGAAGCGGACCACGTAGGCGGCCAGCGGGGCGGCGACCACCCCACCCCCGAGCATGGCCAGCACGACGCTGAGCCGGATGCCCTCCCCGCCCAGTGACAGCACCAGCGACGCCGAGGAGACCACCGCCACCACCACCTCGGCGGTGTTGGTGGAGCCGATGGCGAAGCGGGGTGGCAGGCCCTTGTGCAGCAGGAAGGGCGTCACGACCGGGCCCCACGCCCCGACCAGGCCGTTGGTGACCCCGCCGATGCCTGCCGCCACCTCGACGCCCCGCTCGTCGAACGGAGGCACCGTCGACGGTGCCTCACCCTCGACCGCCTCCGGCGCGGCCGGGAGGTCCCGGCTGAAGCGGAGCAGGATCCGGAGGCCGACGGCCAGCAGCAGCACGGCCAGCACCGGCCGCAGGTCGTCGCCGTCGACGTTGGCCAGCACGGTCGTGCCCACGACGGCGCCGATGGCGCCGGGATAGGCCAGCTTCACCACCAGCCGGTGGTCGATGTTGTCGAAGCGCCAGTGGGAGATGCCGGCGGCCAGGCCGGTGGCCACCTTGGCCAGGTTCACCGTGGCCGATGCCGCCGCCGGGCTGATCCCGCTGCTGAGGAGGATGCTCGACGACGTGGGACCGAACCCCATGCCGAGCGCCCCGTCGACGATGGAGGCCAGGAACCCGGCGAGCGCGACGACGATCAGGTCGCCCATGTCGCCCTCGGTTGGCGCCCGCTCACGGGAGGGTGAAGACCTCGGGGCCGTCCTCGGTGATGGCGATCGTGTGCTCGAAGTGGGCACTGAGCTTGCCGTCGGCCGTCACCACCGACCACCCGTCGGCCAGCAGCCTCGTCTCCGGGCTGCCCACGTTGACCATCGGCTCGACGGCGAAGACGTTGCCGACGCGGAGCCGCGGGCCCCGACCGGGCTCGCCGTAGTTGGGCACCTCGGGCTTCTCGTGCATCGCGGTGCCGATGGCATGCCCGACGTACTCCCGCACCACCGAGAACCCGGCGCCCTCGGCCACCGTCTGGATGGCGTGGCCGATGTCGGAGATCCGGTTGCCCTCGACCATCTGCTGGATGCCGGCCCAGAGCGACTCCTCGGTCACCCGCAGCAGCTTCTCGGCCTCGTCGGAGATCGCCCCGACGCCCATCGTGAACGCGGCATCCCCGTGGTAGCCCTGGATGATCGCCCCGCAGTCGATGGAGATGATGTCCCCCTCGTCGAGGATGCACGTCGCCGACGGGATGCCGTGGACGATCATCGAGTTGGGCGAGGTGCAGATCACCGCCGGGAAGCCGTGGTAGCCGAGGAAGTTGGACCGGGCGCCGTTGCGCTCGATGACCTCCCGGCCGACCCGGTCGAGATCGAGGGTGGACACACCCGGCTTCACGGCCTCGCGGATGCGCGCGTGCATCTCGGCCACGACCTTGCCGGCCTTGCGCATCTTGTCGAGCTCAGTGGCGTCGCGGCGCACCTCAGCCCCGTCCCTCGCGCACGGCGTCGATGGCCTCGGTCAGGCGGGTGGTGACGACGTCGGGGTCGCCGTGGCCGTCGACCTCCTTGAGCAGGCCTCGCTCCGTGAACCACGTGACGAGCGGCGAGGTCTCCTTGTCGTACAGGTCGAGCCGGCGGTTGATCGCCTCCTCGGTGTCGTCCTCGCGCTGGATCACGTCGCCGCCGCACACGTCGCACGTGGCGCCGTAGCGGGGCGGCCGCTCGGCCGAGTAGTTGGTGCCGCAGTCGGAGCAGGTCCGGCGGGCGGCGAGGCGGGCGAGCACGACCTCGCGCGGCACCTCGAGGTTCACGACCAGGTCGATCCCCCGCGGCTGGGTGATCTCCATGAGTGCGACGGCCTGTGCCACGGTGCGCGGGAAGCCGTCGAGGATGAAGCCGCGCGAGCGGGTGTCGTCGCGGGCGAGCCGCTCGTCGACGATGCCGACCATGATGTCGTCGGGCACGAGATCACCGGCGTCCATGATCGCCTTGGCCTTCTTGCCGAACTCGGTGCCCTCGCGGACGGCGGCGCGCAGGATGTCGCCGGTCGAGATGTGTGGGACGACGTAGTGGCGCGACAGTCGGACGCACTGCGTCCCCTTGCCCGCGCCCTGTCGCCCCAGGAGGACGAGTCGGGCGCCAGGGATCACTTAAGAAAGCTCTCGTAGTTCCGCATCATCAGCTGGCTGTCGATCTGCTTCATGGTCTCGAGGGAGACACCGACTGCGATGAGGAGCGATGTGCCGCCGAAGCCCTGGAACGCGCTGACGCCCCACACCGAGAGCAGGATCTGCGGCGCCAGGGCGATGATGGCGAGGAACAGCGCGCCGGGCAGCGTGATGCGGGACAGGATCTTGGCCAGGTGCCGCTCGGTCTGCGGCCCGGGCCGGATGCCGGGGATGAAGCCACCCTGCTTGCGGATCGTGTCCGCCTGCTTCACGGGATCGAAGCTGATGGCCGTGTAGAAGTACGCGAAGAAGATGATCATCAGGCCGAAGACGAGCATGTACCAGAAGCCCTGGCCGTTGACGAGGTTGTCGTCGATGAACCCGCGGATGGAGTCCCACACGCCGCCGGTCGGCAGCACGTTGGACAGCAGCACCGGCAGGTAGAGCATCGAGCTGGCGAAGATGACCGGGATCACGCCCGCCTGGTTCACCTTCAGCGGGATGTACGTGCTCTGGCCGCCGTACATGCGACGGCCGACGATGCGCTTGGCGAAGTTCACCGGGATGCGGCGCTGCCCGTTCTCGACGGTGACGATGCCGACGAGGATCGCGATGACCAGCGCGATGAAGATGCCGAACTTGAAGTTGCCGGCCTCGGCCCGGAGGATCGCCCCGCTCGACGGGATGTCGCTCACGACCGAGGCGAAGATCAGCAACGACATGCCGTTGCCGATGCCGCGCTGGGTGATGAGCTCGCCCATCCACATGACCATGGCCGTGCCGGCCGTGAGCGAGAGCACGATCAGCATCACGCGGGGCACGGTGAAGTCAGGGACGAGGTCGACCTGCAGGTTGCCGAGCAGGCCACCGCCGCCGTTGTGGAACAGGAAGGTGAGGCCGGTCGCCTGGAGGATGGCGAGCACCACCGTCAGGTAGCGCGTCCACTGCGTGATCTTCTTCTGTCCGACCGCGCCCTGGCTCTGCCACTGCTCGAGCTTGGGGATCACCACCGTCAGCACCTGCATGATGATCGAGCTGGTGATGTACGGCATGATCCCGAGGCCGAAGATGGCCATCCGGGTGAGGCCGCCGCCGGAGAAGAAGGCGAGGAAGCCGAGCACGCCGCCCTCACGGGCCTGCTCCTCGAGCTGCTTGACCGCCTGGAAGTCGATGCCGGGCACCGGCACGTGCGCGCCGAACCGGTAGACCCCCATGATCAGCAGCGTGAAGAGGATCTTGTTCCGCAGGTCAGCGACCCGGAACATGTTCCGC
>DASUCO010000090.1:0-8898 GCA_036275955.1 Acidimicrobiales bacterium
GTGCGCGGACGGTATCGGTCAGTCCTTCTCGGTGATCGTCACCGAGGTGATGACGACGTCCTCCTTGGGCCGGTCGCCGGGTCCGGTGGGGACCTTCTCGATGGCGTCCACCACGTCGAGGCCCTTCACCACCTTGCCGAACAGCGAGTACTGCGGTGGCAGGCGGACGCCGCTCGGACCGCTGATGACGAAGAACTGGCTGCCGTTCGTGTTCGGGCCGGCGTTGGCCATCGCCAGCGAGCCCACCTCGTAGCGCCCGGGCTTGGGCAGCTCGTCCTCGAACCGGTACCCCGGCCCACCCCGCCCCGTGCCCTCCGGGTCGCCGCCCTGGAGCACGAAGCCCTGGATCACGCGATGGAAGATCACGCCGTCGTAGAAGCCCTGCCGGGCGAGGAAGACGAAGTTGTTGACGGTCTTGGGTGCGGCGATCGGGTCGAGCTCGATCGTCATGTTCCCCATCGACGTCTCCATCTCGGCGACGTAGCGCTTCGACGGGTCGATCTCCATCTCCGGAGGGGACGAAAAGGACTTGGGCATATCCGCAGTCTGCCCCGTGTTGGATGGCCCCAGTGACGCTCGCCCGCGGATGGAAGGTCCTCGCCGTCTGCTCGATCGCGGTGTTCCTGGTGTCGCTCGACGTCACCATCGTCAACATCGCCCTGCCCGAGATCGTGCACGACTTCGGCAGCGATCCCCGCACGCTGTCGTGGACGCTCTCCGGCTACAACATCGCGTTCGCCGCCTGCCTGCTGACGTCCGGTCGCATCGCAGACCGGTTCGGCCGACGGCGGGTGTTCTTCATCGGGATCCTCACGTTCACCGTCGCCTCCGCCCTCTGCGCGCTGGCTCCCGACACGGGCACGCTGATCGCGGCACGCCTCGTGCAGGCGGTGGGCGGCGCGCTGATCATGCCCGCGTCGCTGGCGCTGGTCCTGCCCGAGTTCCCGATCGAGCGCCGCTCGGCTGCCATCGGCGTGTGGGGCGCGGTGGGCGGCCTGTCGGCTGCCACCGGGCCGATCCTCGGCAGCGTGCTGATCAACTCCATCGGGTGGCGCGGCCTGTTCGTCATCAACGCGCCGGTGTGCCTGATCGCCTACCTGTTCGGCCGACGGCTGCTCGTCGAGTCGCGTGATCCGACCTCGACCGGGCTCCCCGACATCCTGGGTGCGCTGCTGGCGACGTCGTCCGTCGCCCTCATCGTCCTCGGGATCGTCGAGGGCCACGAGTGGGAGTGGACCTCGGTCCGCACCGTCGGCGTCTTCGCGCTCGGCGTCGCCCTGTTGTGGGCGTTCATCGCGCGCTGCGCGACGACGGCGGACCCGGTGCTCGACCTGTCGCTGTTCGAGAAGCGCTTCTTCAGCGTGGCCAACGCGTCGGCGATGCTGTTCTCCGCCGGCTTCTTCGGGATGTTCTACGTGAACGTCCGGTTCCTCACCGAGGTGTGGCACTACTCCGTCGCCGGCTCGGGCGTCGCGTTCGCGCCGGGCCCGCTGATGTCGGCGATCGTGGCCGCACCCGCCGGCCGCCTGGCCGACCGCTACGGGCACCGCGTGGTCGTCGTGCCCGGCGCGCTGCTGTTCGCGGCCGGCATCGCGTGGATCGTGGCGGTGGTGCCCGACCAGCCCGACTACTGGCGGACGTACTTCCCGGCGTTCCTGCTCGTCGGCGTCGGCGTCGGCCTCACCATCTCGACCATCGGCGCCGCGTCGAACGCCTTCCTCCCACCGACGCGCTTCGCCATGGGTGGCGCCGTGAACGCCACGCTGCGGCAGATCGGCTCCGCGTTCGGCGTCGCCATCGTCGTGGCCATCGTGGGCGACCGCATCACCCCCGCCGGGTCGGACCGGGCGTTCACCTTCGTCGGCATCGCCGCGCTGCTGTCGGGCTTGCTCATGTGGGCGCTGTACCGCCCACCGATCGCGCAGGTGGCGCCGGACGTCAACCCGTCCGTGCCGATGGCGAGCCACTGACGAATAACGTGCGGGGCATGGCCGTTGTCGACGACGCCCCGACCACCAAGCGTGAGCGGTGGACCATGCAGTGGAAGGAGCTGTTCGACGAGGTCGTCACCACCGGCCTGTGCACCGGCTGCTCCGGCTGCGTGATCGCGTGCCCCCACGACGTCCTCGGCTACAACCACGAGTCGGGTGGCTACCGGCCGTTCCACCTCGAGGAGGAGCTGGGGCCCGACGACTGCATCCACGGGCAGAAGGGCTGCACCAGCTGCACGCGAGCGTGCCCGCGCTTCCGCACGTGGGAGACCGAGGCCGACGAGCACCTCTTCGGCCGGGTGCGCAAGCCCGAGGAGCAGTCCGGCATCTACTCCGACATCCTCCTCACGCGCGCCAGCGACGACTTCATCCACGAGATCGGCCAGGACGGCGGCCTCGTCTCTGCGCTCCTGATCTGGGCCATGCGCGAGGGCTACATCGACGCCGCGCTGGTGTCGTACCTCGAGGGCGACGGCTCATCGTGGAAGGCCATCCCCGGCGTGGCCGCCACCGAGCAGGAGATCATCGACACCGCCGGCTCCCGCTACACGTATTCGGCCAACCCGCTCGCCATCGACGAGGCCCTCGAGCGCGGCTTCTCCAAGCTGGCGCTCGTCGGCATGTCGTGTCAGTCGTCGGTCCCGCCGGTGATGTGGCACCGCAAGGTCGGCAAGATCAGCAAGCCCATCGTCTTCAACATCGGCCTGCTCTGCTCCAAGACGTTCGACGACGCCATCTTCGAGGAGCTCTTCGAGGCCAAGTACGGCCTGAAGAAGCAGGACATGAAGAAGATGAACATCAAGGGCGTCTTCCAGATCTGGATGAAGGACGGCAGCTACCACGAGGTGCCGCTCAAGGAGTGCCACGCGTGGACGCGCGAGGGCTGCAACCACTGCCCCGACTTCGCGGCCGAGCACGCCGACATCTCCACCGGCGGCATCGGCAAGTACAACGACTGGACCCTGACGATCGTCCGCACCGAGCTCGGGCGCGAGATCATCCAGCGCATGATCGCCTCCGGCGCCATCCTCTCCCGCCCCGGCGATGACGACCCGGGTGCGATCGAGCTGATGCACAAGCTGTCGATCAAGTCGCGCAAGCGCTGGCCGGAGACGGCGGTGCCCACGCCGCGACTCGGCCTCCCGCCGCCCAAGCCCAAGGCCGCGGCGTCCGAGGCGCCGGCCGACGCCGCCGTCGAGGCCAAGCCGCAGGGCGAGCCCGCGGCTGCGGAGGGCACGCCCGAGGCGTAGCGACGTACCGTCCGGGGATGCCGCTCGATCCCCAGGTCCAGGTCCTGCTCGACGCCATGGCCGCCGCCGGCGGCCCCAAGCTGAACGAGATGTCGCCGCCCGAGGCGCGGGCGATGTTCGAGGCCATGCGGGCCGCGCCGCCCGAGTCGCCGGAGCTGGCGTCGGTCGTCGACGGGAAGGTGCCCTCGCCTGAGGGCCACGTGATCCCGATCCGCACGTACCTGCCGGTCGGCGTGGACACGCCGCCGGTCTGCGTGTACTTCCACGGCGGCGGCTGGGTCATCGGCAGCATCGAGAGCCACGACGCCGCGTGTCGCGAGCTGGCGGCGCGCTCGGGCTGCGCCGTGGTCTCGGTCGAGTACCGCCTCTCCCCCGAGACGCCGTTCCCCGGCCCGCTCGACGACTGCGTTGCGGCCACGGAGTGGGTGGCGGCCAACGGCACCGAGCTCGGCGTCGACGCCTCGCGCCTCGTCGTCGCCGGCGACAGCGCCGGCGGCAACCTGGCCGCCGCCGTCACGCTCGTCGCCCGCGAGCGCGGCGGTCCCGCCATCGCCGGTCAGGTGCTCGTGTACCCGGCGACCGATCACGGCTACGGCACGCAGTCGTCCATCGACAACGCCGAGGGCTACCTCCTCACGATGGACGCCATGCACTGGTTCACCGGCCACTACCTGGCCGGCGACCTCGACAAGGTCGCCGACCCGCTGGCGTCGCCCCTGCGCGCCGCCGACCACAGCGGTCTGCCGCCCGCCCTCGTGATCACGGCCGAGTTCGACCCGCTGCGCGACGAGGGCGAGGCGTACGCGGCCAAGCTCGAGGCCGCCGGCGTGTCGACCACCGTCCATCGCTACGACGGGCAGATCCACGGCTTCGTCGGCCTGTTCCCGATGCTCGACGACGGCGTGCGTGCGCTCGACGAGATGGCGGCCGCGGTGCGGGGGATGGTCGCTTAGCCTCACCGGTCCTCATGGACTCACTCGGCGACGTGCTGACGGTGGCGGCCGCCGGACTCGGCGCCGGGTTCGTCAACGGCGCCGCCGGCGGCGGCAGCCTGGTGTCGTACCCGCTGCTGCTGGCGACGGGGCTGCCGGCGCTGACGGCGAACGTCACCAACACCGTCGGGCTGCTGACCGGCTACGCAGGCGGCGCGCTCGGGTTCCGTGATCACCTGCGATCCCAGCGCAGGCGGCTGCGCGAGCTGGCCCCCGTGGCGCTGGTCGGCGGCGTCGCCGGCGCGCTGCTGCTGCTCGTCACCTCCGAGTCGACGTTCGAGGCGATCGTGCCCGTGCTCATCCTCGGCGCGTGCGCCCTGTTCGGCTTCCAACCGATCGTTCGTCGGCGCGTCGTCGAGCGCCGCCAGCGACGCGCGGTCGAGCCGCACGGGACTGGTCGACTGGGCGCGGGCGCGCTCGTCGCCGTGTTCGCAGCCGCCGTCTACGGCGGGTACTTCGGGGCCGGCATCGGCGTGATCCTCCTGGCCATCCTCGGCCTGGTCCTCGACGACCCGCTGCCGAGCGTGAACGGCATCCGCGGGGTGTTGTCCCTGTTCGTCAACGTCGTGGCTGCCCTCGTGTTCGCCGTCGGCGCCGACGTCGACTGGGGCGTGGCCGGCGTGCTGGCGGCGACGTGTGCCGTCGGCGGGTACGCCGGCGCTCGCGCGTCGCTGCGCCTCCCCGATCACGTGCTGCGCATCGTCGTGATCGTGTTCGGCCTCGCCGCCGTGGCGCGGCTCGTGACCACGTGATCTGGCTGATCACCGGCGCCAGCGCCGCCGGCAAGACGACGGTGTCGCAGCTGCTGGCCGAGCGCTTCGAGCGCGGCGTCCACGTGAAGGGCGACGTGTTCCGCCGCATGGTCGTCTCCGGTCGGCACGAGATGTCGATGTCACCGAGCGACGAGGCCGTGGACCAGCTGCGTCTCCGCTACAAGCTCGGCGCCGCCACCGCCGACGTGTACGCCACCGCCGGGTTCACCGTCGTGGTGCAGGACGTCATCCTCGGGCACCACCTGCGCGAGTACGTCGAGCGCATCAGGACGCGGCCGCTGCACCTGGTGGTCCTGGCGCCCAGCGTCGAGACGCTCCGCGCCCGTGAGGCGGCCCGATCGAAGACGGCCTACGGCGGCGGCGACACGCCCGACGCGATGGATGCCGTCCTACGGGAGGAGACGCCCCGCATCGGGCTGTGGCTGGACACGTCCGAGCAGACGCCGGAGCAGACGGTCGACGAGATCCTCAGGCGCCGCGACGAATCACTGCTCTAGGAGCAGTCTCCTAGAGCCCGAGCTCGCTCGAAGACGGCGTCGAACATGGGCTCGGTGAGCGTTCCGGTGAAGGTGTTCTGCTGCGACGGGTGGTACGAGCAGATGAGCGTCCTGCCGTCCGGCAACGTCGCCTCGACGCCGTGGCCGAACCGCGGTCGCGGCCGCAGCCCGGTCATGCCCGCGATCACCTGGTAGGCGAACGAGCCGAGCACCACCACGACCTGCACGCGGTCGAGCAGCGCCCACTCCCGCTGCAGGTAGGGCAGGCACGTGTTGCGCTCCTCCGGCGTCGGCTTGTTGGCCGGCGGCGCGCAGCGCACGGCCGCCGCGACGTACGCATCGTTGAGGCGCAGGCCGTCGTCGCGGTGCACCGACGTCGGCTGGTTGGCGTAGCCGGCCCGGTGCAGCGCGCGGAACAGCCAGTCCCCCGAGCGGTCGCCCGTGAACACCCGGCCGGTGCGGTTGGCGCCGTGCGCGGCCGGCGCCAGACCGACGATGAGGAGCCGAGCCGCGGGATCGCCGAAGCCCGGCGCAGGCCGGCCCCAGTACTCCTCGTCGGCGAAGCTGGCCCGCTTCTCGACCGCGACCTTCTCGCGCCACGCGACGAGGCGCGGGCACAGGCGGCAGTCGACGATCTGCGCGGTCACGAGGGAAAGCGAATCGATGGGCCAACGGTACGGTGGCCGCCATCGCACCCCGGAAGCCGCCCCCGCCCACCGTCGTCCTGCTGGTCCGCCACGGGCAGACGCCGACCACCGGCCAGTCGCTGCCGGGACGCGCGCCGGGTCTGCACCTGGCCGACGCCGGGGTGGCCCAAGCCGAGGCGGTGGCTGCTCGCATCGCCGAGCTGCGGAAGGTCGACGCCGTCTACGCGTCACCGCTCGAGCGCACCCGCGAGACGGCGGCGCCCATCGCCAAGGCGCTGAAGCAGCGGGTGAAGATCGACCGCGGCCTCCTCGAGTGCGACTTCGGCACGTGGACGGGCAAGAAGCTCAAGGACCTGATGAAGAAGCCCGAGTGGCGGACGGTCCAGCGCTACCCCAGCGGGTTCAGGTTCCCGAGCGGCGAGTCGTTCACCGAGATGCAGGACCGCATGACGGGGACGCTGGCCAAGCTGGCCGAGCGCCACCGAGGCAAGGTCATCGTCGCCGTGTCGCACGCCGACCCGATCAAGGCGGCGGCCGCCCACGCCCTCGGCACCCATCTCGACCTGTTCCAGCGCATCGTGATCTCACCGTGCTCGGTGACGGCGATCCTCTACTCGGCCGACGGCCCGGTGGTGCTCGCCGTCAACTCCATCACCGGCTCGCTCGCCACGCTGGCGCCGTCGTGACCGCGTCGTTCGAGCTGCCCGCGCCACACCACTTCACGGCCGGCACCATCGGTGAGCCGGGTCAGCGCGTGTTCTTCGTGCAGGCGGCCGACGGGTCGTCCACGGTGACGCTGAAGGTCGAGAAGCAGCAGGTGGCGGCGCTGGCCCAGTACATGGCCGAGCTGCTCGCCGACCTGCCCCCCGTCCCCGACGAGGAGGTGCCGACCGACCTGGAGCTGCTCGAGCCGGCGGTGGCCGAGTGGGTCGTCGGCACCATCGGCGTGGCGTTCGACGAGCAGCGCGACCGGATGGTGGTCACGTTCCAGGAGCTGCAGGTCGTCGAGGAGTCCGACGAGCCCCTGCTCGAGCCCGACGACGCCACGTCGCTGGCCACGTTCGTCGTCACGCGCGGCCAAGCGCTCGGCTTCGTTCGCCGCGCCGCCGAGCTCGTCTCCTCCGGCCGGCCGCCGTGCACGCTGTGCGGACGACCGCTCGATCCCCAAGGCCACGTGTGCATCAAGACGAACGGCCACCTCCCGCACTAGCGGTCCTCCTCAGCGGGGACGTCGAGGTCAAGGGGCGCATGCCCTGGAGCTCCAACGCGACGTTCCTGACCGAGGTGCGCTGCGGCCCCGACGAGCTGCGGGCCGTCTACAAGCCGCTGCGTGGTGAGCGCCCGCTGTGGGACTTCCCCAGCGGGCTCTACCGGCGCGAGGTCGCCGCGTACCGGCTGTCCGAGCTGCTCGGTTGGGGGCTGGTGCCGGAGACGATCGTGCGCGTCGACGCACCGCTCGGCGAAGGCTCGCTCCAGCGCTTCGTCGAAGCCGACTTCGAGCAGCACTACTTCACGCTCTACGAGGACGAGGCCCACCACACCGTGCTCCGCCGCATGTGCGCGTTCGACATCGTCGCCAACAACACCGATCGCAAGAGCGGGCACTGCCTGCTGACGCCAGCCGACGGCCGCATCTGGGGCATCGACAACGGGTTGTGCTTCAGCACCCACGCCCACGTGCGCACGGTGATCTGGGAGTTCGGCGGCGAGGTGGTGCCCGACGACATCCTCGAGGACCTGGCTGCGCTCGAGCCCGGCGACGCGTTCGACGGACTGCTCGACGAGGACGAGATCGAGGCCATCGTCGACCGGGCCGACGCGCTCGTCGCCGACGGCGTCTTCCCCGTGGCCGACGCCTACGGCCGGGCCTACCCCTGGCCCCTCGTCTGACCCGTTCTCGGCACCGCAGCCGACCACATCTGGTTGGTTGGAGTACCGAGAACGGTCAGGCGCAGTCTGCGCAGAGGCCGATGAGGTCGAGGCGGTGCTGGGCGGCGGTGAAGCCGTGCGATGCCTCGATGTCGGCCACCGCCCTGCCCAGCGTCCGCTCGAGGCCGGGCGGCGCGGTGAAGTCCTCCACCGCGCCGCAGCGCGAGCAGATGAGGTGGTGGTGGTGCTCGGTGAGGTCCTCGGCCAGCTCGAAGCGGGCGAAGTCGCCGCTGCCGGTGATGCGGTGCACCACGCCGGCCTGCTCGAGCACGTCGAGGTTGCGGTACGCGCTGCTCTGGGGCAGCCGCGGCGGTGCGTCGAGCAGCTCGGGGATCGTGATCGGCTGCGCCGCCTCGGCCAGGCGTTCGACGAGGACGCGGCGGCCGTCGGTGTAGCGCTGGCCGACCTCGCGCAGCCGATCGGCGATCGTGTCGTGCAGCTCGGCGGTCATCGCGCCAGCACCCGCTCGCCCGCGGCGACGACGCCGAACACGGCGACCGCGACGAGCACGATCGTGCCGCCGGGCGCCAGCCCACCGGCGCGCGCCACCGCCAGCCCGGCGACGACCGACGCCATGCCGACGCCGACCGACCAGGCCAGGATGCCCTTCTGGGATCGCGCCAGCACCTGACCGGCGGCGACGGGCACGACCATCAGCGCGGCGACGAGCAGGATGCCGACGACCCGCATCGTCACCACCACCGTCACCGCGGTGAGCACGGCGAGCACGGCGTTGAGCACGCCCACCGGGAGTCCGGCCACGCGGGCCCACTCCTCGTCGACGGCCATGGCGAACATGGCGCGCCCGCACACGGCCAC
>DASUCO010000091.1:0-7687 GCA_036275955.1 Acidimicrobiales bacterium
GGCGCCTCCGCGCCGGGTGGGTTGGGATCGTCGAGCGCGACTCCCGGTAGCGCCGGCTCGAGCTCGAGCGGCGCGCCGGTGCAGCTCACCGCGTCCGATCAAGGCGTTTCCGAGACCGAGATCAAGGTGGGGTTCCTCATCCCGAGCCTCGCCGGCCTCGGCGATGCCGGCTCGACGGCGACCGACGCGCGGACCGACTCCGAGGCGTACATCAAGGCCTTCGTCGACCACGTCAACAAGAACGGCGGCGTCGCCGGCCGGAAGGTGACCTACGTGACGGCCGAAGCCGATCCGGTCAACGCGTCGAGTCAGCAGGCCGCCTGCATCCGGCTCGCGACCGACGAGAAGGTCTTCGCCGTGTTCGACACGGCGTCGACGCTTGGTGTCGCCCAGAACTGTTATGCGCAGAAGGGCGTGATCCTGACGACGACCGCGTCGCAGACGAACAGCGAGCAGAACTTCCAGCGCAACGGCGGCTTGCTGGCATCGAGCGGCGCCAGCCAGAACCGGGTGCTCCGGAACTGGACCGACCTCGCCCTCGCGGCCGGCCACATCGGACCCGGGAAGGGCAAGCTCGGCATCCTCAGCACCGAGTGCGCGCCGGACCCGGAGGCGATCGACGGCGACTTCAAGCCGTACCTCAAGGAGAAGCGCGTTGCCTACCTCGACGTGCGCTTGAGCTGCGACCTCGCCACGGCGCAGCAGCAGGTCGCAGGCGCTGTGCTGCAGTTCCGTCAGGGCGGGGTCGACCGCGTGCTCCCGTCGGCCATCTTCGTGACCGTCAACAACTTCCTGCAGGCCGCAGAGTCCCAGCAGTACCGCCCCACGTACTACTGCTCGGACATGTGGGGGATGTGCCTCGACGTCTTCACGAGCAACTTTCCGGCGGCGCAGTGGGACGGTGCGAAGGGTTTCACCTTCTCGCACAGCGGCGAGGACAAGGCGGGCGCGCCGCTGTCGGCGGCCGTGCAGAGGTGCTCGAAGATCATGACCGACGCCGGCGTCCCCGGGGTGACCGAGCAGATGGGCAAGGACGCCGGCGCCGTCGCGCACTGCGACAGCTTCTTCCTCTGGGTCACGGCGATGCGGAGCGCCCCGCCCAATCCGCGCCGCGCTGACTTCCCGGCAGCGCTGGCAGGGGTGGGCGAGTCGTGGGAGAGCGCGTACGCGGGACGGGCGACGTTCCGTCCAGGCAAGTTCAACGGCGGCGACGACTACGCACCGGTGCAGTGGGCCGGCGACTGCAGCTGCTACACCCAGACCGGGCCCCGCGCCGCCGCGGCCCACTAGCCAGGAGAGATCGCATGGATGACCCGGCGCTCGAGTTCCCGATGTTCGACGACGCGGTGAAGCGCGACCCGTATCCGTACTACGCGCGCATGCGCGAGATCGGACCGATCATGCGCAACCCTGCGCTGCTCGGCGCGTGGATGGTGGCGGCCCACGAGCCAGCGCAAGCCGTGCTGACGGACCACGCCCGGTTCTCCTCGGCGCAGATGTCGGGCATGCAGGACCGGATCAGTGCCTTCGACGCGCCGACGATGCTCAACTCCGACCCACCGGATCACGAACGGCTCCGGGGCGTCGTCGCTCGGGCGTTCACGCCGCGGTCGATCGCCGCCCTCGAGCCGCGTCTGCGCAATCTCACTGAAGAGATGCTCGCGCCGTTGCGCGACGGCGAGCCCTTCGACGTGGTCGATCAGCTCGCGTACCCGCTGCCAGTGATGGCGATCTCCGAGCTGCTCGGTGTCTCGGTCGACGATCGTGCGTCGTTCCGCACGTGGTCGAACCAGCTCATCGCCGGGACCAACGAGATGGCGTCAGAGGAGGCGCTCGCCCAGTCGAGGGAGGGGGCGGAGCACCTCAAGGCGTACTTCCGTGAGGAGATCGCCCGCCGTCGGGCCCAGCCGGGAGGCGACGATCTCGTCAGCCGGCTGGTCGAGGCCAACGAGGGCGACGTGCTCGACGACGCCGAGCTGCTGTCGTCGTGCGTGCTCCTGCTCGTGGCCGGCAACGAGACGACCACCAACCTGATCGCCAACCAGGCGCTGGCGCTCGGGCGCAACCGCGACGAGCGCGCCCGGATCCTCGCCGAGCCGGCGCTGGTGCCGGCTGCGGTGGAGGAGGTCATGCGCTTCGACAGCCCGGTGCAGGCGACGCTCCGCGTGCCGACGACCGACGTCCAGGTCGCGGGGCAGCAGGTGGCGAAGGGTGAGATGGTCTTCGTGCTGCTGGCGGCGGCCAACCGCGACCCGGCGAAGTTCACCGACCCCGAGCGCTTCGATGTCGGCCGCTCTCCGAACCCCCAGCTCGGGTTCGGCCACGGCATCCACTTCTGTCTCGGTGCCGCGCTGGCCAAGCTCGAGGCCCGGCTCGCGCTCGAGCGGCTCCTTGCGCTTGCACCCGACTACGAGCTGAGGTGCGACCCGGCGACACTGGACTACGGGCCGTCGTTCATCTTCCACAGTCCGAAGACGCTGCCGATCGTTGCCTGAGGCCATCCGAGCCGCCCCGGACAAGCGGCGGCTGCCGCTGCGGTCAGCGCTGGGGCGTGAGCACTGGGCGCAGGACGGTGTCGAAGTAGCGGTCGGCGTCCACCGGCGGGGCGACCAGGACCGACGATGACACGAGCCGCACCAGCCAGTCGGCGAGCACGCCGGGATCGGTGGCGGTGAGCTCGCCGGCGGCGGCGCCCGCCTCCAAGAGCGGGACGAGCACGGGCCGGACCCGCTCGATCACGGCCGGCAAGCCGAGCGTGAGGTAGGAGCCGGCGACGTCGGGCTCGTCGGCGAGCACCTTGCGCAGCACGGGGTGCTCATGGGCGGCCTCGACAACGAGCGTCGCCATGCGGATGATGGCGTCCACGCCGCCGAGCCCGGCCACCTGGGCGGGCAGCGCCTCGAGCAGGCGGTGGACCTCGCGGGCGAAGAGGAGGGCGCCCAGCCGGTCCATCGTGCCGACCTGCCGGTAGACCGTGGCTCGCGAGACGCCGAGCTCGCGGGCGACATCGTGCACGGAGGTGCGGCGCACGCCGTGCCGGGCGAGGCACCGCGCCGCGGCGTCGAGGTACGGGTCGAGGGCTGGTGGCGGTACGGCCGGCAGACCCGCCCCCATCGTGGAGATGTCGACGATCTCGCTCACGATCGCGCCGCCGCAGTCAGTACGACGGCACGGCGCCGACCTTGGGCGGCGCCGGCTCGTCGATCACCGGATCGGCGGTCTCGAGATCGTGGAAGCTCGAGAGGATCGTCGCTCGCCGCGGATGGTGCTCGAGCTCGCGCTCGACGACGGACAGGAACATGGCTCGGTTGCCCTGGCGCTTGCCGCCCAGCCCGAACATGCCCTTCATCGAATAGTCCCAGCAGGCGTCGATCACGTCGGTGCCCGGCAGGTGCTGGCCGTCGACGCCGACGAAGGTGCGGGCACGCATCTCGGTGAGCGTCGTGCGCAGGTACTCGACGTGCGGCGCCTCGTCCATCCGGATGTAGTTGACCAGGCGGGCGGCGTCGACGGCGTTGGCGCAGTACCGCTCGTCGCCCACGACCTGCTCGGCCCAGCGGAACGTGTTCTCGGCCAGGAGCTCGATGAGCAGCAGACCAGTCATGCGGGTGATGGCGAGCTCGATCTGCTCGTCGATCTGGGGCACGACGCGCACGGTGCCGCCGAGGGACTGCGCCATCGAGGTCATGACCTCGCTGCCGGCGCCGTCGGCCGCCATCGTCTTCATCGTCAGCGCCAGCGGGTCGCCGACGTCGGGATCCTCGAGGGCGAGGTCGCGCACGAGGTACCACATCTGCTGGTGGCCGCCCTCGTCCTCGAAGCCCGACTCGTCGCGGGCGTGAGCCTCGTACAGCCCCCGCTGCAGGTGGGCCATCGCCGTGCCGTCGATCGGCTCGACGAAGCGGGCCTGCAGATCGCCGAGCTCGACGAAGCGGATGATCGAGCCGAACCCCTCGATGGTGCCGATGTGGGTCAGCACGTGGGCGAGCGGTGTTCGCACGCCCTCGGAGAGCAGGTAGGTCGTCTGGTCGACGTTCGGGTAGAAGGCGGCGAAGAAGTCCGGTGGGCAGTCGACCAGGGGCATGCCACCGGAGTCGACCGCCAGCTTGGCCTGCCACGCCTCGATCGCCGGGATGCGGTTTCGGGTGCGGGGCGACCGGTAGGTGCCGTCGGCGTCGAAGCCGCCATGCATCCGCCGGCCGGCCAGCACGAGCGGCTCTTCGTAGTCGTGGCTGGCGAGGAGCTCTTCGGGGTCGTAGGTGAGCTGGTCCTTCACGGTGCCTCCATCGGTCGGGGGGACGTCACGATGCGCGCCGGCCACGGCGGCCCGCGCCGCCCCGGACGCGCGAGCGGATGAGCTTGCGGCGCTCCATCAGGTCGGCGTAGCTGAGCGAGTCGTCGGCGAGGCCGAGCGACTCCTTGATGCTGTCGAGGTCGACGACGAGCGAGTCGGGGTCGATGCCGGCGTCGGCTGCGAGCCGCTCGCCGTGGGTCTCGGTGAAGTAGGCCGAGATGCTCATCACCTCGGCGAAGAGATCCATCTCGGGTGCGTGCAGCGCGATCGCGCCGTCGAGGAAGAGCATGTTCTTCACGAACAGCATGAGCGACTTCGGGAGCCGAGCGCCGTAGCCGAGCAGTGCCTTGATGAGCGCCTGCAGCTCGCCGACCAGCTCGTCGGCCGACATGGCGTTCGGGTCGGCGAGCGTGAGCGGCTTGTCGAGGCCGAGGTCGGTGATCACCGCACGCAGGTCGGTGTCGGCGGGCAGGGCGCCGAGGTCGCGGAGCGCCTCGAGCTGGGACGTCACGTCGTTGATGCCGGCGCCGACGAGGAGGCGCACGAAGCCGAGGCGGTTGTGCTCCTCGAGCCGGCCGGTCATGCCGTAATCGAGCAGGGCGATGCGGCCGTCGGGCCGGATGAACAGGTTGCCGCCGTGGAGGTCGCCGTGGAACACGCCGTAGAACAGCGCGCCTTCGAGGAAGGCGATGAGCCCGCCCCGCAGCATGGCGGTCGTGTCGATGCCGGCATCGCGGACGCCGGCGACGTCGTCGAACGCGAACCCGTCGAGGCGCTCCATCACGAGGAGGCGGCGGGTGACGAGCTCGGGGTGGGGGCGGGGCACGACGATGATGCGCTGGTCGGTCTCGGCGAAGACGCGGGCGATGTCGAGCATGTTCTCGGCCTCGAGCCGGAAGTCGAGCTCCTCGAGGATCGTCTCGGCGAAGACCTCCACCAGCGCCGGCGGGTTCGCCAGCGCGGTGACCGGGATGCGACCGATGAGCAGCGGCGCGATCCACGACATCGCCGCGATGTCGCGCCGGACGAGCTCCTGCACCTGCGGACGCTGGACCTTGACGACGACGTGCTCACCGGATCGGAGCGTTGCCCGGTGGACCTGTGCGATCGACGCGGCCGCGACGGGGGTCTCCTCGAAGGACGAAAACACGGCTTCGATCGACTGGCCGAGCTCCTCCTCGACGACCCGGCGGACGGTGGCGAACGGCTCGGCCGGCACCCGGTCGCGCAGCAGCTTGAACTCCTCGACCAGGGGGTCGGGGAACAGACCCTGGCCCGAGGAGATGATCTGGCCCAGCTTGATGTAGGTCGTGCCCAGGCGCTCGAACGATCGGCGGAGGCGGCGCGACAGCCCGGCGATCGACTCGTCGCCCCCGCGCCGCCGGTCGGTGCACCACCAGGCGCCGAGCGCCCACGTGAGCCGCGCGCCGGTGATGAGGAACCGGCCGAGCGGGGGCACCCGCCGGCGCCGCATGAGGACGGGGACCTCGGCGCGCGCCGCGGCGCGGAGCTCGCCGAGGCCTTCAGCCCACTGCAGCGACTCGGGGTGGATCCGCCAGGGGCCGTGCTCGGTGAAGCTGCCGAGGGACAGATCGGACGTCTCGGTCATCGCGACACTGTGGCCTTGCGGCGGTCAGCGTGTCAAGACAGATCGACGATCTTGTCGCATCGTCGCGGCACTGAGGTTGCGGAGGAGCTCTGGCGTCAGTGGCTCGTCGACGCGGGGGACGCGCAGCCCGATCGTGATCGAGCCGTCCCGCACGACCAGGGACGTCGGCGTCGTGCCACCCGGCAGTGGGGGCAGCGGCAGCGGGATGCGCACGGGTGGACTGGGGACGGTCACGCCCAGGATGTCGGCCCGCTCCGCCACGACGACGACCCGGCCGTCCTCGACGGCGATGCCGGCGTGGAGCTCGGCGAGCCGGATGCCGACCGCGCCGGTGCGGACGATGAGCCCGCCCTCGCGCAGCCGGAGCCGGAACGGCAGGGCATCGGCCAGCAGCCAGTCGTCCAGCGCCGCCTGGGTCACCGTCACCGCCACCTCGACCGGGCCGGTGCGCAACCGCGGTGGCCACCCGGGTGCGATCCACGCCCGTCTGGCGTCGACGTGCACGGCGTCGAGCACGAGGCCCGCGACCTCGAGCCCGCGCAGGCGCAGCGTCACCCGGTCGGCCCGCCCGCCGAGCACGCCCCGGCGCGACAGCCCGAGCCGGACCGTGGCCGGCCGTCCCACGGCCGCCGACACCGCGGCGTCGGCCACGGCGGTGGCGATCAACGGGCCGGCTCCTCCAGGCGAGCCTGCAGGTCCGGCAGCCGCTGCACGAGCGGCATCAGGGCGAGGAACGGGGACGTGTCCGGTGCCAGCGTGGCGAGCAGCTCGCGGAACGCGAACACGTTGCGCACGAACATCGTCACGTCCACCGGCGGTCGCAGGCGATGGCGCAGCAGGATGGCAACCGCGTCGCTCAGCGCACCAGTGATGGCGTCACCGCCGCCGGACAGCATCGCGACGGGCGACAGCGCCGGCGCGGCGGCGAGGTCGGCGACGAGCGCCTCGATGTCGACGCCGTCGGGGATGGCACCACCGAGGGCCATCGCCTCGACCTGGCCCCGGTGGTCGCCGGAGAACAGCGCGGTGAGGAACCCGAACGCGGCGCGGCGGGTCGTGAGGTCGAAGCGACCGAGGGTCCCGCAGCCGACCACGCCGAGCGACGCGTCGCGCATGACGACGAGGTGCTCGGGGCGGATGTCGGCATGGAACACACCCACCGCCAGGCCGGCCTCGAGCGAGGCCTGGATCACCGCGGCGATGGCGGCGTCGGGGTCGAGCCGGTCCGACGCCGACGCGAAGGAGCGGGCACCGGGCAGCTCCTCGAGCACGAGCGCCCGCGGGGTGGCCAGGCCGGCGACTGGCCGTGCCACCGTGATGCCGGCTGCGCCGATCTCCTCGAGCGCCGTCGCCAGCTCGACCAGTGCGAGGGCCTCTCGGCGGAGGTCGAGCTCCTCGACGGCCTGCCGCGCCGCCAGCTCGACGAAGCCGAGCGGGTGGATGGCGCGCAGCGGCGGTACGAGCGCTTCGAGGGATCGCGCCAGCGCCGCGGTCATGCGGGCGTCGGCCAGCACGTCGCGGCGGGCGCCGGGACGCCGCACCCGGACCAGCACACGACGGCGGCCGTCGAGCCGGGCGGCGTGGACCTGGGTCACGGGCGTCACCGCCAGCGGATGGTCGCTCACCTCGTCGACCCGACCGTCGAAGGCGCGCGCCACGATGCGGGCCACGGTGTCGGGCGGCAGCGGCGGAACCGTCACCGGGTGACGCCGGATCTCCTCCACCACGGCGCCGGGGAGCAGGCCCTCGCTGGCGGCGATGATGCGCGCGATCTCCGCGCCCGG
>DASUCO010000092.1:0-5072 GCA_036275955.1 Acidimicrobiales bacterium
CGGGCGCCGGGTGGCACCTCCCTGGTCGTCCGGAACACGGTCGTCGGCCGGGTGAGGTCCTTGGCCGGCACGTCGGGGATCGGCCAGTCGGCCGGGGCGCCGGTGTCGACCACGGTGATGCGGATCGACGCCGTCGGGCAGCCCTGCACGCAGGCCGGCGCCTCGCCCTCGGCCAGGCGGTCGGCGCAGAGGTCGCACTTGCGGACGATGCCGAGGCGGTCGTTGTACTGCGGCACCTCGTACGGGCACATGAGCGTGCAGTACCGGCAGCCGATGCACTGGTCGTCGAGGTGGGTGACGATGCCGGTGACGTCGTCCTTCTCGTAGGCATCGACCGGGCAGCCGGACATGCAGGCGGGGGACTCGCAGTGGTGGCAGCCGGTGGTGACGGTCTGCTGGTAGGCGTCCTGGGTCCCGACCAGCAGCCCCACCGCGCGCCACGACTCGCCCGGATCGAGCCCGTTCATGCTGTGGCAGGCGGTGACGCAGGCCTTGCACCCGGTGCAGGCGTCGAGGTCGACCTCGAACGCGTACTGCTGCCCGGGCAGCGGGGGCGTCACGGGCAGCCGGGCGCGATACGCACCCGCGGCGGGCAGGAGCTCGTCGTCGTGCCGGTTGGAGAAGCGCTCGACGGCGGTCAGCGTCATGTTGCTACTTCGATCCAGCCATCGGTGACGCGCACGGCGTACACCGGCACCGACACGGTCTCGTCGTCCAGGCAGCGACCGGTGCGGAGATCGAAGCGCTGCTTGTAGACGGGAGAGGCAACGGTGACGACGTCGCCGCGCGAGCCGACGATCCCGCGCGACAGCACGCCGGCGCCGCTGAACGGGTCGATGTTCCCGATGGCGACGACCTCGTCGTCGTCGCCGCTGAGCAGGAACACGGCGACCTGCTGGTCGTCGACGAGCGCGGCGACGCCGCGATCTGGGGTCAGCGCCGTCACGCGGCACACCGGGGTCCAGGTGGCGACGGTCATGCGACGGGCCGGATCTGGCCGCGCTCGCGGACGAACACGATCTGCGGATCGGGCTCGTCGCTGTTCACGAACGTGCGGAAGCGAGCGAGCACCTCGGGCGACTCGAGCGCCTCACGCCACTCGTCGCGGTATTGCTCGACGTGCCGCGCCATCTGGGCATCGAGCTCGTCGCAGATGCCGAGCGAGTCGTCGAGCACCACCTTGCGCAGGTGCTCCATCCCACCCTCGAGCTTGTTGAACCACGACGCCGTGCGCTCGAGCCGGTCCGCGGTGCGGACGTAGAACATGAGGATCCGGTCGATCGCCCGGAGCAGGCCCTCGTCGTCGAGGTCGGTGGCGAACAGCAGCGCGTGCTGGGGGCGAGCGCCGCCGTTGCCGGCGACGTAGAGGTTCCAGCCGTTCTCGGTGGCGATGACACCGATGTCCTTGCTCTGGGCCTCGGCGCACTCGCGGGTGCAGCCGGACACCGCCATCTTCACCTTGTGCGGTGCCCGCAGCCCGCGGTAGCGCAGCTCGATCCGGATGGCCATGGCCACCGAGTCCTGCACACCGAAGCGGCACCACGTGGAGCCGACGCACGACTTCACCGTGCGCAGGGCCTTGCCGTACGCGTGGCCGGACTCCATGCCGGCGTCGACCAGCCGACCCCAGATCTGGGGCAGCTGGTGCACCTGGGCCCCGAACAGGTCGATGCGCTGGCCGCCGGTGATCTTCGTGTACAGGTCGAAGTCGCGGGCGATCTCGCCGATGGCGATCAGCTGCTGCGGCGTGATCTCGCCGCCGGGCACGCGCGGCACGATCGAGTAGGTGCCGTTCTTCTGCAGGTTGGCCAGGAAGTGGTCGTTGGTGTCCTGCAGGGATGCCTGCTCGCCGCGGAGGATGTGCTCGCCACCCAGCGACGCCAGCATCGACGCCACCGCCGGCTTGCAGATCTCGCAGCCTCGACCGGTGCCGTGGGTGCGTACCAGCTCGGCGAACGACCCGATGCCGTGCACGCGCACGAGGTCGAACAGCTCCTGCCGGCTGTAGGCGAAGTGCTCGCACAGGCGGTCGTCCATGGCGATGCCGGACGCGGCCAGCTCGGATCGCAACAGCTCGTTGACGAGCGGCACGCAGCCGCCGCAGCCGGTGCCGGCACCGGTGCACGACTTCAGCGACGGGATGTCGTGGCTGCCGCCGGCGACGGCCTCGCACACGGCGCCCTTCGTCACGTTGTTGCACGAGCACAGCACGGCGCTGTCGCTCATGGACCCGACGCCCACCGAGACCGGGGCGGCGCCGCCCGGTGCCACCAGCGACGCCACGCTGGCCGGCGTCGGCAGGTCACCGCGCGCCATGGCGACGAGGGCGTCGTAGCCGTCGGCGTCGCCGACGAGGATCCCGCCGACCACGCGCGGGCCGGCCGGATCGACGACGACCCGCCGGTGGACGCCGGCGATGCGGTCGGTGAACGACACCGACTCGCTGCCCGGCGTCGTGCCGAACGCGTCACCGAAGCTGGCGACGTCGACGCCCAGCAGCTTGAGCTTGGTCGACAGGTCACCCGCCGTGAACCGGTCGGCGCCGTCACCCAGCAGCTGATCGGCCACGACGCGCGCCATCTGGTAGCCGGGACCGACCAGGCCCCAGGTCCGGCCGGCGGCGTGGGCACACTCGCCGATGGCCCAGATGTGGGGATCAGCAGTGTGGCAGCGGTCGTCGACGACGACCCCGCCCCGCGCGCCGATCTCGAGGCCACACGATCGGGCCAGCTCGTCGCGAGGACGGATGCCGGCGGAGAAGACCACCAGGTCGGCATCGACGACGGCGCCGTCACCGGCGGCCAGCCCCAGCACCTGGTCGCGATCCCCGCGGACGACGTCGGTGGTGGCGAAGTCGGTGTGCACGTGCACGCCGAGGTCCTCGATGGCCCGGCGCAGCACGTCGCCGCCGGCCTCGTCGACCTGCATCGGCATCAGGCGCGACGCGAACTCGACGACGGCGGTGTCGAGCCCGAGCGAGCGCAGCGCGTTGGCCGCCTCCAGCCCGAGGAGGCCGCCCCCGACCACGGCGCCGCGGCGGCACCCGGCGGCGAACTCGGCGATGGCCTCGAGGTCGTCGACCGTGCGGTACACGAAGCAGCCCTCGGCGTCGGCCCCGGTGACCGGCGGGACGAAGGGGAACGATCCGGTGGCGAGCACGAGCTCGTCGTAGGTGTGCTCGCGGCCGTCGTCGGTGGTGACGATGCGCCGAGGGCGATCGACGGCGACGACGCGGCGGTCGGTCAGCAGGGTCACGTGGGGATCGTCGAAGAAGCCGTCGCTGACGAGCGAGAGGTCGTCGACGCCGGCGCCGTCGAAGAACGAGCTGAGGTGCACGCGGTCGTACGCCGGGTGGTGCTCCTCGCCGATCACCAGGATCCGCCACCGATCGAGCGCACCGCGCGCCACGAGCAGCTCGACCAGCTTGTGTCCGACCATGCCGTGACCGGCGACGATCAGCGTCTTGCGTCGGGGGGTTGTGGTCACGCTCCGAGTCAAGCGAGGGGGGATGTGGCGCCCATTGCCGACGCGTCAACACCAGACGACAGCCTTCGCATCGTCCCGCGCCCTGCTCGGTGCGCCGGCCGTAACACAGCATTCACGGCGTCCGGTCGTTTCCGATCTGTTTCGTGCGCTTCACCGGTGCACCGCACCGGTCGTGGGTGCGATGACGTGTGCGCTTCACACGCCGGCAACTGGGATGAATCGCCACCGCGATTGAGTGCCGCCCATGACCGACATCCTGAACCCCGCCGTGGTGACGGATCCCGAGCCGGCGCTCGTGGTCCATCCCGACCCGCCGTCACGCGGCGACCACTGGATCGACCACTGGGACCCCGACGACGAGGAGTTCTGGGCGACCACCGGCGAGCGCATCGCCCGGCGCAACCTGATCTGGTCGATGTTCGCCGAGCACATCGGCTTCTGCGTCTGGGTGCTCTGGACGATCGTCGTCCTCAACCTGGGCAACGCCGGCATCACGCTGTCGGTGTCTGAGCTGTTCCTGCTGACGCTGCTCCCCAACCTCATCGGTTCGATGCTGCGCATCCCCTACACGTTCGCCATCCCTCGCTTCGGCGGGCGGGCGTGGACGATGGCGAGCGCATCGCTCCTGTTCATCCCGACCATCCTGCTGGCCACCGTCGTGCCCAGCGGCTGGCTGCTCGACCAGGCGCACGACACGCAGATGCTCGTGCTGCTCCTGTGCGCGGCGACGGCGGGCCTGGGTGGGGGCAACTTCTCGTCGTCCATGGCGAACATCTCGTTCTTCTACCCGGAGCGGAAGAAGGGCTGGGCGCTCGGGCTCAACGCTGCCGGCGGCAACCTCGGCGTCGCCGTCGCCCAGCTGCTCGTGCCGCTGGCCATCATCGTCGGCGTCCCGGCGGCCGCGGTGAAGCTGCCGGTGCACGAGGTGCACATCGCCAACGCCGGCCTGATGTGGCTGCCGCTGATCGCGCTGGCCACGTTCGCCGCGTGGCGGTGGATGAACAGCCTGACGCAGGCCCGGGCCGACAAGTCGTCCTACGTCAAGGCGCTGTCGAACGCGCAGACGTGGGTGATGTCGTTCCTCTACATCGGCACCTTCGGCTCGTTCATCGGCTTCTCGTTCTCGCTGCCGCTGGTCATCAAGAACACGTTCCCGGAGTTCCTGGCCGGCCACCCGTTCATCGCCACCTACCTGGCCGGTCTCGGCTTCGTCGGGGCGCTCATCGGCTCCGTGGCCCGTCCGCTCGGTGGTCTCCTGTCCGATCGCATCGGCGGCGCGAAGGTGACCATCACGGTGTTCCTCGGCATGGCGGTCTTCACCCTGGCCGCCATCTACGGCGTGCAGCACCGCAGCTTCGCCACGTTCTTCGGGTCGTACATGGTGATCTTCCTGCTGTCGGGCATCGGCAACGGTTCGACGTACAAGATGATCCCGTCGATCTTCGCCCTGCTCGGTCGACGGCACGCGGCGACCGACACCGCAGCCGATGCCAAGGCCATCGCGGTCGAGTTCAAACGGAGGGCG
Source organism: Acidimicrobiales bacterium (assembly GCA_036275955.1). GTDB lineage: Bacteria > Actinomycetota > Acidimicrobiia > Acidimicrobiales > CADCSY01 > DATLFP01. The sequence goes on from DASUCO010000092.1 coordinate 5,012, forward strand.
GCGGCCGTCATCGGCATCGCCGGTGCCATCGGTGCCTTCGGCGGTGTGCTGATCCAAGTCG
>DASUCO010000093.1:0-10925 GCA_036275955.1 Acidimicrobiales bacterium
CAGTGTACGACGCATCACGGCGGCCTCCTATCCTCGGAGCCGATGGCGATCCAGTCCCTCTACCGGCGCTACCGACCCGGGAAGTTCGCCGAGCTGCGGGGGCAGGACCACCTGAAGCTCGCGCTGCAGAACGCGATCCGAGAGGGCACCGTCTCCCACGCCTACCTGTTCAGCGGCCCGCGTGGCACCGGCAAGACGACCACGGCGCGCCTCCTGGCCAAGGCGCTCAACTGCGCGAGCGTCGTCGACGGCGAGCCGTGCGGCGAGTGCGAGTCCTGCCGCAGCATCGACGCCGGCAGCTCCATGGACGTCATCGAGCTCGACGCCGCGTCGAACAACGGCGTCGACGCCATGCGCGATCTCGTTGCCCGCGCCGCGCTCGGCTCGCCCGGTCGCACGAAGCTCTACATCCTCGACGAGGCGCACATGCTGACGTCGGCCGCGTCGAACACGCTGCTGAAGACGCTCGAGGAGCCGCCGGGGCACGTCGTGTTCGTGCTGGCCACCACGGAACCCGAGAAGGTGCTGCCGACGATCCGCAGCCGCACCCAGCACTTCGAGCTGCGCCTGCTCGACGGGCCCACGTTGCAGTCGCACCTGCGGTGGGTGGCCGACGACGCCAAGCTCGACGTCGACGACGCGGCGATCGCACTGGCCGTGCGTCGCGGCAAGGGCTCGGCGCGCGACGCGCTGTCCGCCCTGGACCAGATCGCCGCCGCCGGGGGCACCGGCGAGGACGACACCGTCGTCGACGAGATCATCGAGTCGCTGTGCGAGCGCGACACCGGACGGGCACTGGTCGCCGTGGCCCAGGCCGCATCGGCCGGGCGCGAGCCGCGCCAGCTGGCCGAGGCCGTGCTGGGCCACCTGCGGGACGCGCTCGTCGCCACGCTGGCGCCCGACGCGGTCCTGCTGCCCGACGACGCCAAGGAGCTCGTGGCTGACCAGGGCCGCCGACTCGGCAACGCGGCGACCGTGCGTGCCATGGATGCCATCGGCGAGGCCATCCAGCAGATGCGCGAGTCGCCCGACCCCCGGGTCGCCCTCGAGGTCGCGCTGGTGCGCTGCACCCGCGTCGAGCTCGACGCGTCACCGGCGGCCCTCGTCGAGCGCCTGGAGCGACTCGAGCGTGGCGGGCGCGTGGCCGCGGCGCCCGCGGCCGCCGCCGCCGCAGCGACGCCGACGCCCGCGCCCGAACGGCCGGCGCCCACGCGGCCGCCGACCGAGCGACCGACGCTCGGTGCGCTGCGCAACCGCACGCCGGCCGCTGCCACCGCGGCGCCGACCGCGACGGCGTCTGCGTCGCCGGCCGGTGGCGGCGCGCTCCCGTCGCGCGACGCCCTGACCACGGCGTGGGCCGACGCCGTGCTCCCCAAGCTCAAGCCGCGGGTGAAGGGCCTGTTCGCATCCGGGCGCTTCATCGCGGTGGAGGACGGCACCGCCGTGTTCGCGCTGCAGTACGAGTCGCACATCTCGCTGGCGGCACCCGTGAAGCCCGACGTCGAGGCGGCGCTGGCCGCCCACTTCGGCGTCCCGGTGCCACTGCGACTGGTGGTCGATCCCGGCGGTCCGGCCAAGGAGGACGCGCCGACGAGCGCGCCCGACCAACCCGAGGAGCCGGTCGACCTCGACGAGCTCACCGACGCACCGCCGGACAACCGCACCGGCATCGATCACCTCAGCGCCGCGTTCGGCGACGTCGAGGTCGTGGAGGACAAGTGACCGACGTTCCCGAGGGCTTCGACTTCGGTGCCCTGCTCGAGCAGGCGCAGGAGATGCAGGCCCAGCTCATGGAGGCGCAAGCCCAGGCTGCCCAGCAGGTGCACGAGGGCAGCGCCGGCGGTGGCGCCGTGCACGTGACCGTCACCGGCGGCTTCGAGTTCCGCTCGGTGAAGATCCGCAAGGACGCGGTCGATCCCGACGACGTCGAGATGCTCGAGGACCTGGTCCTCGCCGCCATCCACGACGCCGTGGCGCGCGTCACCGAGGCCCAGAACGCGTCGCTCGGCGGGCTCATGCCCAACCTCGGCGGCATGCTCGGCACGGGCACCCCCGAGCTCGAGTAGTGGCCGTCTACGCCGGCCCGGTCCAGGACCTCATCGACGAGCTCGGCCGACTCCCCGGCGTCGGGCCGAAGTCGGCGCAGCGCATCGCGTTCCACCTCCTGAAGCTGTCGAAGGAGGACGCCACCCGGCTCGCCACCGCCATCACCGAGGCCAAGGAGCGGGTGTCGTTCTGCCGTCGCTGCTTCAACGTGAGCGAGGGCGAGCTGTGCGACCTGTGCGCCGACGATCGCCGTGACGGCCACCTGCTGTGCGTCGTCGAGGAGCCCCGCGACGTCGTGGCGGTCGAGAAGACGCACGAGTTCAAGGGCCGATACCACGTGCTGCAGGGCGCCATCAGCCCCATCGAGGGCGTGGGGCCCGAGCAGCTGCGGGTCAAGGAGCTGCTGGCCCGGCTCGAGCCGGAGGGCATCACCGAGGTGATCCTCTGCACCAACCCGAACATCGAGGGCGAGGCGACCGCCATGTACCTGGCCCGCCTGCTCAAGCCGCTGGGGTTGCTGGTGACGCGCATCGCGTCGGGACTCCCGGTCGGTGGCGACCTGGAGTACGCCGACGAGCTCACGCTGGGCCGCGCCCTCGAGGGTCGTCGCGACGTCGACGCCTGACATCGAGGCGTGGGACGCGTGGTCGCCCTGGGAGGCGGCACGTCATCTGGAGGGCGTGGGTGTCCGGTGGCGCGTCGCCGCCGGGTGGTCGATCGATCTGTTCGTCGGCGAGCGGACGCGTGACCACCACGACCTCGAGATCGAGGTGCCGCGCGCCGATCACGCGCGCGTTCGCCGCCACCTCGGGTTGCAGCCCTACGCCGCCGGCGACGGCGAGCTGCGCCGGATGGGCGTGGACGACCCGCTCCCCGAGGGCGGGTTCCAGTCGTGGTGCTTCGACCCGGTGGCCGAGCGATGGCGGATCGATCTCATGGCCGTGCCCGGCGACGACGACACGTGGGTCTATCGCCGCGACGAGTCGCTCACCGCGCCGCTCGCGTGGATGGTCGCCGAGACCGACGACGGGATCCCGTACCTGCGACCGCACGGCACGCTGCTCTACAAGGGGCTGAGCAGCGGCGGCATCCGTCCGAAGGACGACGCCGACCTGGAGACGTGCCTCCCTCGCATGACTGCCGACGAGCGCGCCTGGCTGGCCGAGTCGCTCTCCCGCTTCCGCCCCGACCACCCCTGGACGCGCAAGATCTCGGGCTGCTGAGCCGGTTTCACCGGCTTCAGTCGCCCGAGATCTCGTCGGGGACTAGAGCGAGCGGATGAGCAGGGCGTCGCCCTGGCCGCCGCCGCCGCACAGGGCGGCGGCGCCGGTGCCGCCACCCCGGCGCTTGAGCTCGTGGGCCAGCGTGAGCGCCACGCGGGTGCCCGACATGCCGATCGGGTGGCCGAGGCTGATGGCGCCACCGTTGACGTTCACGATGTCGTCCTTGATGCCGAGGTCGTCCATCGACGCGGCACCGACGGCGGCGAACGCCTCGTTGAGCTCGAACAGGTCGATGTCGCTCACGGCGACGCCGAACCGCTCGCCGGCCTGCTTGATCGCACGCGACGGCTGGGTGAGCAGCGACGGGTCGGGGCCGGCGACCATGCCGTAGCCGATGATCTCGGCCAGCGGGGTGGTGCCGATGCGCTCGGCGGCGGCACGCGACATGACGATCACGGCGGCGCCACCGTCGGAGATCTGCGACGCGTTGCCGGCGGTGATGGAGCCGTCGGCCTCGAACGCCGGGCGCAGGCCGGCGAGCGACTCGGCGGTCGTGCCGGGGCGGACGCCCTCGTCGGTCTCGACCAGGATCGGATCGCCCTTGCGCTGGGGCACCTCGACCGTGACGTACTCGTCGTTGAACTTGCCGTCCTTGATGGCGGCGGCGGCGCGCTCGTGCGAGGCGGCGGCCAGCGCGTCCTGGCGCTCGCGGTCGATGCCCTTGGCGGCCTTGGTGTACTTCTCGGTGCCGGCGCCCATGGCGCAGATGTCGAACGCGCAGAACAGCCCGTCGTACATCATCGAGTCGACGACCTTCTGGTCGCCGATGCGGTAGCCCTCGCGGGCACCGGGCAGGAGGAACGGCGCCTGCGTCATCGACTCCATGCCGCCGGCGACGACGATGTCGGCCTGGCCGGCCTGGATGAGCTGGTCGGCGAGGATGATCGCGTTGAGGCCGGACAGGCAGACCTTGTTGATGGTGGTGGCCGGGACGGTCATCGGGATGCCGCCGTTCACCGCGGCCTGGCGAGCGGTGATCTGCCCCGCGCCGGCGCCGAGCACCTGGCCCATGTAGACGTAGTCGACCTGCTCGCCGGTGATGCCGGCGCGCTCGAGCGCGGCCTTGATGGCGAAGCCGCCCAGCTTGGTGGCGGGGAACGACGCCAGTGCGCCGGAGAGCTTCCCGATCGGGGTGCGGGCCCCCGCGACGATGACAGAACCGGGCATGCGTGCCCCTCCAGAGGTCGTTGGCGTGTGGAGCGGAAGTCTACGGAAGCGGTGCCGGATCACCCAAGAGCGGGCTCTTGGTCCTCCTGGTGGTTCGCCGCCGGCGTCCCGTCGTTGAGGGCGACGAGCGCGAGCTGCAGCTCGTCGGCGGCCTCGAGGAGCCGCTGGCGGATGGCCTGCTCGCGCCGGGTGACCTCCTCGGCCCTGTTGTTCGTGCGGGCCTCGTGCTCGAGCTCGATCTGGCGGACCCGCTCGGACGCCTCGCGGACGAGGCGCTCGGCCTCGGCCCGCGCCTCCTCGACCTGCTGCTGAGCCTGCGCGCGCAGCTCCTGGGTGTCGGCCGCTGCCTGCTCTCGGATGGCCTCGGCTGACTCCTGCGCCTGACGGTGGAGCTGCTCGGCCTCCTCGCGCAGGGCGGCGGCGCGCGCCTCGGCCTCGTCGGCGATCTCCTTGGCCGACTCCTTGGCGGTGCGCAGGATGGCGGCGACGCTGGCGCCGAGGTTCTCGAAGTCGTCGACGACGGGCGCGGCTGCTGCTGCGGCCGCGGCCGCCGCGCTCACCTGTCCCTGCTCGACGGCGGCCAGCAGCGCCGCGTGCTCGGCGGCGACCTCGGCCAGGAAGGCGCGGACCTCGTCCTTGTCGTAGCCGCGGAGGCCGACCAGGAAGTCGTGGTTCTGGATCTCTTCGGGTCGCATCACGCGGACGCCCCTCCTGTGTCTCGTTTCGTGGGACGAGCGCCACTGATCGTGCGGTCAGTCCCCGACTTCGCCGTCCGCCAATGGTGTTCCTGCACCACGCGGCGGCGCCAGACGGCGCGTCAGGCGAGCGAGGCGAGCGAGGCCGGCAGCTCGCCGGGCATGCGGATGATCGGGATGCCGGTCTGGGTGTTCTCGTGCATCTCGTGGAAGGCCCTCGGGACGTCCTCGAAGGCGTAGATCTCCTTGTGCACCGTCGGCTTGAAGACCTTGCCGTACAGCTCGGTGGCGGCCGCGCACCCGATGACCGTCTCGTAGTGCGTGTGGTCGATGGTGACCTGCTTCACCGACATCAGCGTCGAGTTGTATTCGACGACCTGGCTGAGCTGCCATCCGGACGAGACGTTCACGCCCTGGCGGGCCGCAACGGCGAGGCCGGCGGCGAACACCGGGCCGCGCAGCATGTCGCAGACGATGTGCATGTCCTCGCCGCCGGTCAGGTCGCGCACGTCGCGGCGGAACGCGTTCACGTCGTCCCGGGAGGCGAAGCGGTTGTACTTCTTCTGGTCGATGCCGACGATGCCGAGCTTCTCCAGCGCCTCGCGGCGCTCGGCTGAGCCGGCGCAGAAGTACGCGTTGTGGCCCTCGGCCTTGGCCAGCTGCAGGAACAGCTCGCCGACGCCGCCACCGAAGGACAGCACGTTGAGCTCGGCCTGGTACTCGCGGGGCACCTTCACCCGGTAGATGCCGAGGGCCCGACGCCACATGTGGTACGCCGTCGGCGCCCGCAGGGGCAGGGCGGCGATCTCCCACACCGTCAGACCGCTGTCGAGCGGGGCGTGGATGAGCTGCCACTCCTCGACGACGGCCTCCTCGGCATACCAGCCGATCGAGTCCGGCGCGTCGTAGGCCCAGATGCGCAGCGGGAAGCCGTACTTGTCGGGGCCACCGTTGCAGTGGGTGATGACGATGTCGCCCGGCTTGAACTTGGTGACCTGGTCGCCCACGGCGAGCACCTCGCCCATGGCCGAGTTGCCGGGGTACATCTTCCCGCCGCGGGCATCGGCGATGTTCACCGTGTCCGCCGTGGCGGCGTGGTCGATGTTGTGCTCGGCCGACGCCGCGATGATGCGCAGGTGGACGTCGGTGGGGCCGACGTCGCGCAGCTCGAGGTCATCGAGCTTGACGACGTTGGCGACGTCCATGTCGGCGGGGTTCCCGCCCACGCGCTCGCGCTCGGCGGCGACGGCTTCGGCGGTGATGGAGTAGGCACGCACGGTCTTCGGCACGGCGGGGGACGCTAGCGTCGGCTCCGAGGAGGCCTACAAACCCGTGACTGCGCCCATGTTCACCGAGATCGACCACGTCGCCATCGCCGTCAACGATCTCGAAGCCGCGATCAAGTACTACGCCGACGTCTTCGGCGCCGAGGTCGACCATCGCGAGGTCGTCGAGTCCGACGGCGTCGAGGAGGCGCTCCTCAAGGTGGCCGAGTCGTACGTGCAGCTCCTGACGCCCACCCGGGAGGACTCGCCGGTGGCGAAGTACCTGGCCAACAAGGGCGAGGGGCTGCACCACATCGGCTATCGGGTGAAGGACTGCGCCGCCGCGCTGCAGGCGATCAAGGACGCCGGCGGCCGCGTGATCGACGACGCCCCCCGTCCCGGTTCCCGGGGCACGACGGTGGCGTTCGTCCACCCGAAGGCGATCTTCGGCACCCTCATCGAGCTGGTCCAGGAGTAATGCCGTACGAAGCCCCGGGCTTCGTCGACCACCACACCCACCTCCTGCGCGTCTCGCATGGCTCGACGCCGGCGCGCCGCTACGAGTCGATCACCGCGTTCCACCGCGCCGTCGCCGAGCGGTGGTCGACGCCGATGGACGAGCTGGACCAGCCGCTCGAGGTGACGGACGAGCTCCGCGGCGACCTCGAGCGAGGGCTCAACGACGCCCGCCAGCTCGGCCTGGTGCAGATCACCGAGGCGGGCATGACCGACTGGGCGTACTTCGACGCCCTCCGCGATCTGCGCCAGCGTGACGTGCTGCCGGTGCGGGTCCGCATCTTCGTGGCGTCCGGCGTCGCCGATCTCGCCCGCATGCAGCGCACCGGCGACCCGTGGCTCGAGATCGAGGGCGTGAAGCTCTACGCCGACGGCTGGGTCGGGCCGCGCACGTGCGCCATGTGCGAGCCCTTCACCGACGAGCCGGACAACGACGGCGTGCTGTTCCTCTCGGCAGACGCGCTCGCCTCGCGCGCCGACCCCTTCGCCGAGGCGGGCTGGACGATCGCCACCCACGCCATCGGCGATCGCGGCATCGAGACGGTGCTCGACGCGTACGAGAAGGTCTACGGCGCCGACTGCGCGGCGGCCGCGCCGCGCATCGAGCATGCGCAGGTCCTCAACGAGGACCTCATCCGGCGCATGGGCGACCTCGGCGTCGTCGCGTGCATCCAGCCCGGCTTCGCAGTCAGCGACGCCGACTCGGCGCGCCGGGCGCTCGGCCACCGCTGGGAGTCGGCGTACCGCTGGGACCTGCTCCTGGCGGCCGGTGTGCACGTCATCACCGGGTCGGACTTCCCCATCGAGCCGCTCTCACCGCTCGTCGGCCTGCAGCGACTGGTGACGGGCCAGACCGACGACGGGCGATCGACGGGCGCGCCGACCCTGCCGCTGGCGCAGGCGCTGGCACTCGTGACCGACGCGTCCGCCGGCGTCACCGTGCTCTCTGACGATCCCAGCACCACCGACGAGGACGAGCTGGTGCGGCTCGAGATCGTGGACGCCCGGCCCAACGGTTGAGCAACCGCCCTCAAAACGGTCGATCTGGTGCCGATGGGGCGGTGTGAGCGAGCCGACTCGGGCCGTCGTGATCGAGGGCGTCCCCCTGGTCCGTGCCGGGATCAGCTCCGTACTCCGCGAGCACCACGTCGCCGTGGTGGCCGAGGCGTCATCGGCGGCCGAGGCGAGCGCGCTCGTGCGGGGGAGCGACGCCCACCTGCTCGTCGTCGGCGACGACGGCACCGGCACCGAGCTCGCCGCCGCCATCGGTCGGGTGAAGGAGCGCAACCGCGACGTCCGGGTCGTCGCACTCGTCCCGCCCTGCACGCGGGACGTCATGCTCGCCATCCTCGACGCCGGCGCCGATGCGGTCGTGCCGAGCGAGGTCGACCGTGACGAGCTGCTCGCCGCCGTCGAGGCGGTGCGGCTCGGCCGGCGTCACGTCGCGCCGGCGGTGACAGCGGCCCTGTTCGCCGACATCAGGGCGTCCGAGGGGCGCCCGGCGCCCGAGAGCATCCTCACGTCTCGCGAGCACGCCATCGTGCGCCTCGCTGCCGAGGGCGGGACGAACGAGGAGATCGGCGACTCGCTCTTCATCAGCGCGGCCACGGTGAAGACGCACCTCTCGAACGCGTACGTGAAGCTCGGCGCTCGAAACCGCTACGACGCGGTGGTGAAGGCAACGCAGCTCGGCCTCTTGTAAGGATGCCGGGATGCCCGCCATCCCGAGCTCGATCGACGACGTCACCGCCCCGTTCCTGGCCGAGGTCACCGGTCTCCCGGTGACGTCGGTGCGGGCCGAGCAGATCGGTGCCGGCATCGGCGTGATCGGTGCCGTGTACCGGGTGCACCTCGAGGGTGAGGGCTGCCCGCCGTCGGTCGTGGTCAAGCTGCCGGGGCTGGACGAGGCCGCCGTGTTCACCGGCTCGGTGCTGCGGATGTACATCCGTGAGGTGCGCTTCTACGACCGCATGGCCGAGCGCGTCCCGGTCCGTGTCCCCCAGGCGCTGCACACCGCGCTCGACGAGGAGACGAGCGCGTTCGTGGTCGTCATGGAGGACATGGGTGCGCTGCGTGTCATCGACCAGGTCGCGGGCATGGACCTGGCGGACGCCGAGCGCGCCGTCGACGGGCTGGCGGCGTGGCACGCCACGTTCTGGGGCGAGGGTGAGCGGCTCGCCGAGGAGGGCGTGACGGTGAGCCTGGCCGATCCGATCTACCCGGCCATCCTCCCGATGGTCTTCGGCGAGGGCTGGGAGAAGGTCACCACCGAGATCGGCGTGCCGCAGAGCATCGAGCGGGCCGGCAAGGCGTGGCCCGACGTGTTCGCCCAGCTGCTGCTCGACCTGGCGACCGGTCCGACGACGATGACGCACGGCGACTACCGCGCCGACAACATCCTCTTCACCGACGCCGACGAGGTGGCGCTGCTCGACTTCCAGCTGAGCGGCACGGCCAGCGGGGCGTACGACCTGGCGTACTTCGTCACCCAGAGCCTGCAGCCCGAGGTGGCATCGGCGAACGAGCAGGCGCTGTTCGGGCGGTACGTCGACGGCTTGCGGCGCGCCGGCGTGCCCGAGTCCGACCTCGGCCGACTGTGGGAGGACTACCGCAAGGCGGCGCTGTTCTGCCTCGTCTACCCGATCGTGGCGGCGCGCGGCATGGACCTGACCGACGAGCGCCAGCGCGGCCTGGTGTCCTGCATGAACGACCGGTTCGCCCGCGCCGTCGAGGAGCTGCGGCTGGAGGAGCTCTTCTAGAGGGCCCAGGCGTCGGCGATGGCGAGCATGCGTGCGGCCTCCGGCTGCATCTCGTGCTTGGCGCAGAGCAGGCCGGTCGACACCCGCTCGACGAAGCCCCACTCCCAGATCGCGGTGGCGTCGGTGCCGGTGAGGCCGGCGAGCAGGTGGCACCACAGACGACCCTGCTCCGGGGTGCCGATGACCTCGCGGATGGGGATGGCGAGGTCGTACTCGCGGTCGGCGCACAGGCCGTCGGGGTCGACCAGCTTGAAGCCGTCGCCAGCCTCCAAGGTGTTCCACTGGTGGGCGTCGCCATGCACGAGCACGGCGCGCTCGCGGTCGAACGCCGCAGTGCGTCGCTCGGCGTAGGACACCGCGCGCTCGACGGCGCGCGCCGTGCACGGGTGGTCGAGGTCCTCCCACATCTCGCTGATCTGTGCCGCCAGCCAGCGGCCCTTGGCGTCGCCGAGCGTCAGCACGTCGTCACCGTCGGGGACGGGCACCCACAGCTGCTGCACCGTGGCGGCGATGGCGCGCAGCTGGTCGTCGGTGGGGAGACCGAGGGAGTCGAGCGATGCGCCGAGCCGCTCGAGCAGCAGCGCACGGCGCTCGAGGTCGTGCGCCAGCAGCCGCGCGCAGCCGCGGCCGTCGGCCAGCGCGAACGTCCGCGCTTCGGTGGCGAGGTCGTCCGGCGCCACCTTGAGCACGGCCGGCGCGCCGTCGGCGGTCGTGACCGCCAGGCACACCGACGCGGTGCCGCCCCCGAACACCTCGCCGATCGTGAGGCCCCAGTCGGCGGCCAGCCCGCCGACGAGGTCGTCGATGCCGGCCAGCCACGCGGCGCCGTGCGCGTGGTCGAGCGCGGTGCGCTTGACGATGTCGGGCACCTCGATGGACATCACCAATCCTGACCCGCTGGGATCCAGCAGACGTCGTCACGCTCATGTCACCGTCAGCCGGCACGCCAAATGGCCCGATCGGCGTATTGCGGGCGCCGAGAGCCGATCGGATCATCGTCGGGAAACGGCGGCGACGGGTCCGTCGGACCAGGTGGAACAGGGAGACAGATGTCTGCAGACACGACCGCGCCCAGCCGAACGCGCCTCCGCAACACGCTCGTCCTTGCATGCATGACCATGGCAGTCGGCCTCGTCGGCCCAGGTCCTGCCTCGGCTGCGACGCCACCCCCGACGCTCTCGGGCGAGACGTTCA